>JBKHJA010000013.1:0-34671 GCA_046538375.1 Candidatus Aminicenantota bacterium
GGAACCATGCCCGCTCAGTCCTCATAGGGGCTTCCTCACCCCCCATCCCTCACCCTCTATTACGAAGATGGATAGGCTTGCAATTTTTAAAGTGATTTGCAATAGACTGAGGCATTTCTTATAATAGCTGCGCAAAAACGAAGACAGCTGCAGGGAAAACAAATGGCCAATCACAATATCGCCATTATCGGGGCAGGCCCGGTGGGAAGCATCATGGCCGCCTATCTAGCGAGGAATAAGGACAACATTTTTCTGGTGGATATCAAAAAAGACTTGATTTCAGCCGTAAAACAGAACGGCATCCATATCACCGGTGTGGGGGGCAGCTTCAACATCCGGGTCCAAGACACCGGCCACTTTACGGCCAGTTTGAGCCGGTTCAATGCCGATTTGATCTTTGTGGCTGTCAAGTCCAATTATCTCGATTCTCTCCTGGAAGAAATAAAATTGATATTCAACCCCAAACAGAAAATCGTTCTGCTTCAAAACGGAATAGACAATGAAGAAAAAGCCGCTGAAAAATTTTCCCGCGACGATATCTTGAGGTTTGTCATAAACTATGCCGGGATGATCCTCAAGCCGGGGCTGGTTAAGATGTCTTTCTTTAACCCTCCCAATTACATCGGAGCCTTAAGCCCTAAAAATGAACCTCTTGCCCGTGAGATCGCCGGATTCATAACCGATGCCGGCCTCAAGACAGTGTGTGTGCCTGATATCAAAAAGCAGGAATGGAAAAAGACCATCCTCAACGCTGCCCTGATGCCCGTTTGCGCCACCACCAGCCTGACCATGAAAGAAGCCATGGAATCAGAAGAAACCCGTTTTCTTTGTGAGCAAATTCTCTCTGAATGCATTGGAGTGGCAGACAAGCTCGGATACAAGTACGGAGACACCTTTTTCGAGAACTGCCTCGGCTACCTGGATAATGCCGGCGACCACAAACCCTCCACTTCCATCGACCTGGAGGCGGGCAATCCCATAGAATACATCTTCCAGCCTATCATCGATTACGGCAAGAAAATCGGCTGCCCCACTCCCTATCTCGAATCACTGACCAAGGTGCTCCGAACTCTAGAAAAGCAAAAAAGAACAATAAAATCTTAGTCGTGAAAAGAAGGCATCAGAACAGGTCATCCACTTCTTCGTTCCCAGGAGGAAGATGTCCATGTTTCTGCAGAAACTGCTGGATGAGTTCGCTTTCTTTCTTGGTGTACATAGGATCCTGCTGATAGAAAAAATACCTGGCCTTGGGGTTGGAAGCAAGCTGGTCTCTGAGAGTCTGTTTCAGGTTGGCGGTTCCGGCAATATAGATAATATTTTTTTCTCCATCCAGGAGCTGAAAGACTCCCTCTGACTCAGGAACCTGACCCACCCTTTCTTCGGTGAATTCAATCCATTTTTCAGGGGGGATTATGACCGGAGAAAACTGAAACCTCAGATCACATCTCAAGCACCGATCCGCTTCCCTGCGGGCTTCTGCTTCCCCGTATCCCTTTTGAATAAGCTCAAAAGACCGCAGTCGGCGGGCAAGGGAAAGAGTGGTCATGCTCACCTTTTCACGTGCATAAAAATTTTCCTGCTGTCCTATCCATAAGCTTTCCCTCTTCACCCGCCTGGATTCATATGGATCATCTTTTAATCCCTCACCACCCAAGAAACGGTCAATGGCGGAGGCTGCCTTTCTGCCCGAGGCCATCGCTTCCACGGCCGAGGCAGGACCGCTGGCTACCTCTCCTCCAGCAAATATCCCGGGCAGGTTTGTTTGAAAAGTCTGTGGATGGACTTCCACAGTCCTTTCCTGAGTGGTGTGAATTTCCAGTTCTGAGGGAAGAAAAGACAAATCCACCTGCTGCCCCACAGCCAGGATCACTGTCTCTGCCTCAAGACTCTTTTTCTCTGAAGGGTCAAACCGGGGATCAAAATTTCCTTTAGCATCAAAAACAGAGGTGCATCTGTGAAATTGGACTTTGTGCAGGCGGCTGCCGTCATTATGGAACTTCTCAGGCCCCCACCCAGGATGAATGATCACTCCTTCCTCCTCAGCTTCCTGGATTTCCCAGGCAAATGCCGGCATGTCTTCCCTTTTTTCCAGGCAGGCCAGCTCCACTCGGGAAGCTCCCAGCCTGAGAGCGGACATGGCCACATCCAGGGCCACATTCCCCCCTCCGACCACCACTACCCTGCCTTCCAGCTTCTTCCTTTTTCCTTGTTTGGTTTCTTTTAAGAATTCCAATCCCCAGTGGATTCCTTCTCCGGCAAGTCCTTCCACTTCTATCCTTTTGCTGTGTTGAGCACCGGCGGCCAGAAATAGGGCATCCCACCTTCCTTGATCGAACTCTTTGAAGAGATTATTTCCATCCACCGGAGTCTGGGTTAAGATTTCTACTCCGGCAGCCTCTATCTCCTCGATTTCAGCTTGAATAACCGAACGGGGAAGCCGAAATTCAGGAACAGCCCATCTGAGCATCCCTCCCGGCTCAGGCTGCGCTTCATACACTCTGACTGAATGTCCCATCCTGGATAAAAAATAGGAGGCCACCAAACCAGCAGGGCCAGATCCCACCACAGCCACCTTCTTCCCTGTAGAGTCTTTCCTTTGAGGAGGAGTACTGGCCTCTCCCCTTTCCAGGGCGAAACGCTTGATATCACAGATGGCCACAGCCTGGTTAAGCCGGCCCCGCCGGCATTCCTCCTCACAGGGATGGTGGCATATATAACCTAAGGTTAATGCTAAAGGAGTCCTTTCTCTTATCAGGTCTGCTGCCTCTTTATATCTTCCCCTAGACACATGGTTCACATAAGAAGGAACATCCATCCCCAGTGGGCACTGGGCCGCACAGGGAATCAATGCCTTCTGTTTCTCACCGGGCTTGATCTCTTTGTCCCGTAAAGCCCCGGTGGGACAGACCTCCACACAGGCCCCACAAAAAAGACAGCCTGATTCCTGGAGAGTGGGGCGGGCGGTGCCAACCATGATTTCTCCTCCAGAAACCACATAACTCAAAGCTTTGGCTCCGATCACCTGGCTGCAGACTCTCACACACCGCAGGCAGCCCACACAAAGATTATAATCTCTCAGGAAAAGGGGCTTATCCTCTTCACAATAAAGACGGCCAGGCACATAGCGGCTGATGTCTTCCCTGATCCCGATATATTCGGAAACCCTGCGCAGCTCGCAAAAATCAAACTGGGGACAGCAGCGTTCTTCCTCAGGGACATTGGTCGAACACTGGGTCAGGGAACATCCCTCCCTTTGGGCACAGGTGAGACAAGCATGAGGATGTGGAGTCAGGATGGAAACCAGTTTTTCCTGTCTGAGATCGGAAAGTGCCGGAGTAGAGGTCAAAACCTCCATCCCTTCTTCCACTTCGGTGATGCAGGAGAGAACCGGTTCCTTCTGTCTTTTGACATCCACCACACAGAGCCCGCACCCCTGGTATCCTGGGGACTGAGAATCAGAGTGGTACTCTTGCTGACCTCGATAACACACTTCTGATGGAGAGGCTTCCTGGAAAGAAGGCAAATCAGGATGATAGCAAAGATGAGGGATGTAAATACCGGCTGTCAAGGCTGCGGCCAATACAGTCTGGCTCTGCCGGGCTTCTATGGGTTGGCCGTCGACAGTCAATCCGATTTTCATGGGCTGATCTACCAGGAATGGACAATGGCCTGGGGAGCACAAGCCTGAACGCAGGGCAAAGGCTTCCTTTCTTTCATCGGTTTGCAGGGAGCGCAGGTGTATTTGATTTTTTTCCGCTCCGCTTCGGTTACTTTGGCCACAGGTTCCTCTCGGAATGGATCATTCTCATCCTCGCCCACTTCCAAGACTCCATGAGGACAGGCTTCCACACATTTCCGGCAGCCGTCACACTTGTCTGTATCTATGGTGATGAAATAATCCCCTGATCCGTCTTTGTATCCGTAATGGGCCAGCATCTTACCTCAGCCCCCTCTCTTTCTCCACCAGGGCCTTGGCAAAAAGAGCACCTCCCAGAGCTCCAGCAATCTGGGTGTCATGATGGGGATCAAGAGCATTTATTTTCAGCTCGCTTTCGATCCTCTTCACCACCCCTGCGTTCTTGGCTATTCCTCCGGTTATGGCAAATTCCTTCTCTATCCCTATCCTCTCCAGCAGCTCCACCACCCGGTGAGCCATGGCTGAGGAATAGGCAGCCAGGACTCTCTCTTTGGGCCAACCTTTCCGCAAAAGGCCCACCGCTTCTGACTTGGCAAAAACCACGCAGGTGGAGCTGACAGATTCCGGCTCCTCATCGATCTGGAAGGAAAGATCTCCCATCTCCTCGATGGGCACAGAAAGCAGGTCGGCGAACACTTCCATCCCCCGGCCGGTTCCGGCAGCACATTTGTCATTCATCAGGAAGTTGGTCACCTTCCCCCTGTGATCACAATGGATGGCCTTGCAATCCTGGCCTCCCATATCCAGGATTGTTCTGACCGAAGAGCCGTACATAAAATTTGCTCCCCGAGCATGACAGGCAATCTCTGTGATGGCCCGCCTGGCAAAGGGGACGTTGACCCTCCCATAGCCTGTCCCCACTGTGTAGTGAATATCCTCCAAAGACATTCCGGTCCCTTCCAAGGCTTTATGTATGGCTTTTTGGGCGCTCTGTGGACTGTCCGATCCGGTGCGGATGTTGCTGTAGCAAAAAAGCTTCCCATCCACCATCACCACCGCTTGAGAGCTCACTGAACCCACATCCACTCCTGCAGAGATTATTTCCCCTGTTTTCCAGTCTATATCAGGTGCTGTCCATCTCGACTCCGGCCACCGCCAGTATTCCTTTTCCATTTTAACCTCCTTCAGCCTTTTCGGCTGCTGCCACCGCAGCCCCGAAGGCACACGAGAATTCTGGATCTTGGGGAATGGCCAGATCGACCTGCAAATCCCGCTTCAGTGACTCCACAAACCCCACATTCCGGGCCACTCCTCCCACCAAAGCCACATCCTTTTCGATTCCAATCTTTCTGGCCAGAGAGGCGATCCGGTCAGAAATGGCATCATGGACAGCCCTGGCAATGTCCTCCTTAGCATGTTTGGCATGGATTAAGCTTACCACTTCGGACTCAGCGAAAACGGCACACTGAGCATTCATGGGCACCGCTTTTTGTGACTTCAGGGCTAGAGGCCCTATCTCCTCTAATTTTATTTCCAGAGCCCGGGCCATGGTTTCGGTGAAAGTGCCTGCCCCGGCGGCGCACTTCTCGTTGATGGCAAAATCTACAACTTTTCCTTTCTGGTTGATCCGGATGGCCCTCCCCTCTTCAGCTCCCACATCAATCACTGTTCTGACCGAAGGAAAAAGCACGTTCATGGCTCTGGCATTGGCTCCTACTTCGGTCACTTTGGAGAGGGCAAAAAAGGCTTCTTCTTTCCCTGTCCCGGTGGCAGCAATGAAATCCAGCTCATCTCTGGAGATCCCAGCTTGGTCCAGAGCCTGCTCCAGACTTTTTTTCAACGAAGCTTTCAGGTCAAAGCCGCTGAGCACAGAACTTTTGGCCAAAATTCTGTCTTCATCCCTGATGAGTGTTTTAACATATTTTGCTCCACAGTCGATACCGGCCACCTTCATTTTTTTCCTCCTTTTCATGGTGTTTGATTCTTGTAAAATTTATGAGGAAAACCATTCAGTCTTTCTCGAAATCCAGACTTTCCATGAAGGCATCGATACGGGATAAGGTTTGACCTTCATCGAACTCCCTCTCATCGCCCATGTTGCCTTCAAAAATCATCACCGGAAAGCCAGCTTTGATCAAAGCCAGCCTGTTTTCAGCGATTCCCAAGCTCAAGCCTTCGCAGCCCCGGTTGTAGTGAAGGATAACTCCCTTAAGCTTCCATTCTCTGGCGATCCGGATCATCATCTCGCTCTTGGGTTGAGGTGAATAAAAATGCTGCCATTCCGGTTTTTTCAATTCCCAGTCGGCCAGTGTGCGCAGAGCTTGATCCCGGTTGTTTATCTCCAAACCCTTTTCCTGAGGAGTTTTCCGGGGCCCCCAGGTTCCATCCTCCTGAACATCCCACATCCCGATCAACCCGTAGGTGTAAAGAGATCCCACCGATACACATCCGTATTTCTCCAAGTACCGGAACACATTCAGAAAAGCCCAGGGAGGCTGGGTGTCGGTCATCACCCGGCAGCGTTCATTACCCACTGCGGCAATCCCTCTCTCCACCCGATCTTTGACCTCATCGCGCAATTCCTGATAAAAATCAGCCACCACCGGGCTGCTTTTGTGGAGCGTTCCTAAGACATACAGCGAATACATGGTTTTCTCATCCAGAGGAGCAGGTACGGCCTTATTCAGGTTACACACTTCTGCCCACAGGGAAGTAGAACGGCAGTGGTTGTAAACAGCTTGAATAAGCTTTTCATCATCATATTTTCTGCCCGTTATCTTCTCCAGCCATTCGATCCCGTCGTGCATCTGGCCCACCACATAATCAAGCCTGTTTTCCGTCAGCTCCTGGTAAGGGCCCACACTCACATCGATGCAAAAATAGGGAATGTCCGCACCTTCTAAATCCCGGGCTACCTGGTACCACTTGGCATGAGAGCAGCAAATATGATCCTGCCAGATGAAATCAGGCTTGGGAAATTCTCCTCCGAAAACATACTGGTTGAGCAGGATGGAGCCCCAGTAGTTTCTCATGTATGAGCACAGATCCCGGGCAAACCCGGCTTTCTCCACCGCTTCATGGCATCTGCTGGCAAAGTCTTTATTCCAGGCTACTGAGGCCGCATAAGGCTCTCCGGTCAGAGGATAAACATCATCGCCCAGACCAGAGGGAATGGCGTCGAAAGACCAGGCTCCCCCGGCCCAGCGCAGTCCTCCTTTTTGATGGGCCTGAGCAAAATTTCGATAATAATCCTGCCTTATCTCCTTTCCTTTATTCCAGCATCTCAAAGGTTCGGTTTTGTAAACAGAGCTCATCGGATTCCTCCTTAAAACAAATCCTCTTCTCCCAACATTTCCAAAAATGCTTCCACTCGAGTTTTAAACTGCCCCACAGGAACAGTCACATCGAACTCCAAAAATTGGCAGGGCACTCCAATCTGTTTGAGGTTTTCTATGACGGCGGGGATATCAAGTTCGTGGGGATCACAGAATTTCTGCTGGATGACCACAGCTCCCTGGGCCTTCCAATCCTGAGCGAGACTCTTGATATGTTCGACTCTTGATCTTTGGGGCCAGTCTTTGCTGGGACAGGGAACTCTGGCAATGTACCGATGAGCGACAGCTTCAAAAAGATCGGAATCGGGATTGACCTGGTTCCAGAAATAGCGGCTGCCTGTACAGTGGTCATCCACCACAAAAATCGCTCCCAATGATTCCACCATGTTGATAAATTCGGTATCGTCATCTTCGCTGCCCAATATCATCAGTCTTATCTTGGATCCATTACTGACCTGACGCCGGGACAATTCCTTAAGGACTTCCTCACAAGCCTGGCTGTGGTCGTTCTTATCTACCATTTGGCTGGAAACCACTGTGTACATGGCTTCCAGGCCAGTCAGCGGAGGATTATCCTGCTTGCGCAGTTCATAAATTTCTCTGCTGAGCTGGCGGGATCTGTTCATGATCTGGATCCCCTTATACACATCTTCATCTGTAATGGTTTTCCCTGTCCACTTCTCAAGAGCCTGCCCAAAGGCTCTCAGCTCTCCGGCCAGATAAGGAAGCGCCCTTTGGCTTTGAACATTGTTGGGCATGGGAAGGTAATAGCTGAAATCGACGGGAATGTGCATCTTCCAGGAGGTGAAAGCTTGACGGATGTGCAAACAGCTCTGGGCAATCACGATCCCGTCAAGATAATCATACTTTCCTTTGAGCCCTTGAGCTAAACAATCACGGCAGAAAGGACAGAACATACCAAAGATATGAGGTTCGGATACATCTTGAGGTTCATGGCTGCCCAGAATTCTCACCGGCAGGATTCCTGCTGCGTACATCAGCTCCTCGGGGACATAGGTGCAGAAATAGCCCACCACTTTTCCTCCAGTCTTCTTTTTCCACTCTCTGGCATAGTCATGGCGGTTTTGGTACCACTGTTTGAATTTTTCCATCATTTCTTTAACTCCTTTTCCAAAGGAATCATGTTGAGAATATCAAAACCCAAAGACTTAAAATAAGAAATCAAATCTCCTTCATACCAGTCCACCAGAGTCCTCACTTTGCGGATGCCTTTTCGCTCAAAATGACCCAACAGGGTCTCCCCCAGCTTCCGGCCAATCCCTCTCCCCTGATATTCAGGATCGATGCCCAGGACTTTTATCCAGCCTGTTTTTTCTCCTCTGCCGAATTCCCACAATCTGATCTCAGAAAAAACAAATCCCACCAGTTTTCCTTCTATTTCTGCACCCAGGTTCATCAGGGGGTCCCCCTGCTGAAGATGGTAAAGAGCGGTCTCTTTTAGATAATCCATCCTTTCCGGATTCTCTAAATCCTGTTCTCTCTCTATTTCCTCCTCAATACGGAGAATATCTTCCAGGTCATTTATGGTCAGAAGCTTTATGTTGGCACTGGTGGAGACATCCCTCCAGATTTTAGACCGGCCCACCTTCCTGTAATGAACCTTCCCCTCAGCCCGCAGCACTTCCAGATACTTGGCTATGGTATGACGGGTGAGGCCCAATTTTTCCACCAGTTCTTCCATCTGAACTCCAGAAGGAGAAGCCTTGAGGACCTCTAAAATTTCCTGCTGCGAATTCTCGGCCATTGAATTGTGGTATCCAATATTGGTTACCATAAATATAATAAATCGGAAGTGCTGTTGTCAAGATGATTTTTTATACACTTATTTGTGAAAAAAAAGATGCTTCACAGGAAGTCCTGTGTATAATATTATTGAAAACTAAAGCACATCTGCTGCCTGCGGACATTAGGAGGATGATGCATGATCCTGATTGACGAAGAGTTATGCAAAGGGTGCAGCATCTGCATAGATTTTTGTCCCATGAAGGTGCTGGAGATTTCCGGCCGTCTCAACAAGAGAGGATACTATCCTCCCAAGACAGTCCAAGAAGATGAGTGCGTGGGCTGCCGGCTCTGTGAACTGATGTGCCCCGAGTTTGCAATATTCATAATCAATGAGTAAAGTACTGCCAGTGGACTCCCGACTGAGATATCTCAAGAACTTGGAGAACAAAACTTTTTTTCTCCTGGGTGATGAGGCTGTGGCCTACGGTGCTGTTTTTGCGGGATGCAACTTTTTCGGAGGTTATCCCATAACACCCGCCTCAGAAATTGCCGAACAAATCGCCCGTTTGCTGCCATGGGTTGATGGATATTATCTTCAGTTGGAAGATGAGATTGCCTCAATTTCCGCTGTTATCGGTGCAGCTTGGGCTGGGGGGAAGGCCATGACCGCTACCAGCGGACCGGGGTTTTCTCTGATGATGGAAAACATAGGTTATGCCTGTATGACAGAGACTCCCTGTGTCATCGTCAACGTCCAACGCTCAGGTCCTTCCACCGGACAGGCCACAAAACCTGCTCAAGGAGATATTATGCAGGCCCGGTGGGGGACTCACGGAGATCATGAAATCATTGCCCTGGCACCAAGCAGCATCCAGGAGTGCTTCGAATTGACAATCCAATGCTTCAACCTGGCAGAGGAATACCGCACTCCGGTTATTCTGCTTATGGATGGAGAGATCGGTCATCTCAGAGAGAAGCTGAAAATACCATGTTTTGATGAGATAAAGCTTTACTCCAGAAAGAAAGCCAAGAAAAACGAGAAGGTGTTTGGCGGCACTCTGATTCCGCCCATGACCGAGTTCGGAGAGGGACGGTTTGTGCACGTGACAGGATCCACCCACAAACAGGACGGGATGAGGGATGTAGAAAGCCAGGAGGTTCATGATCGGCTGATCAGGCGCCTGTACGCCAAAATCGACAGGAATAGAGAGCGGATGGTCAGAGTTGAGGAACATGGGCTTGATGATGCCGAAGTGGCCATGGTGGCTTACGGCGCCACGGCCAGGCCCGCTCATGGAGCCATGCTGAAAGCAAGGAAAGAAGGCATAAAAGTGGGGCTTCTCCGGCTGATCACCATCTGGCCTTTTCCCCGCTCCCACCTGGCCCACCTGGGAAAAAAAGTCAGCAAGATATTTGTCCCGGAGATGAACTTGGGTCAGATTTCAAGAGAAATAGAACGCTTCGTGGGATGCCAGGTGATATCCATTCCCAAAATCGGGGGAATTCCGCACTCTATTGATGAGATATACAAAGTTCTCAAGGATACAGCCTGATGGCCAAAAAGAAATCAAAGCACCGAATGATGCGTTACTTGAGAGAAGAAATTCTGCCCACCACCTTCTGTCAAGGATGCGGATGCGGTACTGTTCTCAATGCTTATGTCCATGCCCTTGACGAACTCAAGCTGGACCCCAGGAAAATGGTCTCTGTTACAGGTATAGGCTGTTCATCCTGGATCCCTTCTCCCTTCCTTAAAGGCGATACCCTGCATACCACTCACGGACGGGCTATCGCTTTTGCCACCGGGGTCAAGGTGATGAAGCCGGATATGCAGGTGGTGGTCATAGCCGGCGATGGAGACATCGCGGGCATAGGAGGAAACCATCTTCTGCATGCAGCGCGCAGAAATGTTGACCTTTCTGTATTTTTGATCAACAATTTCATCTATGGAATGACCGGGGGCCAACTGTCTCCCACCACTCCCTTGGATATGCCCACCACTACCTCTCCTTACAAGAACATCGAGTATCCTTTCAATATCGCTGAAGTGGTGGCAGCCTCAGGAGCAAATTATGTAGCCAGATGGACAACTTATCATGTTTTTCCTCTCATGGAATCCATGCAAAATGCCATAAACAAGAAAGGATTCACCTTTGTGGAAATCATATCCCAGTGCCCGGTGAGCTACGGGCGGCGCATTGGGATGCGAACAGGCCAAGAATTTCTCAAATACTTCAAGGAGAACTCGGTGAGGATGGAGAAGGCAAAAGGGATGAGCGAGGAAGAATTGGAGGGAAAATTCGTCATCGGCAGGCTTGTAGAGCGAAACAGGAAAGAGTTTACACAGGAATTGAGGGCTCTCAACAAACGGGTACAGAGCGGTAAACCATGAACATTCGTTTCTCAGGATTTGGCGGACAAGGTATCGTCATGGCAGGATACATCATGGGCTGCGCTGCGGTCCTGGACGGAAAAAACTCTCTCCAGACTCAATCTTACGGCAGCGCCTCAAGAGGAGGAGCCTGCAAGAGTGATGTGATCATCTCTGATGATGAAATATACGAGCTGGAGTTCAGCCGTACCGACATTTTGGTGGTCATGTCGCAGCCCGCCTACGCCATGTACATCAAGACCTTGAACAAGCAGGGACTCCTTTTCATAGACCCGGATCTGGTGAAGCCTGATCAAAAACATGACCGCCTGCACAGCATCAAAGCTACCGAGACTGCCTATAAAAAATTCGGGAGCAAGATTGTGGGCAACATGGTTATGCTGGGCTTGGTGACAGCCATAGCAGAACCTGCGTCCAAGAAATCGATGCAGGAAAGCATAAGGCAAAGGGTGCCCAAAGGGACGGAAAAACTTAACTTGGATGCGTTCGAGGAAGGCTACAGGCAAGGAGCGAAGGAAAAGGGAAGGGCCTAGAATGAGAAAGGAAATCAGAATGGTGGGTTTTGGCGGCCAGGGAATCGTTCTGGCTGGAGTGATACTGGGAGAGGCGGCGGTTAAGGAAGGATTGAACGCTGTTCAGACCCAGTCCTACGGTCCTGAGTCCAGAGGAGGAGCTGCCCGCTCCGAGGTGGTGATCTCTGACGGAATGATCGATTATCCCAAGGTGGTGGCGCCTGACTTTCTGCTGGTCTTTTCCCAGCCGGGCTTTGATAAATACGGCCAAGATGTGAAGAGGAGTACCCGGATAATCATAGACAGGGATCTGGTGAAAACAAACAGAAAGAATGTGATCAAGGTTCCTTTCTTGAAAGCCGCCGAGAAAATAGGAAGAAAGATGGTGGCCAATACGGTGATGGTGGGTTATCTAGCATCAGCCTTCAGGCTGGCATCAGAAAAGAGCATGAAAGAAGCCATACTGGAGCATGTCCCCAAAGGCACAGAGGACCTCAACCTCAAGGCCTTCAGGAAAGGCTGGGATATGGGAAAAAAAATTGAATAAGAATTATTGTTACCAGGAAATCCTCCATGTCCTGGGAAAGAAAGAGCAGTTCATCCAAGGGGATGAGGCCGTTGCTTATGGGGCCTTGCTAGCAGGATGCACCTATTTTGCTGGTTATCCCATCACTCCTGCCTCCGAGACAGCAGAAATCATTTCCCGGCTTATTCCCCGATTGGGCGGAGTGTATATCCAGATGGAGGATGAGATTGCCAGTATCTCTGCGGTCATAGGAGCCGCCTGGACCGGCGCCAAGGCCATGACAGCCACCTCTGGTCCTGGTTTTTCCTTGATGATGGAGAATATCGGCTATGCCTGCATGACCGAGACACCGTGTGTTATCGTGGATATCCAGCGTTCAGGGCCATCCACAGGCCAGCCCACCGAGCCTTCCCAGGGCGACATGATGCAGGCCCGCTGGGGAACCCACGGCGACCATGAGATCATCGCCCTTGCTCCCAGCAGTGTCCAGGAATGTCTGGACCTGACCATAGAAGCTTTTAACCTCTCCGAGAAATATCGAAATCCGGTGCTGGTTATGACCGACGGTGAGGTTGGACACATGAGGGAGAACGTCTCTCTTCCAGCCGAAAAAGAAATCCGTCTGGTGGAGAGAAGACGGCCCCGGGATAAAAAGGAAGATTATATTCCGTTCAAGGCAGATGAAACCAAAATCTCCTGTCTTCCCGATTTTGGCCAGGGATATCACATCTATGTCACTGGCCTGACCCACGACCAAAGAGGATTTCCAGCAACTGACGATGCCCATGAACATACCAGGCTGGTCAAGCGTCTGTGTGAGAAAATATCCGACAGGAGTGATGAGCTCACCCGTGTGGAATGGGACAGCATCAGGGGAGCTGAGGTCGGAATGGTCAGCTACGGCATCACTTCCCGAGCAGCCATATCGGCAGCGCATGCCCTGAGAAAAAAAGGAGTCAAGGTCAACCATCTTCGTCTGGTTGCAGTCTGGCCGTTTCCTGAAAAGGAGGTTTATGCCCTGGCTGAGCAGGTAAAAGCCATTTTTGTTCCCGAAATGAACCTTGGACAGATTGTCCATCCCCTCAGAGAGGCCGCCAGGGGCAAATGCGAGGTGATTTCTCTGCCTAAAATCGGCGGCATCATGCACACTCCGAAGGAGATTATGGAGGCAGTAAAAAACGGATGATGTTTAACAAGGCCAAGCACATCAGGGAAAAATATATCAAAGAAAAAATGTACCCCTCTATTTTCTGCACAGGCTGTGGAGTGGGCAACGTGCTCAATTATGCGCTGCGGGCAGTGGATGCCTGCAGCCTGGACATCGATAAAGTGGCCTTTGTCTCTGGAATCGGCTGTTCCTCCCGGCTTCCCGGATATATTGAAGCAGACGGACTGCACACCACTCACGGACGAGCCCTGGCTTTCGCCACCGGGATCAAGACCGCCAATCCGGAGTTAACTGTCATTGTCTTTACCGGTGACGGAGATCTGGCAGCTATAGGCGGAAACCACTTCATCCACGCAGCCCGGCGCAATGTGGATATGACCGTCATCTGTGTTAACAACTACAACTATGGAATGACAGGAGGACAGGGATCCCCCACCACTCCTCTGGAGAAGCTGACCACCACAACACCTTTCGGCAATGTGGAAGACCCCTTTGACTTGTCCCGGCTGGCCATCGGGGCTGGAGCTCCCTATGCTGCCCGGTGGTGTCTGGGCTATCCTTATGAAACGGTCACGGCCGTTCAGAAAGGAATCCAGAAAAAGGGTTTTTCATTCATCGAGCTGCTGGTCCCCTGTCCCACCGGATACGGAAAAAGGAATGAGATGAAGGAGGGACGGGAGGGGTGGCACTGGTACAAGAAGAACACCATCCTAAAAAGCCAGTATCTGGCCCTCAGCAAGAAGGAAAGAGAGAACAACAGGAAGATTGTCATCGGAGAGCTCCAAAACATACAGAAGGGCGAATTCACAGAAAAATGGTCGAATCTAGTGGCCAGAGCAAGAAGAGAAAGCGGTATCAAAGTGAAGAAGAATTGAACTCCCGGATGCCTGCAGAATCTAAGATATCTATCCCTTCTTTTCCCTCAAGGCTTTGAGTATTTTTTCAGCAGTGATGGGCAGTTCCTTTATCCAAACTCCGGTAGCGTTGGCAATGGCATGCGCTATGGCCGGCAGGACAGGCAAAATCGCTCCTTCTCCAATTTCCTTGGCTCCATAAGGGCCTTGAGGCTCATAGGAGTCCACAATCCCGCTGAAGATCTCAGGCGCATCTTTGATGGTCATCAACAAATAGTGGTGAAGATTAGGGTTGAGGATATTCCCTTTCTGGTCATACACCACTTCTTCCATGAGTGTCTCTCCAGATCCCATCACCACAGCTCCCTCCACCTGCCCACGAACGGCCTGGGGATTGATGGGAGTTCCACAATCATGGGAGTCGATAAATCTTTCCAGTTTTACCCTGCCCGATTCTAAATCAACGCGGCATTCACACACAGAGCTTCCGTATGAATAGGCAGGACTGGTGCCCACCGCAGCTCCTTTAAAATCTCCTCCCAGTCCTTCTGGAGGCTTGTACCAGCCTGTCCCCACTAGAGGACCATGATGGTTGAAATATTTTCTGGCTGCTTCTGCCCATTCTATGTGTTTTGTTTTTTCCATCTTGTGAAATATCTTGTTCTCTTTCGCTTCAAGATGGTGGGTTTCGCAGTGCCAAATTTGAGACACTTCCTGGAAAAGCTTTCCCAGCACTTCCCTGCTCGCCTTGACCACGGCATTGCCGCCCATGAGGGTGGTTCGTGAAGAATAGGCTCCTAAGTCAAGAGGGCTGATGTCTGAATCCTCTGACCGGATACGAACCCGGTGAAGGCTTATCCCTAAACTCTCGGCACATATCTGGGAAAGGACAGTGGAAGCCCCTTGCCCAATCTCTGCTGCCTGGATGAGAAGCACGGCTGCGGTGCCGTCTTCACTGACCTTGATCATGGCATTGGAATGAGGAAAGGTGGCCTTCTTAACAAAAGGTTCAGGTTCTTTCTCTGAGCTCCTTTGCACTTGGCCCCTGTAGATGGCATAGGCAGCCCCTGATACAAATCCACCGCAGCCAATTCCTATCCCCTTCCCTGGAGGAAGCCGGCCGTATTTTTCCTTCCAACCCGATTTTTTGGCCGCTTCCCGCAGTGTTTTCTTGAACTCGCAGCTTTTGATATCAAGGTCATTGCAGGTGCGGGTGTCAGGATCGATGGCATTGCGAAGACGAATCTCAACAGGGTCGATTCCCAGGTCGCCGGCGATCATACTCATCAGGCATTCAAAGGCAAAGCGCGGCTGGGGAGTGCCGTTGCCGCGCATAGCCCCACAGGCGGGTTTGTTGGTCATCACTCGAAAACCCTGGTATCTGTAATTCGGTATATGATAAAGGGTGGGAATCATACATCCTGCATAATAGGCCGTGATAATGCCAAAGGAAGTGTAAGCGCCACCATCGAGATAAATCCTGCTGTCCACCGCAGTGATCCTTCCGTCCTTCTTCACTCCGATCTTGAATTTCATGTGCTGTTTGTGTCTTCCCCGGCCATGGAGAAACATCTCTTCCCGGCTGTAGACCATCTTCACCGGTCTTCCTGTTTTTTGGGAAGCTATGGCTGAGATCAAATCAAGAGGGGTGGCCTCTGCTTTTCCTCCAAACCCTCCTCCCACCGGGGGGCGGATAACCCTTATTTTCCCTAAAGGAATATCCAGCACCCGAGCCAGCATGTAATGGACATAGTGGGGCACCTGAGTGGAGGAATAAAGAACCAGGGTGGCCCCATCATTTTCCCAGAAAGCAATGGAAGCATGGGGCTCAAGGGGATTCTGGTAAACATGGTTTCCCACAAATTCCTCTTCCCGGACGTAGTCTGCCTCGGCCAATCCCCTCTCCACATCGCCAAAATGATGGTCAACGCGGGTGTTGATGTTATTTCTATATCTTTCATGAAGCTGGGGAGCGCCTTCTTTTACAGCCTCTTGGGGATGAAAAACAGCAGGAAGTTCTTGGTACTCCACCTCTATCAATTTTAAAGCTTTTTCTGCTGTTTCTTCATCCACAGCAACCACTGCTGCCACTTCGTCGCCCACGTAGCGGACCCGCTGTTTGGCCAAAACATGCTCATCGTACCGAGCCGGGGAAACACCGTAGCTGATGTCCGGCACATCTTTGCCGGTGAGGATCAGTTTCACTCCAGGCAGTGCTTGAGCCCGGGCTGTATCTATCTTTTTAATCCGGCCGTGAGCTATGGGGGAATGCAGGATTTTTCCGTAAAGCATGTTCTCAAAATAATAGTCAGCAGTGAATTTTGCCCTGCCGGTCACTTTATCTGCTGCATCCACCCTGGGCAGGCTCCTGCCCACAGTTTTAAAACGGGAAAGGTCATCAGGACGTGCCGGCCCTTCTGCGGTTTTCTCATACTTTTTCCAATTCTTAACAGCTTCCATGATCTGAACATAACCGGTGCATCGGCAGAGGTTACCTGAAAGAGCCTCTTTGATTTCTTTCTCTTCAGGATGGGGATGGTTCCTGATTAAAGCCAAAGCGCTGATGACCATTCCAGGGGAGCAAAAACCGCACTGAACGGCCCCGTGGTTGATAAAGGCCCGCTGGAGAGGATGGAGCTTGCTTTCTTTGGCCACTCCCTCGATGGTGGTGATTTCAGCTCCCTCACAGGAAGCAGCAAGAAGAAGGCAGCTGTTCTTTGGCTCTCCGTCCACCAGTACGGTACAGGCACCACAGACTCCGATATTGCAGCCCTTTTTGGTGCCGGTCAGCCTCAGCCTGTTCCTTAATACATCAAGAAGAGTCTCACCTTCCCTGACAGCCACAGAATGTTTTTCTCCGTTGATATTGAGGCTCAACAGGCGGTGCTTGTGTTTATGGTCATCCATGGTCTTCTCTCTCTTTGGTCCGCTTCTCTGAAGCCCGGTTCTGCGCCTCTTTTAAGGCTCTGCGGGTCAATACAGTGATCAGCTCCTTTCTGAACCACTCAGATCCCCGGATATCAGAAATGGGTTGACTTTCCTCTGCGGCAAGGGAGGCAGCCTTATCAAACAGGCTGTCTGAAGGCTCTTTTCCCATGAGAAATTGGGCGGTTTTCAAGGCTTTTACAGGAGTAGGAGCCACTGCCCCCAGAATTATGGCTGCTTGAGTCACCCTCCTGTCCTTAACAGTAATCCGCGCAGCAACAGAGGCTACAGCCAGAGCATTGGCTTCCCTGAGAGAAAACTTTTGGAAAGAGATTCCTGTATGAGCGGGGGGAACGGGAACCAGGATAAAGGCCACCAATTCCCCTTCCTCACAGATGGTCTCTCTGGGCCCAGAAAAAAAAGATGCCAGAGTCTCTTCCCTGGAAGAATCTGAGCATCGAAGCTCCACAGCCGCATCGGCTGCTATCAAGGGAGGAGGAAGGTCGGCCGAGGGCACAGCACTGGAAATATTTCCGCCGATGGTGGCCATTGTACGAATGGGGTAGGAAGCCATGGACTGGGCAGCATCAGCCAGCGCAGGAAGATGTTCGCGGATCAGAGAATGAGAGAGGATTTCCTGGGCTGTGCTCATGGCTCCGATACAAATCTTGTCTTTTCTTCGCTCTATTCCCTTGAGTTCTTTCAGATGGTGAAGAGATATGATGTTTTTGGCTTCTGTCAAACCCTGTTTCAAGTCGACCAGAAGGTCGGTGCCACCAGCCAGCACACGGGCCCCTTCCAGCTCCCGCAGCAAGCCTAAGGCTTCATCCAGGGTTCGGGGGCTGTGATATTTTATGTCCGAGAGAATCATCTCTGCTTTTACGGCTCTTGGTTAAGAGTGATATATCATCGAAGACACGGCTTGTCAAACAGCGGAAATGAAAAAACGAAAGCATTTTTTCCTCACCCCCATCCCTCACTCCTTTCAACCAGTATAAATATCTATACTCATCATAGTTTTGTGAATGCTCCCAAATGAAATGATATTTATTTCTATACTCAGTATGGAAAAAAATCGATGGCATCTTTTTTTATGGGTGAAAAAAGGCTAGAATAAATAGCTTAAGATTGAACAAACCAGGAAACCCTGAGCAGCCTTATTGCAGGTGATCCCGATGAAGATCATCGACTTTCATGTCCATATCGGCCGTAAAGAACACTGGCATGAGTGGGTCCATGCCTACCAAAAATCCGTCCATTCAGAGTATTATGAACGATACCAGGAAATGATCGACCCTCAAAAATTCGCTGCTTATCTCAGAAGCCACAACATCGCCAAGGCTGTGATTTTGCCCGAAATAAGCCCCATCACCACCGGAGTGGTTTCCAACCAGTACGTGCTGGATTTCTGTCAGGGTGATGATGTCTTCCTTCCTTTTTGTACTGTCAATCCTTTCTTGGTAAGCCACCCGGCCCGGGAAATAAAAAAATATATCAAGCTGGGAGCCAGAGGCATAAAACTCTATCCTTCCTACAATCACTTTTATCCCAACCAGAGAAGGCTTTATCCCCTTTATGCTCTGGCCGAAGAACACAACCTGCCTGTGCTCATCCATACCGGCTCTTCTGTGTTTAAAGGCTCAAAAATAAAATATGCTGACCCTATTCATGTGGACGAAGTGGCCGCAGATTTTCCTCATCTTTTTGTCCTGATGGCCCACGCCGGCCGGGGCCTGTGGTATGAGAAGGCCTTCTTCCTCTCCCGGATTCATCCCCGTGTTTACCTGGAAATCTCGGGACTTCCACCCAAGAATCTGCTGAACTATTTCCCGGAATTGGAGAAAAACATCCATAAATTTGTGTATGGATCAGACTGGCCGGGAGTCAGGACCATCGGAGCCAACATCGAGGCGATCAAGAATCTTCCTCTGGCCAAGGAATCCATAACCAAGATCCTCTACCAGAATGCAGCCCGGATTCTAGGATTGGGATAAAACTTTCATACTTTCTCAAAAACATAGTTCAACTGGCCGCTGGGAAGCTTATGGGCCACAGTCTTCATCTCCATGCCCGGTCTGAGCTCATCTTCCGGTACATCACCGGAAATCCTGCCGAAAACCTTATAATCCCCGTAATCCAGAACAGCGATGTAATAAGGCAGGTCTTTCTCAAAACCCGTGGGAGCATACTGCAGCCTGCTGTAGGAGACCAATTTTCCCTTTCCCTGGACTTCAAACCAATCTGTATTGCTGGAAAGACAGCGGAAGCAGTGGGCCCGGGGAGGGAAGAAGGTTCGCCCGCATTCCTGACAGCGAGTGCCCATGACTTTTCCCTGTTCCAGATAATCTATGAAGTCATTGACTTTGGTAACAGAAGTGAAGCTTACTGTTCCAAACTTTTTGAATCTATCATCTATCTCCTTTTTCTTGTGTTTCTTTCCCATGTTATGACCTCCCCAGGATGGTGACATTGCCGTAAAGCCCCACCCCACCTATGTTGTGCACCAGCCCCATTTCCGGGTCTTTGGTCTGCATTTCTCCTGCCTCCCCTCTCAACTGGAGCACGATGGTTCTGATCTGTGATCCTCCGGTGGCTCCGATGGGATGACCCTTGGAGAGCAAGCCTCCATCCACATTGACAGGTATGCTCCCCTCCTTGTAAGTTTCTCTGCTTCGGATCAGTTCTTTCCCTTCTCCTGGCCTGGCCAATCCCAGGTCTTCATAAGCCATGATTTCTGAGATGGTGAAACAATCATGAACCTCGGCCACATGGATATGTTTGGGAGTCACACCGGCCATCCTGTAAGCTTGTTGGGATGCCTCTCTGGCCGCAGCCAAGCCGGTAAAAATCTCTCTTCCGGCCATGTTGACGCTGGCCGAGGCTGCTCCCAGACCAAGAATCCACACCGGTTTCTGGCTGAGTGTTTTTGCCTTTTCCTGGCCAGCCACAATAAGGCAGGAGCTTCCGTCTGCATTGGCACAGCAGTCCCCTACCCGAAGGGGGGAAGCCACCGGTCCGGACATGAAGTGGTTGGGATCGGATAACATCTCCGGAGTCACTGGCTTGCGGAAAAGGGCCTTTTCGTTGATCTGGCCGTAGGTGGAAGCTTTGACTCTGACCAGGGCCAAATCTTCCAGGGTAGTACCGTATTTTTCCATGTGGGCTTTGGCGAACATGGCGTAATAGGCAGGCATCATGGTTCCAAACGGACTCTCCCACTGGATATCAGCCCCCCGGCCCATTCTCTCCTGGGATTCTGCCGAGGAAATCTCTGACATCTTCTGAAACCCCACCACAGCCACAATATCATGAAGGCCCGATCTTATCAAAGAATAGGCCATTCTCAAACCCATGCTGGTAGAAGAGCACAGACTTTCCAGATAACAGGTGGGTTGGGGTATAAGACCCAGATATTCCGCAAACACACCCGAAGGTGAACGCTGCTTGTCATACTCTGGAGCTGAACAGATAATAGAAGCATCAATATCAGAGGCAGATATCCGGGCATCCGACACCGCCTCTTTAAATCCTTCAAAGGCCAGCTCCCGGATGGAACCCGGATAACCCCGGACAAAGGAACTCTGTCCAACACCTATAATTCCCACTTTTTCCATACTTAACCTCCAAAAAATTCAACGGCTGTAAGGCCGTCTTGAATCAGATGTACTGCCCTCCATCCACCTTGATCACCTCTCCAGTGATATGCCGGGCTTTTTCACTGCATAGAAAAGCCACCGCATAAGCCACGTCTTCTGGTTTTCCCAGAGCATTGAATACTGTTTCTGAGAGAGAGCTCTTTTTGAACTCATCGGGCATACTTTTGATCATATCCGTCTCGATCAATCCAGGAGCAACAGCATTGACATTGACTCTGTACCGTCCCAATTCTTTGGCCACAGTCTTGGTCAAGCCTATGGTTCCCGCCTTGGCCGCAGCATAATTGGACTGGCCGAATCTTCCTCTCATGGCATTTATGGATGTGATATTCACGATTTTTCCCGACCTCTGCTGCTTGAATATGGGGGCCACCGCTCTGATGAAATTGAAAGTTCCCTTGAGATCCACATTGATCACGCTGTCCCACTGCTTCTCGCTCATCTTCCATACCACCCCGTCCCAGTTCATGCCAGCATTGTTGACCAAAATATCCAGACGGCCAAAATCATTCAACACATTTTTCACCAGCTTCTGGACCGCCTCGAAATCAGCAATATCAATCTGGTACTCTTTGGCCCTGGGTCCCATGGCTATTATCTTTTCCGCCACCGCCTTGGCTTCTTTCTGGTGTTTGCGGTAGGTCAAAGCCACATGGGCACCGTTCTGGCCCAGCTCCAAAGAAATGGCTGTGCCGATGCCCACACTTCCTCCAGTGACCAGAGCCACCTTCCCTTCTAAATCCATTTCCTTCCTCCTGTTTATTTGGCATTGCCCTAAAGTGACATCCTTGTTTATTCAGACTGTGCTTACAAAGGATACCGCCTGTTGAATTCGGGAAATCTTCTCTCTGTCAGAGCAGATAATCCCTCCAGGGCATCCGGGTGCTGGAAGGTGGGGATGAGAAAATGATCCAGTTCCCACTGGGCTCTTTCATCCAGTGATTTCCCTTCAAGGCAGCCTTCAAAGCCGTGGTTTATCAAACAGTCAGATATGAACACCGCATGAGGGGAGTTGTTGGCCACTCTCCGCGCTATCCTCTGGGCATAAATCCGGCTCTCCCCGGAAAGAAAAATCTCTGCCTGTCCCCTCCCGTAAGCATAAAGTGTGGGGACAACATCGTTCTTCAGGAACAAATCTTTCATCCAGCGCATCTCTTCCCTCTCCTCGAAAGTAAGCTCTGAGGGCAGTTCTTCGATGTTCAGGGATTTTCTCTGTTGTGGAGTCAGAGGTCGGCCTCCATTATCCATGATGGCCTGGCTCAATGCGGCAGCGGCTTCATCTCTTTTCCGGACCGGAACAAGGAAATCCGCCAGCCCTAAATATTTTATCAACCGTGGAGAAGAGGTGGAGGTTCCTCCGGCCAGTATATAATACCTGCTCAAAGCCAAGGCCAACTCGGGGTCATGGGTAGCCTCATAGATAGCCTGAGCAAGAGTCAAAGTTCCCCTTAATCCTGGATAGATTCCCAGCCGGGTTTCAGGAAAAGTGTAGGAAGTTCTGTCCGTTGCGATGACCAGCGAATCTGGATCCAGGGCGAAGGCCAGGGCCACCTCCACCCCGCCGCCAAAGGCCGCTCCATCCACGATGGCGATTTTGGGCTTGCCGCTTCCGGTCATGTGGTGAAAGATGACCTCCTGCCACCTGGCTGTATCCTCCTTTATGCCCTCAAAATTCCCCTGGTTAATGTTTTTTACGAAATCAGGAACATTGGCGCCTGCGATAAAAGTTTTTATGGGGGCTGAATCGAAGACGATGACCTGGACTTTTTTATCCTCATTGGCCTGGTTGAAGCGAGCTTTTAAACTCCCAAAAACTCGATTGTCCAGGGCATTGGCTGCTCTGGGATTAGAAATCATGATCCGGGCGGTTCTGTCTTCCTGTTCCAGGCCGAAAACAACGGGATCCTGGGTGAGAGGCCATGGTTCACCTTTTTGAGCTTGAGAGATGAGAAGCTCAGGCAGGGGAAAATCTATTTCTTGGCGCTGAGCAAGCTCCATCCTGCCCTTCACCATCCGAAGGACTTGTCTGATCCCTATCCTGTTCATCAGAGCAAATGGACCTTCTCTCCACAGAAAAGCATTCTGACACAGTTTGTCCACCTCTTCCATCTCTATCACTCCTGCCTCCACCACTTCGGTGGCGGTCACGAAGCCAACCGCCAGGAATCTTTTTTTGAGCTCATCCACCAGCGCCAAGTCCCGTGGTTCCTTCCTGGCATCCTCCTCTGATACCCATTTCACTTTGGACTTTTCCTCTGTCTTTTGGTATTTCTCCAATATTTTTTTATAGCTTTCTGGGGGGCGGAAAAAGTTGCCGTAGACTTTATACAGCGGATCTCGGGGATCAGAAGAATCAGAGAATGAATACATGGTGTAAATGCCGATGGGAATGCCGGTGGCATCCATCAATCCCAGAAAACCCACCGGCATGTCAAAAGCTTTCTTTCCCGCAGCTTCTATGGAGGGAATATCATAACCTTCATCCACCATTCTGGCTGCTTCCAGAAGCAGGGAAACGAAGATCACATCAGCAGCCCCGCCCTTGCGGCTGTTGAGGATGGGAGTGGCCACTTTTCCGGCCAGCTTCATGTACCGGGCTGCGGTGCGGATACTTTCTGCAGAAGCCTTCTCTGTACCCGCGTATTCCCCGGCCCGATTCCTGTGGGGAAGGTAAAAATAATGCATCCATACCACTTTATCCGGTCTGTTTGTTTCCCCGGCCAGTTTATTGATGTCTAAAGAAGATGTGTTGGAAGCCAGTACCACATCAGGGGGGCAGTACTGGTCCAGAGTCCTGAATATCTGTTTTTTGATTTTTAAGTTTTCGGTGGCGGTTTCGATCACCAGGCGCAGGCTTCTCCCTCCGCAGGCCCGCTCATAACTGGTGGTGGTCAAAATCCTCTTTTTTATCTTCTGGACCTGAGAGTCAGAGAAAATCCCTGCTTTCCGGGCGGCTTCCAGCTCAGCGTCTACAGCAGCCAGAGCCCGCTCTAGGATTTCCTCGCTGATATCCAGGATCCCCACCCTGAATCCGCTTTGGGCATAAGCTTGGCCGATACTGGCGCCCATAGTCCCTGCGCCCACCACCAGCACTTCTACATCTTCCCAGGTTATACCTCCCACTTTTTTTATCTTTTTGTTTTCCTCTTTTTTCATGGACCCATCCTCCTATATCTTCTGCTTGGGAGCACAGCTTTCCACGATGACCGCTCCTCCCTGTCCTCCACCGATGCAGGCTGATGCCAATCCCCTCCCTCCCAGAGTGATCAGGGCTGTGATCAACCGCGCACCGGTGGCTCCCAGAGGATGCCCGAGGGCTATAGCACCACCGTTGACATTGACTTTAGAGCGGTCCAATCCCAGCTCTCGTTCTACGGCGAGATACTGCCCTGCAAAAGCCTCGTTTATTTCGATAAAATCCATGTCCTTCCAGGTCATTCCTGCTCTTGCCAGAGCTATCTGGGAGGCAGGGACAGGCCCGATGCCCATGTAGTGGGGATCCACGGCCGCTGTTCCCCAGGAGACCAGCCTCCCGATAGGATCCACTCCCAGTTCTTCAGCCTTCTTTTCCGTGGCCATCACCAGGGCGGCCCCTCCATCCACGATACCGCTGGAGTTCCCGGCAGTCTGTATTCCACCGGGCTTGACAGCATGCAAACGGGAAAGGATCTCCATGGTGGCCTCAGGACGAGGATGACTATCCTGGGAAACCTTCTTCTCTCCCCTCCTGGTTTTCAGGGTCACCGGAGTTATCTCCTCGGCCAGCCGCCCCTTATCCTGGGCATCCTTGGCTTTCATCTGGGAAGAGAGGGCAAACTCATCTGCTTCTTCTCGGGAGACTCCATAAAGCCGGGCCAGATTCTCCGCTGTTCCCATCATATCATCATCGATGTAAGTGTCTTTCAACCCATCCTTGAAAAGAGCATAGATTCTTGGTCCCCCCATGTAGGGATAGCCGAAAGCAGAGCCAAACTGAAGAGTAGGCGATTGGCTGGTGCTTTCATAACCGCCCACCAGCACAACCTCGCTCTCTTCCAGGATGAGCTGCTTGGCTCCCTGGATAACCGCTTCTCCTCCTGAAAAACAGATGCGGTTGACAGTCAGTCCAGGAGCAAAAAAACTGAGGCCTGCTCTCAAGCCCACGTGGCGTGCTCCATAATGGGAATCGATGCTGGTGTGCTGGGCATTCCCGAATATGGCTTCATTGATGACTTCCTCTCTGCCCTGAAGCCCGGCCCGCTTGATAGCCGCTCTGGCCGCGTAAGCACCCAGCTCGATGGGAGGCACATCTTTCAAATCTCCCCCCACCTCACCAAAGGGAGTACGGGTGGCAGAAAGAAACACGATGTTTATTTTCTTTTCTTTCATCAAGGCCACCCCTCCACCGCTGATGTGTGGCGGAATGTGAAATATGTTTTTTTTCTGTTTCATGCAAGCTCCTCCTCGGCTAAAAAGGGATTTGGCTGTTATCTCTTTTATTCTTTGGGCTTGGGAAGGACAGCCTCCATAAAAGCCTCATCCACAGGCATTCCCTGAGCCACCAGCTGTCTGTATTTGATGAAATCAATAGTATCCTGTCCGGTTATCTTTTTGGTGTTAAAAGCATGAAAGCCCAGGAACGCCTCTGTGGCCATGTTCGCTGACAGCCAATGGCGATTGTAGTTCTTTGCCATATCCCAGAAAAATTTCTTCTTGGCTCTCACGCTGTCGATAGATTTCATCAAACATCCCGGGAAAAGGTTGGCGAATTTCCAGATGATCTCATAGACAGCTTTGTCCAAGAGTTCAAAATCAGCCGGTGATGTCTTGACCAATTGTCTTGCTTTCTTTCCTTCTTCCCCTCTCAGGAATTCTCCGTAAACGATTTCTCCATCCTGGATATATTTATCCGTGATCACAGCCGGATTGCGGATGAACTTTCCGTCCTGCTTTATGACCGGAACAGCCTTACTGATGAGCCCCAGTCTCTTCATCTTGTAGGCGCTCCACAATTCACAGGAAACACAATTCCAGATGGCATCCTCTATGCTTAAAAACCAGGGCAGGAAATCCGACGACCCTCCATCCGGTGCCGAGCCGTGACGGGGACCAGCCTGGCCGAAAATGGCTGTATCTGCAGATACGGCCAGATCACAGGCCATGCCTATCTCCTGGCCTCCGGCAATCCTCATCCCGTTTACCCGACAGACAGTGGGTTTTTTGCACATCAGGATGGAATCCACCATGCCGTTGAAAAGATCCATGTACTCACCGTATTCACTGGGCCTTCCCGCGTAGTACTCTGCATATTCTTTGGTGTTTCCTCCTGTACAGAAGGCTTTATCACCCGCTGCGGTGAACACTGCCGCCACCACGCTCCTGTCCAGCGAGGCGTTCTGGAACCCGGCAGTCACTCCCTTCACCATCTTGGTGGTGTAAGAATTGTACTGAGCAGGGTTATTGAGGATGATCCAGGCAGAATAAAGCCCTTCCATTTCTTTTCCGGAAGGATCCTTCAGAGGCCTCTTCTCATAAACCGTGCATGGAGGTTCTGTCCCCCAATGCTCCTTTCCCCAAAGCAGGTGATCTTTGATTTCCTTATCCTTTTTTAGCCAATCTAAACTCAATTTATCCTCCTTTTGGCAAAAAATATTGATTGGATTTTATCCTTCTTTTATCTATAACGGCAACCAGAAAAAAAGTCACCAAACTGACTATCCAGCAAAAATAGATGGGATGGGGAAGATCAAGTTTTTGAAAAAAAGAGCTCAATGGAGGGAATACCACCCAGAGCCCCAGAGCTGCCATGGACATGAGCAGAGTCCAGGCGGCATGTGACCGTCTGCACACAGAGGGCCAGAACAGAGTCATCAGAGTCACCAGGGTGTAGGCAGTGGTTAAAGAAAGGCCGATGAGCAGGGTTTTTAAAATGCCAGAAACAGAAAGAGCCAGGAGATAGGTGCAAACGCTCAGCACAAACACGGAAATCTGTGATATGATCTTTTCCTTTTTCTCTTTTAGGTCCGGAGCCACAAACCTTTTGATCAAATCCCCCACCACCAGGGTGGCACTTCCCACCAGGAGCGCAGAAGCAGTGGAAACATCAGCCGCCCACAGGCCGGCAAGAACAAGCCCAGCCACCACCGGACTCAAGCTCAACACGGTGCGGGGCAGAGCCTCGGTGGGAATGATTCCTGGATGAAGAATGGTGGCAGCGAGACCTATGACCGCGCTGATGAAACCCACCGGAAGGATGATCAATCCCCCGGCGATAAAACCCCGGCTGGCGGACTGCGAATCCTTGGCAGCAAAGGTTATCTGCACCACTGACTGCACAGAAAAAGCCATGGTGCACATGACCATGAACCAGGCAAGGATCAGGGCCCAGCCGATGGCCCCCGGATCAAAACCGGGATGATGGGCAGGGAGTTTAGAAACCAGCTCTCCCACCCCTCCTATCTTGCCCACCGCTATCACCGCTCCCAGGAGAACGCCGGTATAAATGAGAACCACATTGATGATGTTGGTCAGGCCTGCGGCCCAAAAACCGCCGATCAGGGTAATCCCCACAAAGACCAAAGCGGTGGCAAACATCCCGCTCTTGAAGCTAAACACCTGGGGAAGGAGAGAAGAAAGGATGGCTCCGCCAGCCACATATTGAAGAGAGGTGATGACGATCTGAAGGACAAGCTGTCCCACCACGCCAATGACGCGGCCGGAAATACTGTAGTGTCTTTCGAAAAGCTCGGGAAGAGTGGCCACTTCCATCCGGCGGTAGCGCCGGGCAACCGTTAGGCCTACCAGAACAGCTCCAGCAGCCCAGGCAGCATTATACCAGCCGGCTGATATCCCGGCATGATAAGCTCTCTCAGCCACTCCCACCGTGGAAGCCCCACCCACAGCCAATCCGGCCAGAAGAGGAGCCACCACCCAGCCGGGAAGATTCCGACCGGCCAGAAGATAGGCGATCATCCCCCCTCGGCTCAAACGGCGGGTGACCCAGGTGACAGAATACAGAAAGATGATGTACAAGCAGACGATGATCAAAGGTACCCAGTTCACCTTATTCTTTCAGTTGCCCCCAGAGCGGTTTAAATAAAAAGCAGGGGAAAAGCAGCCTGTCCCGTCTTTCATCTGGCTGTCTTCAGGCGGGCATCCACCACCACTGCACCTTTCCCTTCCTCCAGGGCAAACACAGGATTCAAATCCATTTCATCAATTTCAGGAAAGTCAGATGCCAGCTGCGAAAAGCGGATCAAAATTTCCACCAGTTTAGAAAAATCTACGCTCTTCTCCCCTCTGGTCCCTTCCAGAACAGGATAGCCCTGGATGGAGCGGATTATATCCACGGCCTGCTCCTCTGAGAGAGGAGCCAGCCTGAATTGAACATCTCTGAGAGTCTCCACAAAGATCCCCCCCAGCCCGAACATGATGGTGGGCTGAAGTTCTTCATTCCTCTTGGCTCCTATGATCACTTCTTTACCCTGGGTGAGGTATTCCTGGAGGATAAAACCTGGTTTCTTCTCAGCGAATGTGCCGGACATTTTTTCAAAAGCACTCAAAAGCGCTGCCTTGTCCCTAAGATTAACCGCCACTCCCCCCACTTCTGTTTTGTGGACGATGTCCTCAGCATCCACCTTCAACACCAGGGGATAGCCTATGTTGTGAGCAGCTTTTTCCAGTTCTGGTTGATTCTTTATTCTCTCTGTTTTCACAGTGGGTATCCGGTAGCACCGGAGGAGATCAAAGACCTCCGCTTGAGGCAGAAACTTCTGTTTGCCCTTATGACGGTTCATGATTTTTTGTGCACCGGCTTTGTCCACCTGATATTTTTTATAAGAGGGGGGTTTCCTGTGTATGATCTTCCCGTATTCGGTCATGGCGGAAAGGACTCGGGCCGCTGTTTCTGCAAAATGATAAACAGGGATCCCGCTTTCTCTGATCAGGCGGATGACTTCTGCCCATTTCTCTGTGGTTATGACCTGACAGACAATAGGTTTGGACGCGCTCCTGCCGATCTCCCCCAGCTTTCTGGCAATTCCTTCACAGTCAACAAACGGGGCGGTGACAAAAACGAGCAGAAGGGAATCAATGTGGGGATCTTTAAGGAGTGCCTCTACTGTGCCTCCGTACTGCTGGGGTCCTGCAGTGGCCACCACATCCACAGGATTAGAGACGATGGCCTCCTGGAAGACAAGTTTCTTCAGGATCTGTTTAGTCTGGGGGCTCAGCTCAGCCAGTCTGAGCCCTCTAGCCACAGCTTCATCCACCCCGATAATCGCCGGCCCGCCTGTGTTGGTGACAATAACAACCCTGTCTTTTCTGGGCACCGGCTGGCTGGAAAAGGCGACGGCTGCATCAACCATATCTTCCTGGGTGTAGAAACGAAGAACACCGCTCTTTTTGAAAATCACGTCGATCAGAGTTTCCTGCTCCACCAGGGCCCCGGTGTGAGAAGCCACAGCTTTTGTCCCTTCTGATGTTCTCCCTGTTTTTAAAGCAAGGATGGGCTTGTGGGGAGTCACCCGGCTGGCCACCTCCAGAAATCCGGCGGGATCCTTGAGAGTTTCCATGTGAACCATGATCACTTTTGTCCCCTCATCCTGGCCGTAATGATCGATGATTTCGTTCATGCTCACATCAGATTCGTTGCCAAAACTGGAATACATCCTTATTCCCATTCCCACATTATAGAGGTGCAGTTTCAGGGTCTCTCCCACTCCTCCGCTCTGGGCCACGATAGAAATATTCCCGGGGAACATGGGAACAAAAGTGAAATTGGCATACACAGAGATTTCAGGATCAGAATTTTGGATGCCCTGGGAGTTTGGTCCATAGATACGCATTCCGTGTTTATGGGCGATGTCCACAATCTGTTCTTCCAGCTTCGCTCCCTCCTCTCCCACTTCCTTAAACCCAGCGGTATGAACAATGGCAAATTTAACTCCCTTCTGGCCGCACTGCTCGATCACCTGAGGAACCAGGGTGTTTTTGATGGAAATATTCACCAGGTCCACATCATCAGGAACATCCTCCACTGAAGGATAAGCTCTGAAGCTTTTGATATATTTGGATTTAGGGTTGATGGGATAAATAGGACCTTTAAAGTTGTGGTCAACAAGGTTTTTGAGCACAATATGACCAATACTCAAAGGATTATTGGAAGCCCCGATGATGGCCACTGATTTTGGCTTGAATAAAGCATCAAGCATTTCAACCTCCTTTTGCTTCTAAAGCATACAGGGCCGCTCCAAATGCGCCCGTCAATTGAGGAAGCGGAGGCACAAATACCTTTCTGTTTAATCTTTCTTCCAACATTTTGACCAAGTAAGGATTATAAGCCACCACTCCCCCGCTCATGACAATATTCCCTTCTAAAGGGTCCATCTCCATGGCTCTTTTAATGACCGAACCAAAAATGCCTTTTATGATATCTTTTACCGCTGTCCCTTCTCTTATTTTGGTCAGGATTTCTGTGGCTGTGAATACTGTACAGTAGCTCCCGATCTGGACATTTTTCTCTGCCTTTTCGGCAAGCTGGTTGAGCCTGTCCATTTTCACTTGAAGACGGCGGGCTATTTCTTCCAGGAAGGCTCCTGTTCCCGCCGCACATTTGCGGTTCATCTTGAAACCCACCCTTTTTCCAGAATCATCGATCTTGATGATTTTGCTGTCTTGGCCTCCGATATCAATCAGAGTATGGGCACGGGGAAAATAAAAAAAACTTCCTTTGGCATGACAGCTTATCTCTGTCTTGATTCTGTGGACAAAGGGAACATTCCTTCTTCCGTATCCGGTGGCCACCACCACACAGCGGGGTTGAATCTTTTTTGAGGTCTTGTTTTGGGATTCATGGAAGGTTTGAGCAGCAGCAGCATTGAAATCGGCACCGGAATTTGCTACCGCATGGCCCAGGACTTTCCTGTTTCTGTCGATGATAACGGCTTTGGTGGTGGAAGCCCCCACATCAATTCCCGCAAAATAATTCATGGTCATTTAAAAAGCCCGCCCGCCTGGATTAATCAATCCAGCAAAGGCACGCTCACTTTTTTAATCCTGTTATTTTGTCTCCAGCTGTTCGATAAAGGCTTCTATATTGGTCTTGGCCTGCTCTTCTGAATAACAGCGCAGGTCATTCAAATCTCCGTTTATGATCAGGGCGGGTATACTCAGCTTCTCCTCAAGTCTTTCCGGCATTCCGTAACGGCTGTTGGAGTTATTGGGACAGGTTTTGGCGTCATGGAAAAGAAGGCCGTCGATTTTGTATTTGCCAACCATCTCTTCGATGTATTTCTGTTTAAAATCCTCGTCTCTGACGATAAAGATTTCTGTATAAGCCCGGGCCAGGCTGGTGAAAGGATCTTCAGGATCGAATGAGTCAAAAATCCAGCTGTTGCAGTAGGTGGAAGCAATCACCGATGTCTTGAGGCTGATAAAAAATTCAGCCAGATCTCTGAGCTTGCCCCAGATGGGCATTCCTTCCCAGTAGAGACGGAATCTTTCTCCTTCCACTGCTCCCTCTTTTTTGGCCGCTCTTTCTTCCAATTCCTGGAGAAGGACTTTGTAATACTCCACAGCCTGGGAACTTCCTCTCAGAACCACCGCTGGACCCATATGGATTGTCCCGTCAAAAAAACTCATGGGAGCGGGAATGGCTGTGTTCGTTTCTAAAACTTTTTTCCACAGAAGAGTGCACTCTCTGGATAGAGCCACAATGCTCCTGAATTTATCTATATCAAACTTATGGCCTGAGATCTTTTCCAGAGGAGGGATCATATCTTTCATCTGTTTGACGATACTCTCCAGATGATAATCGGTTATCTTTCCGATGTTGCGGTAGGTGGATATTCCCAGAGCAGGAACATTCAATTCTCTTGAATACCAGGAAAACCAATCCTGCACATCTCGGCACTGGTTGGTGTTATAGACCAGCACATCAGGTTTGGGAACTCCTTCAATCCCCTTATAAGCTCGGGAAAGAGGAGTCTCTTTTTTGATGAAAGACCCCACATCGCTGGTCAAATAAGAACAGATATCTGGAGAATAGCCAATGGCATTGGCCACTGGAATATAATCATTGGCTGTTCGGGTGGCGCCTAACATGGCTCCATGATTTTCTGGATAATGGACAAGAAATCCCAGGCTCAGCAGCAGCTCGGCCGGTCCCACACTGGTGCACCAGGCAATTTTCGGCGATCCTTCCTTAGAAGCACGATCCATCTCATAAAAATAATCGGCCATGATCTTCCTCATGTGGCCGGTGGCTTGAATTTTCTTGATGGCGGCTTTCTTTTCTTCGCTCATCTTTCCTCCTTCAAAAAGACATGCCTCTTCCCCGCGGGATGTAAATCTATTATAAACGCATCAAACAAAGGGTTTTCCTTTTTGAGAAAACCAAAATATCAATATTGCATTTCCAAGTCAAGGCAAGAGTTGACAGAGAGAAAATCAGGTGATATGTATTAGTTTCCATTGGGGGAACAGGACCTCAGTCCATCACTCCATGGAAAGAGGGTAACATGACTCAAAATAATTATGACCACATCATTTTTGAGACCAAGGAAGACAAGGCTTTTTTAACCATCAACCGCCCTCCGTTGAACATTCTGAATATCTCCACTATGGAGGAGATGAACCAAGCCTTGACTTCTCTTTTGGATAATAAACAGGTCAAAGTTCTGGTCGTATCCGGAAGCGGAGAAAAGGCCTTCTCAGCAGGAGTGGACGTCTCTGACCATACCGATGAGAAGGTGGAGAAGATGCTTCAAGTCTTCCATCAAATTTTCCATAACCTCTCCCAGCTCGATCAAGTCACTGTGGCCGCTTTGAAAGGATTGACTCTAGGCGGAGGCTGCGAAATAGCTCTTTTCTGTGATCTGATTCTGGCCGCTGATAATGTGAAAATGGGCCAGCCGGAAATAAAACTTTCTGTCCTTCCTCCAGTGGCTCTGCTGATCATGCCCCGGCTGGTGGGATTAAAAAAGGCTTCCGAACTCCTGCTGACCGGAAAAATCATCGAAGCTTCTGAAGCTGAGCGGATGGGCCTGATCAACAAAGTTTCACCTCTGGATTCTTTTTCCTCTGAACTGGAAAACTTTATTCAGCCTCTCACAGAGCTAAGCCTGGTGGGCCTCAAATACTCCAAGAAAGGGATCAACCTGGGTCTTGAACAAACCTTTTCAGAAGGACTCAAGAAAATCGAAAAAATTTACCTTGAGGAATTGATGTCCTCTGAAGATCCCCATGAGGGACTGAAAGCCTTCATGGAAAAAAGAAAGCCTGTCTGGAAAAACAAATAAAGGAGGATGAAATGAAAGCGGCTGTATTTTACAAACCAAACCAGCCCCTGAAAATAGAAGAGGTGGAAACTCCCAAAATAAAACCCCATGAAATCCTGGTCAAAATTGCTGCCTGTGGTGTCTGCAACACGGACCTGCATTACATCGACCATGGAGTTCCCACATTCAAGAAACCTCCCATGATCCTGGGCCACGAGCCCTCCGGGATTGTGGAAGAGGTTGGCGCTGAAGTTAAAAACATCAAAGTCGGTGAACGGGTTCTTATCCCGCCTGTTTTCTCATGCGGCTATTGTGCCAACTGCCGTCTGGGTCGGGAAAATATATGCTTGAACATGATCATGCTGGGAAACCACATCGACGGGGCCTTTGCTGAATACACCAAAGTGCCAGCCAAGGATTGTCAGCATCTTCCACAAGAGCTTCCTCTAGAAGAATCGAGCATCATCGCGGATGCCATTTCCACGCCTTTTCATGCGGTCAAGAACAGGGCTCAGGTCAGGCCCGGGGATTCGGTGGTGGTTTTCGGCTGCGGTGGAGTGGGGATCAATGTGGTGCAGATGGCTGCAGCGGCCGGAGGCTCGGTTACAGCCGTGGATCTGGTGGATAAAAAACTCAACACAGCCAAGAGTCTGGGAGCTCAACACACCATCAATCCCTCTGGTAAAGAGGATAAGGCCCTTCTCAAAGAGATCAGAGCACTCACCGGAGGAGGCGCTGATATTGCCATCGAAGCTATCGGCAATCCCAAGACCATCGAACTGGCTTCCAGCTCTGTCAAACCAGGAGGTGTGCACTGTCAAGTGGGATACACCCACCACAGTGTCCCTATGAATGTGGCCAGACTGATGTTCCGGGAAGTGGAGATCAAAGGATCTTTGGGTTGTCGGCCGGTAGATTATCCCAAAATCATAGAGATGGTCAAAACAGGAAAAATTCAACTGGAACCGGTGGTGACCCATAAATTCAAACTTGAGGAAATAAACGACGCTTTCGACCTGCTGAGAAAAGGGGAATCCCTGAGATCCATCATCTTGATGGAACGGTAAGCATCCTTAATGGAGGGCATCACATGATTCTTCCTTATCCATTCGGACTTTACCCGGGGAGTATTTCATAACTCCTTACCCGTTCGGTTTCTATGCTTCGCTTCCTACGGTCTTCTTCTTCCCCAGGGAATCAAAATACCCACCACAAATCCAACCAGCAGGGACAAAGAAATAAGGATAATCCTGGACATTCTTATCTTCCAGAAGAACAACTGGACAGTGACTATTTGGGTGTTCTGGATGAGTATTATTCCCGCCAGCACGATCAGGATTAAAATAATGATGGCTTTGGCTTTCATGGCTCATGCTCCCTTTTATTTTCTGATGTTTAAGGTCGGCTTTAGTTCTGCATTTCCATGTTGGATGAAATCGGCTTGGCGATGAGGAGAAATGCTCCCATTATTTAGCCTGCATTATTCATAAATTGAAGGTTTTCCCAGATGCAGTCATGAATTCCAGGGGAAATCGGGACATGAATCGAATTCTCCTGAATTCGGTATGGTGTCCCTGATTTCCTTTTTCATGGAAATCAAAAACCTATGTGAATAATGCAGGCTTACCTGGATTATTCATGAATTATGGGAAATTAGGGACAC
>JBKHJA010000014.1:0-34653 GCA_046538375.1 Candidatus Aminicenantota bacterium
AGAAAATGGGGACATGTTACCTATTTCCGTATTTGACTGAGTATTAAAATATGATAGAAATGGGCTGAAATTGGGTACATACTCCCATTTTTCAAGCTCAGCCTCTTCGATCCTTAAATTTTTGGGGGAACTCCTGCAGAGGATGGGACAAAGCCTTATATGATGGAATTTAATGAGATGGAATGCGGGCCTTGGCGCGCAGCTTTATCAAGGCTTGTTCAATCTCTTCAGAGGATCTTCCTTCCATGTAGATCACCTCATCGGATCCTTCAAAAGCCCCCGCAATTCCACCACCCAGAGTTCCGATCAGTCCAAAGAAAAGCCCCAGGTTTAAGGCCTTTTCCGAAGCGGTCCGCTGAATCCTGTCGCTCTCCTCACCTTCTCCGTTGGGCTGGTCACTGCCGTAAACAAATCCCATCAAAGCTCCGGTACCCGCACCGATCAATAAACCTAAACCTGCTCTGGCCAGAATGTTCGGCCGGTCCTTTACGGTGACAAGGCCAATGTCTTGGATCCTCACAGATATGTCTTGGCCTGTTCCCGACTCTAAAACCAGCAGGACATCCTGTTTGACGGCGATGAGTTCACCGCTCAGATATTGGTTGTCCATCTTATGGATAACTATATCCGCCCCTTTTCTTTCCTTTGCCAGGAGACTGACTGATAAAACCATCAAAGATAGAAAAACGATAAAAATCCTTTTAATCCTCATCCGCCCGGTCCTTTATGGATATATACAGAATATATGCCACCCTGCAGCGCATGTCAAGCAGCCAGAAAAATCCCCAGCCCTTTCCCATCGGGAAGAAAATGGGGACACGTTACCTATTTCCGTATTTGATTGAGTATTAAAATATGATAGAAATGGGCTGAAATTGGTACATGTCCCCATTTTCTACAAGGCTTCCATCACCAATGGATTGAAGAGAATAATCAGCTCAGCCTCTTCGATCCTTAAATTTTTGGGGGAACTCCTGATATTTTTCTTATTGACATAACTCTTTTCTTTTATAAAATTTAAAAAATCAAGGATTTTTTAGTCAACAATACCATGATCGGGAAAAATTCACTTTAAAGGCGATAATAAGTGCTTCTCCTCATTATCCGCACCCAAAAATCTCACCTAAAGAAACAAAAGCAAATCTCTGCCTACCCAGAAAATCATGAATAAAAACAAAGCTCCCCGAATTCCCTTGAGATGGGTCAAACGCCTGCTTCTGTTTGCGGGCATGGTGGTGGGCCTGGCCCTTATTGTCATGCCTCCTCCCTCCGGCCTGAGTGAGGCTGGCATCAAATGTCTGGGAGTGGCCACCATCTGCATCACCCTGTGGATCCTCACTCCCATTCCTCTGGCAGCCACCAGTCTGGTGGCCATCATCCTGCTGCCCGCTCTGGAAATTCTGGATAAACATCTGGTCTTTTCTTTTTTCGGCAACAGCGCCGTGTTTTTTCTTCTGGGAGTGTTTATACTGGCCGGAGCCATGATGCACACCGGCTTATCCAAAAGAATCGCTCTTTTCTTTCTTACCCGCTTTGACAAGAGCCCCCAGTTCGTCATTTTTGGAATCCTGTTCACCAGCTCTCTGCTTTCGCTTTTCATGCCCGCGCACGCAGTGGCTGCCATGCTTTTTCCTGTGGTTATGGAAATCGCCCAAAGCTTAAAGCTGGAAAAGGGGAAAAGCCCGCTGGCTGTTTCCTTATTTCTGGCCATGGCCTGGGGAGCTGGGATCGGAAGCATCGGCACTTTCCTGGGTGGAGCCAGAGCACCCTTGGCCGTAGAATTATTAAGGGAGACCTTTGACCGGAAGATATCATTCACTTCATGGGCCATTGCTGCTGTGCCCATTGCGGTTGTGTTAACTTCTATCACCTATTTCATTCTAATCCGGTCTTTTAAACCGGAAATCAAGGACATCTCCCCTGCCCGACGCCTTCTTCAAAAAGAAATGCAGCGCATTGGCTCCATCAGCAGCAACGAATTGAAAATCGGGCTCCTCCTTCTGGTGACTGTGTTCTTCTGGATCTACAGGGGGCATCACTGGGGCCTGGCTGTGATATCCCTGGCTTCGGCCACCATGGTGTTCGTCCTGAACCTCGCCCGGTGGGTGGATGTGATCGATTATGTGAACTGGGGGGTCATCATCTTGTACGGAGGGGCCATAGCTCTAGGAAAAGCCCTGGCTGAAACAAATGCTATCGAGTGGTTAGCCGGCCAGATCCTGGGCTCCACCATGATCACTCCGTTCTTGATGATCATGATGCTCTCCGCCCTGTCCAAGGTGATCACTGAGCTGGTGAGCAATGCCGCTGCAGTGGTTATTCTGGTTCCTTTTTCTTTTGGCTTCGTCTCCACCCTTCATATTTCCCCGGAGATCATGGTGCTGGCAGTGACCATTCCCGCGGGCCTGGCTTTTTGTCTTCCTGTGGGCACCCCACCCAACGCCATCGCTTATGGCTCTGGATATTATTCAATCAGAAAAATCCTGAAACCAGCTCTTCTGATAAGTTTGATTTCCTGGGTGGTTTTTCTTTTATTCGTGAAATTCTACTGGCCGCTGATCATGAAATAGCAGCATTCAGGAGGAAAGAAAAGACGGCTTGCGAAAAGCGCTTGAAGATGCTAGTTTTAAGATGCGATTTACATCACTGAAAATGCAAAAAATATGAGAAATAAAGGCGTCCAGGAAGGTTTTACGGTGTGGATCACCGGCCTTCCTTTTTCCGGGAAAAAAGAAACCGGCCGGATCCTGTCAGAGCGTTTAAAAATGCTGGGCTACAAAACAGCCCTTCTGATAGGAGGACAGATCAGGCGGAAATACGAAAAAAAACTGGGTTTTACCAAGGAGGAAATCTACAAAAACATCCGCCGGATCGCTTTCGAGTGCAAACTGCTCAGCGAAAACGGGGTTATCGCCGTAGCGGTCACCATTTCCCCCTACAAGGAACTGCGGCAGGAGTGCCGCCGGTTGATCAAAAGATTTCTGGAGGTCTACCACAAATGTCCTCTGGAGATATTGAAAAAAAGAGATAAGAAAGGACTTTTGCGCAAAGCAGAAAAAGGAGAATTGAAGAATGTGGCCGGGATTTCCATGCCTTATGAGGAATCAGAAAATCCTGAGGTGGTGATCCAGGCCGACCAGGAAACGCCCTTTCAAGCAGCCAGCAAGATCCTGACTCAACTGAAAGAGCTGGGGTACCTCAAAGAAGCGGAACACAGTGTGCTCCTCAAACAGGAAGAAAAGGAGATCCGCAAAATACTGCGGGACACTTGGTTCAAATAGAGCCTTCAGCCCCTAAAAAGCTGGATCAGCTCACCATGATCTAAAAAACCAAAAATTTTTATGAATTTCTGGAGCTTCGAATGAAACATAAAAATGCACGGATCATTCTGGTTTTTTTTTCCGTTTCCATTTTGCTGTTCATTTTTTCCTGCACCGAGGCCGGTCCCGGAAAATTTAAAATTGACCGCATCTATCTCATCATTATCGATACCCTGAGAGCCGACCATTTAAGCTGCTACGGCTATCCCAGGAAAACATCCCCTTTTATCGATTCTTTAGCCCGGGAAGGGATCCTGTTCGAAAGAGCCTGCTCCCAATCATCCACCACAGCGCCTTCCCATGCTTCCATTTTTACCGGCCTCTATCCTTTCCAGCACAGAGTCCGGGCTAACGGGTATGTTCTGGACGACTCTTACACCACTCTTGCCGAGATTTTAAGCCAGAATGGCTTCAGAACGGCTGCTTTTGCCTCCATAGCCAGGTGTCTCCGGGGAGCCAACATCGACCAGGGATTTGATTTCTATGAAGATCCAGGTGGAACCATCAAGCTGCTCAGAGGCAACTACAGGCCGGCCAGGCTGACCAAAAAAAGCGCCACCATCTGGCTTGACAATTTTAATCCCAAACAGAAGCTTTTCATGTGGCTTCATTTCTACGATCCTCACCTTCCCTATTTGCCCCCCAAAAGACACATTAAAGAAATAAATCGATCCTTGAGCGGCGATGCCTTTTTCCAGCACATGGAAAAATTTCACGTTGACATGGAGGTTTATGACCACAAATACGGGGAACTTTACAAAAACATAACCAGGTACGATGCAGAAATTCTGTATGTGGACCAAGAGATAATGCATTTCTTCAGATACATCCAGAGGAAAGGACTCAATGAAAATGCGTTATGGATCATAACCAGCGATCACGGAGAGGGGTTAGGACAGCACAAATGGTATGAACACGGCAAACACCTGTACCAGGAAGAAGTGCACGTGCCTTTGATCTTCTATTTTCCGGATAAAAAAGTCTCCCCGAAAAGAATAGACCATGTGGTGGAAAACTTTGATATTTTCTCCACCATCATCGAGGCCTCAGGAATCAAAATCAGCAAAGAATTGAACAAAGAAGTCAAATCCATTTCGCTTTGGGGAAAAATCATAAACCAAAATCCCGGTCTGGAAAAAAACCACGCATTTTCAGAAAGACGAATCTACGTCACCAATCTGAAGAAGGAGCACCCGGAACTTCCTGATTGGAAGCTAAACTGGGAAAAAGGGGAAAAATACTGCCTGCAAGATAAAAGCTTCAAATATATTTTCCGCACCCTGCTTCCGGATGAATTTTACCATCTGGCCGAAGATCCGTTTGAATTGAACAACCTCATAAACGGGGAAGAATACCAAGAGATAAAAAAAACACTCGAGGAAGAATTGTTCAACATACTGAAAGAAAAAGAAAAATATAAAGACAGCAAGCTTCAAAAGGTCAACACCAGAGAATTGAGCAAACTTCGATCGCTCGGATATATTCTGTAACTGCTGGATCCTTCTTCAAAACAGTGGATAAATGCATGGAGTCATGTCCAAACAAAAAAATAAATTTTTCCTGATTTCATTTTCTATATTTTTTTTGCTGATAATTCTTCTGTTTTTTATCTTCCACCAAAGAGATTCAAAAATTTTCAGTCCTGGCCGTGAAAGATCCAATATATTCTTTATCCTCATCGATACTCTGCGGCCGGATCATCTCGGCTGTTACGGTTACCTGAGAAACACCTCACCCCATATGGATAGAATTGCAGAACAAGGAACCGTGTTCACTGATTTCTACACAGTCTGTCCCTGGACCAACCCTTCTGTAGCCACTTTATTCACAGGCCGGTATCCTCTGGCCGTATTCCCTCCAGCAAAACATCCTGAAGCCATCAAACAGCGGCTGCCCAAAGAACTGGATACTCTGGCTGAAATCCTGAAAAGAGAAGGCTACCAGACTTTTGCCCTGGTCGATCATCCCAGCATCAGCAAACAGCTCGACTACCATCGAGGATTTGACCAGTACACAGAACTCTTTTTCAAAAGAGGCTGGCATCAATGGCTGGGTACCGAATCGCAGAATATTTTAAAAGATCTTTCTGAACTTCTGGATAAATGCCAGCACAGCCAATTCTTTATCTATCTGCATCTCATTTATCCCCACCAGCCCTACTCTCCTCCTTCCCCTTATGATGAACTTTTCGGCGAAGGTTTTGAAAATGTATCTCCTGAAGAAAAGGAAGGAGTCATCAACAGATACGACGGCGAGATAAAATACACCGATGAACTCATCGGGAATATCTTTGTCGATCTCAAAGCAAGAAACCTGTTAAGCAGGACTTATATCATAATGACCTCTGACCACGGCGAAGGATTCTGGGAGCATGGGCTGTGGGAACACGGAAATTCCCTGTTCAATGAACTTTTAAAGGTCCCTCTTATCATTTACCCCCCTGGTGGAAGATCAGGGGAACCCGCCCGGATCGACGGCCTTACCAGTTTTATCAGTCTATTTCCCACCATTCTGGATTTTGCCAGCATAAAAGACTATCCCAAGGGGGACGGCCGAAGTCTTACCAGGGAGTTAAAAGGAAAAAATCAGAGGGAAAGCCAGGAAATAATTTACAGCCAGAGCCCTCATTCTCTGTGCATAAACGCAGTCTCATGCCAAACGGACCAATTCAAATTCATCTACCATCCGCGGCTTCCCATTACCAATTTCACCAGGTCAAAAAACGATATTCTTTCCGGTAAATTCGTTGAATTGTTTGATATAAATGAAGACCCTGGAGAGGAAAACAACCTCAGCACTCATAAAAAACACCTGGTCAAGAAAATGGGAATCCGGCTGATTCGGCACAAAATGAAGAGTGATAAAAAAAGAGTGAAGCTGGAACAACAAAAAGAGCAGCCCCAAAAAAAAGACTACATAGAAAAACTGAAGTCTCTGGGCTATATAAAATAAAAGCCTTCCATCTACCCTCAAAAGCAGTGGTACGCCTGGCCGGACTCGAACCGGCGACACAGGGATTAGGAATCCCTTGCTCTATCCGTACTGAGCTACAGGCGCACCCTGTTTAATTTATCAATTCAAGAAATCTTTTTCAATCAGAAGCTCACGTCCCTGGCAACTAGAAAATGGGGACATGAGCCAATTTATATCAAATATTCAGAAATAGGTAACATGTCCCCATTTTCTTTACATGTCCCCATTTTCTTCCCATTTTCTTCACTCTATTTTTATCAGCTTCTCCTTTACCCGGCAGTTTCTCCTGACCGGCTTATCGGTCTTTATGGCGATGTGGAGAGCCTTGTAGGAGCCTACAATGATGCTCAACTTCTTGGCCCGGGTCAGGGCCGTGTAAAACAGGTTCCGCTGAAGCATGATGAAATGCTGAGGGAAAAGAGGCATCACCACGGCCTGAAATTCACTCCCCTGGGATTTATGAACAGAGATGGCATAAGCCAGGGTGACCTCATTCACTTCTTCCTTATCGTAGAAGACCACTCTGCCGTCAAAATCGACACCCAGACGGTAAGTGGGCTTATCTAGATAAACCACAATCCCGATATCGCCGTTAAACACCTCTTTTTCATAATTGTTCCTTATCTGCATCACTTTATCGTGAACCTTAATCTCCCGCATTCCAAAGTGCAGTCCTTTCCCGTAGGGATTCAATCTTTTCTGCAGTTGGGTGTTGAGGTTATCCACTCCTATCACTCCTCTGTACATGGGACTGATCACCTGGATTTCGGCAGAAAGAGGAGGCAGATGGAGTTTTTTGGGGATCCGGTAAGAGCAAAGCCCCATGATGGTGCCAAAGGCCCTCTGCTCATCTTTCTGATGGATAAAATAAAAATCGGCATCTTTCTTATCGCGGGGAGGATAGACCAGATTCTGGCCCTGGTTGACCCGGTGGGCGTTTATAACGATGAGACTGTCTTTTTCCTGGCGAAAAATCTCATCCAGCCTGACCACTTCCACTTTCTTGGAATCGATGATATCCCGCAGAAGATTTCCCGGCCCCACAGAAGGAAGCTGGTCTTTATCCCCCACCAGAATAAGCCGCATCCAGGGAGGCACAGCCTTCAAAAGATAATACATGAGAGGCAGATCCACCATGGAGAACTCATCGATGATCAGGGCATCACCGTTGAAGGGACGATTCTCATTCCGCCGGAAATTTCCAAGCTTGGGATTGTACTCCAGAATCCGATGGATGGTCTTGGCCTCTCTGTGGGTGGCCTCACTCAACCTTTTGGCTGCCCTTCCTGTGGGAGCAGCCAGCAGAACTTTTCTCCCTCCCTCTTCAAAAGCATCCACCACCGCTTTGATGATGGTGGTCTTTCCAGTCCCGGGGCCTCCGGTGATAACCAATATTTTCTTGAGCAAGCTCTGCTTTATGGCCTTCTTCTGCTTTGAGGAAAATTCCACAGACATTTCTTCTTCAACCGCAGCAATGGCTTTGTCCACGTCCACAGAAGGAGTGAGGAAAGGGAAAGAGGCTAACTGGTGAATGATACGGACCACCTCTTCCTGGGCCTTGTAGAAAAAAGGGAGGTAAATGGCCTTATGGGAATCCAATCCCTCGGAAACCACATGTTCCTTACCTTCAAGATCATCCAGAGCTTCTCTGGTTTTCTCCTCATCCACTTCCAGCTCCTGCTGGCATTTTTGTTCTATATCTTTCTGATAAGAAAACACATGTCCCTGTTCGGTGTCTTTTTCCAATAGATAAAGTATGAAAGCCTTGATCCTTTCCGGAGATGAGGGGCTCATCCCCAGTTTCAGAGCAACCTGGTCGGCTGTCTTGAAGCCGATCCCCCATATATCCTGACAGGCCCGATAAGGATTTGTTTTCAATACGCGAAAGGAATCTTCTCCATACTGACGGTATATCTTGATAGCCAGGTTGGTGGAGATATTGTGTTCCTGGAGGAATATGATAAGATCGCTGATGTTGCGGTGCTCTTCCCAGGATTTTTTGATGTCCTTAAGTTTGTGGGTTCCTATTCCCTCCACCTGTTTCAATTTTTCTGGGCTTTTGGACAGAATATCCAGGGTCTCCAAGCCAAATTTCTCTATGATTCTTTTGGCCAGCACCGGTCCTATGCCCCTGATCAAACCTGAAGACAGAAATTTCTCCACTCCTTTTATGGATGAAGGAAGGACAGGGGTGAAATTTTTGACTTTAAACTGCCTGCCGAATCTGGGATTCACCTCCCATTGGCCGGTTATCCGCAGCATCTCTCCCGACGATATGGGCGGGAAGGAACCCACCACGGTGAAAGACTCTCCGCTGTCCAGGAGGAAGCGGCAGACGGTGTATCCTGTTTCGGGACTGTAGTAGATGATCTGATCGATGGTCCCTTCGAAATATTCCATAGCTGACTTTGTGGGAGATGACAAAAAGACTTATTTCTTCAGGCGAATTTTTACCTCCTGGCCTGGTCCCACCTTTAATTTCCGGGCTGCTGAATCCTCTCTGGCTGCCAATTCTATCAAACCCACGCTCCCTTCCAGAAAAAGAATATCCCCTTTTTTCACCGCAGAGTAGCTCTTTGCGAAGCCAGAAATCTCCTTCTTCTTGACCATAACGGATAAATGTCTATTTTTACTTTGGCCTTGAAACGAGCGGACCATCTCTGAAGGAATGTTGGTTATCAAGTTCCCGAATTTGTCCCGGTACAAGACATGACCGATGATTTCATTTTTTTTCTGTACGGGTTTCTTGAATTTGGATTTTTGGAAGCGGTGAAGCTCCGGGCCAAACTCCTGGCAGGAGACGCCGGCAGAAAGGAACGAGGCGGCGGGAGCCATCTTGTCCCGGGCTTCAAAAGTCTGGCTATGAGGGTGGAGAAAAAACTTCTCATTTCTCACTTCCCGCACCTGATGATCCTCCTCTTCCAGAACCAGCCCCAGCAGTCCGTTATCAGGAGCGATGAAATAATATTTTCCTGTCTGAGCCAAAAGGATTTTGCGGGCTGATCCCACTCCGGGATCCACAACCGCCAGAAAAATGGTGTTTTTTGGAAAATATCTGTAGCAGGAAAGGAGGATGAATCCAGCACTGTGGATATCAAATGAAGGCAGCCGGTGAGTGATATCCACCAGCCGAACCGCAGGATTGATGCTCAGGATGATCCCTTTGAGGGAGGGAACGAAAAAATCCTGTTCACCAAAATCTGTCATCAAGGCAATGACCGGTGTTTTCATTCCTGCTTATCTTATTCTATTCCCTCTTATCGGTCAACTGGCGGGTATTTGACCGGGGGCCCAAATAGTGATAATTTTCCTTTGATGAAATTCCTGAAAGTGCTGATCAACTGCCTTATCAGCGGTGCTTTTTTCTGTTTTCTTCTTTCTCTTCTCACAATCGATTTGAATATCAATCTCCGGTTTGACCTCGCTTTTTTCACTCAACTGTCTCTTTTTCTTTTCATCACCTACGGCCTTTTGGTCAGCCTTATCTGTTTTATCCTTTTCTTCATCGTCCAATTTTTTGCAGGAAGAAAATTCAATATTGCGGTGGTTTCTCCTTCTTTTCTTACTCTAAGCTTCTCTTTCCTTCTGTTTCTATTTCTGCTGATTTTCAAGACCAATCAGCATTATTTCCTTTCCTTTTTTGATCTCCAAACCCAAAAAATCCTAAACAGCCAGTCCACACCTCTTATGATTATGGCCGTTCTGGGATTCATCACTTTCTACGGCTTTTTCCGCTACAAAAAAAATGCGCTTTTCTACGGGCTTTACTTTTTTCTGCTTCTGGCCACCCTCATCTATGCGGTCAACCGGAGATTTCTGTACTCTTTCCCCTTCAATCCCCCCAAGACTGCCAGCCTGGAAGCCAAACAGATCGACAAAAAAATCACCGTCGTCGGTCTTAAAGGTTTGAGCTTCGATTTCCTCATACCTTTAATCAACGAGGGAAAGCTTCCCAACTTCTCATGGTTCATGGAAAACGGAAGCTGGGGGAAACTGAAAAGCTTCTCCCCCACCGAGCCCCTCATCCTCCACACCTCTTTCAATACCGGAAAACTTCCCGCCAAACACCGTCAGATCTCTCCCTACAGGTATCGGCTTTTCAATGTCTCCACACCGCTGGAGATAACTCCCCGGTTTATCTTTTTCTGGCAGCTCACCCGGACAGAGTTGATTCGTATATCTGCCAACACATTCTCCCCCTTGACCAAGGATCTCTGGCAAATTCTTGGGGAAAATAAGACTCTTTTTCTCAAAAGGGATAATCCTGACTATCTTCAACTCACCCATCCTTCCCCCAAGGCTCAAAAACTTTTCCATCAGTTCTACAAAGAATTGGAGTATGAAAAGGGTTCTCTTTTCGAAATACTCAAACAAGCTTTTTACGGGGATGTGGAATATGAGGAAACAACACACCTTCAGAAAAAAGACACCCAGCCTCAGGTGACCCACTTCTATCTAAGCGGCCTGAACATGGTGGAGACATATTTCTATAAATACAGTTTTCCAGATTTGTTCGGCAACATCGATCAAGAGGAAATCAACAAATACAGCACCACCATCGAAAAATATTATCAGTTCTACGATCAGATCATCGGCAAATACCTGGCATCTCTCAAAGAGGATGAGCTCCTGGTCATCTATTCTCCACATGGAATAGAAGCTCTCCCCATGTGGAAAAGAATCGTGGAATGGATCCTGGGAAACGCCGAGATCTCCGCCTACCATGAGCATGCTCCACATGGAGTGATTTTTTTCTACGGCAAAGAAATCGAACGAGGAAAGAATATAAAAGGAATGAAACTGGTGGATATCGTTCCCACTTTTCTCAATTATCTGGGTCTTCCGGTAGGAAAAGATATGGACGGAACTGTCCAGAGTTCTGTGTTTGTGGAAGAATTCAGGATGGAAAATCCTGTTCTGTATATCTCTTCCTACGAGGAAATCAGCATCGAAAGACCTGAATAGCTCCTGTCAGCCTGATTATTTGATGATGTGGAAGAGACGTCCCCATCTTGCCTTCATGATGAAATTGACAAATTTCTTTAGTCTTTCCTGCGGGCTCGTCTTGAGATAGGCGTTTCTTTCCGCTTTATAAGAAAAATAGATGATCCAGGGCCTTCCTTTTATGTAATTCAAGGGCAAAAATCCCCAGTATCGGCTGTCATAGCTGTTATCCCTGTTATCTCCCATCACAAAACAATACCCGGGAGGCACAGTCACCGGGCCAAAATTGTCCCTTATCACCTCATCATAGTGGTAGTACCCCTTCTCGGTATAAACTTGATTGTCATTATGAACTTTATATTTTTCAGGGATAGGCTCTCCGTTGACATAGACGTGTTTGTTTTTGATCTCGATCTTTTCGCCCGGCAGACCGATCATCCTTTTCACAAAATCCTTGGAAAGTTCTTCCGGATATTTAAAAACAACAATATCGTACCTCTCCAGCTTTTTCCGGGGAAGAATCTCCTCTTCCCAGCCAAAGTAGGGTCGGGTGTACATGAATTTGTCCACCAGCAAAAAATCACCGATCAGCAGAGTGGGTTCCATGGATCCTGTGGGAATCTGAAAGGCCTGGACCACAAAAGTCATCACAAAAAAGACAAAAACAGCGGTCTCGGCAATGAGTTCAAAATATTCCCGGAAGGTGCTCTTTTCTTTTTTCTTTTTTTCTTTTTTCATCTTACACCAGGAATGAAACACTCACTATAGCTAAAAATACAAAATTCATCAACACGGCAGTCCTGACTGCAGGAAGAAAAGAGGTCCGCCAGCCCGGATTTTCTTTGTCTTCTTTGAATGACAGGAAAGACAAAGGCGCCCCGAGGAATACAGCCTTTGCTTTGTTCATCTTTTCCTGTGAAATCCATATTATAGCAAATTGAACCAAGGTGACCAAAAAAATTAATTCTAACGTTAGCGTTTTTTCCTGTGGTGAGTATGGGTCCTGTCACGGCACATCCCCATCCGTCCTCGCTTCCGAGACAGTATGAAAGAATTGAGGCAAATATCCCATCTCGGAAGCTGCGGGTGGATGGGGAGCCCCAGTGCCGTGCCACCCATACTCACTCTGCATTCATGACCATCTCGAAAAAAGATGCTTCTGTTTGGAAGAACTCCCAAAACCGTGATGAATATAAATACATACTGATTGAAAAGGGTGAGGGATGGGGGTGAGGAAGCCCCTATCACGGATTTGGAGAGGCTTCTCTTACCCATAAATCTGGATGCTTGGGCAACGTCCTCCATTGTGATATCATACCCCAGGAATGAACTTCACTCTGTTTGGCTACCCCAAGACAGGAAAAACCACCCTGTTCAATCTTTTGACCGGGGCAAAAATCGAAACCCGGGCTTTTGATGACAGGAAAAAAGAACCCAACCTGAGAACATGTCCTGTCCCTGATACCCGGTTGGACAAAATAGCGGCGCTCTATCCTGACAGGGTAAAGAAACCAGCCACCATAGATTTCGTGGACCTGGCAGGAATCTCCTTCGGGGAAATCAAAAACAGCGCCTATCTCCACCACCTCAGGTTAGCTGACGGCCTCACCCATGTGGTCAGAGGCTTCGCCGACCCCCAGATTCCTCATCCCCGAGGCAAAATCAGTCCCAAAGACGATATCCTGTCCATGGAAGAAGAACTGGTGCTGGCTGATCTGATTTCCATAGAGAACAGACTGGAAAAGCTGGAGAAAGAATTGAAAAGGACAAAAAGCGCTGAAGGTGAAAAAGAAAAAAATATCTGTGATAAGCTTCACTCCCATCTTGAACAGGGAAAACCTGTCCGTGAACTCCAACTGAGTCCTTCAGAAGATAAGCTCTTCAGAAGCTTTGCCTTCCTCACCCAAAAACCAATCCTTCACATGATCAATATCCAAGAAAAAGATATCCCAGATATAGAACATCCTGAGAAAATTTATCCTCTTCCCGAAAAAGAAATCTCCCTCATGGCCTTCTGCGGCAAAATTGAGGAAGAAATCATGGAGCTCGAAGACGCCCAGGAAAAAGAGACTTTTCTCCGGGAATACGGGCTGGAAGAACTGAGCGTTTCCAGGTTTTTGAAAAAATCCTACGCACTTCTGGAGACCATCACCTTCTTCACTATCGGCAAACAGGAAGTCAAAGCCTGGACCATACCCAGAGGCACCCCGGCTTTGAATGCCGCAGGGACTATCCATTCGGATATGGAAAAGGGCTTTATCCGGGCAGAGGTCATCTCCTGGAAAGACCTTGTGCAGCACGGTTCCTTCCAGCAAGCCAAGGAAAAGGCTGCTTTGCGTCTGGAAGGAAAGGAGTATAGGGTCCAGGATGGAGATGTGATCTATTTTCGCTTTTCCGCCTAAGTCGATGAAAAAACCCTTTGAAATCACCTCCCAGGATTCACACTCTTCTGCCCGTACCGGGATGGTGCACACCCCGCACGGTTCCTTTGAAACCCCGGCCTTTGCTCCGGTGGGCAGTCAAGGCACCATCAAAGGTCTCTCCCACAGCCAGCTCCAGGACCTGGGGGCCCAGCTCCTGTTAGTAAATTCCTATCATCTTTACCTGCGGCCAGGCGTGGAGACCATAACCAAGCTGGGAGGGATTCATTCCTTTATCTCCTGGAAAAAGCCTATTCTCTCTGACAGCGGGGGATTTCAGATCCACAGCCTCTCTCCCCTGGTCAAAGTCCACACCAAAGGAGTGGAATTCACCTCTCATCTGGATGGCACCAAGATCTTCCTCTCTCCTGAAGAGGTGGTAAACCTCCAGATAAAACTGGGAACAGATATCATGATGACACTCGACTACTTCCTTCCTTACCCCTCAACCGAGCAGAAAACAAAAGAAGCGGTAGCCTTGACTACCCGCTGGGCCCGGCGTTCTAAAAACACTTTTCTTAAACAGGAATCTCACCAGCTTCTCTGGGGAATATGTCAGGGCGGCATTTTTTGGGACCAGCGGAAAAAAAGCATAGAAGACTTAATGGCTTTAGATTTTGACGGTTATGCCCTGGGAGGACTGGGCCTGGGAGAGCCCAAATCTCAATTCATGGACATGGTGGAACGGGCTTCGTCTCTTCTTCCTGTTGATAAGCCCCGCTATCTCATGGGGATCGGTTACATCCAGGATATTCTGGAAGCGGTCCGGAAAGGGATGGATATCTTCGACTGTGTGCTGCCCACCAGAAACGCCCGCAACGGCACCCTGTTCACCAGCCAGGGCAAAATTGTGATCAAGAATAATAAATACGCTCAAGATCCCCGCCCCCTGGACGAGCGGTGCTCCTGCTACACCTGCCGCCATTTCTCCCGCGCCTATCTCCGCCATCTTTACGAAAGGCAGGAGATTTCTTCTGCCATCCTCAACACCATCCATAACCTTCATTTTTATCTTGACATCTTCCGTAAAATTAGGCAAGCTATTCAAACAAATTCGTATCAACAACTGATATGTAGTATAATAAATAAAAACGAACAAGAGGAATAAACAATGACCTTTGGCTGCTTCTTCACCTTGCTCCAACAGGGCCAACAACCTTCTGGTGGCGGTGGAAGCTTCATCACTGCTTTGATCCCCTTTATCCTGGTTTTTGTGATCTTCTACCTGCTGATCATTATGCCTTCCCGGAAAAAGCAGAAAAGACACCAGCAGATGGTCGAACAGCTCAAACCAGGAGACAAAGTGGTCACTTCAGGAGGAGTTTACGGAACAGTGATGGGAGTCCAAAAGGACCGGATTGAGCTGAAAATTGCGTCCAATGTCAAAGTGGATATCACCAAAAATGCTGTGGCTGCTGTCCTGACCCCTAAAAAGAAAGAAAAATAGCTCTCATCCCTTTCATCCAAAAATATTAGCCTTATAATTTCCAAGGAAAAAGAAAATCTGAAATGAAAAAAAGGCTTCGCTGGAAACTGATTCTGGTCACAGCTGTGGTGGCCCTGGCCATTTTTCTGGCCTATCCTCCAAGAGAGAAGATAAACCTGGGCCTGGACCTCAAAGGGGGGATGCATCTGGTGCTTCAGGTGGTCACTCAGGATGCCATAAATATCGAAACAGACCAGGAAATCGTCCGTCTTCATGACCAGCTTCAGAAGAAAGACATTGAATACCAGACTATCACCAAGAAAGAACCAGGCGAATTCGCGGTTCAAGATATCAATCCGGACCAAGAAGGACAACTGAAAGATCTACTCGGTGATTACTTCAAAGAATGGAATTACAGCATAATCGGAAAAACAGCTACCCTATCTCTGAAAGCGAATGTGGCCCAGCACCTCAAGGACCAATCTGTCCGACAGGCTCTTCAGACTATCCGCAGCCGCGTGGATGAACTGGGTTTGGCTGAGCCCACCATTCAGAGACAGGGGCTGTCTGGCAGCCGGATCATCGTGGAACTTCCCGGGGTTGAGAATCCGGAGAGAGTTAAAAACATCATCAAAACCACCGCTCTGCTGGAATGGAAACTGGTCAGAGCCGGGCCGGCTCCGGATAAAGAAACTCTCCTCAAAGATTTCGGGGGCGAGGTCCCCGAAGATATGGAGATCCTGCGGGGAGATCCCCTCAGGACAGAAGGAGGCTATTACCTTGTGGATAAGGTGGCCAGTGTCACCGGAAAAGATTTGAGAAATGCCCGCCGTTCGGTTGATGAATGGAATAATCCGGCGGTGTCCTTTTCTCTGGATTCTGACGGAGCCAAGAGGTTCTACAAGCTGACCTCTGACAATATCGGGAAACCTCTGGCTATTGTGCTGGACAACAAAATACAAGAAGTGGCCACCATACAAGACCGAATTTCTGACAGCGGGATCATCCACGGCCGCTTCTCGGTGGAGGAAGCCGAAGATATCGCCCTGGTTCTCAGAGCAGGCGCGCTTCCTGCTTCCATCAAGTACCTGGAGGAAAGAACTATCGGGCCTTCCCTGGGCGCCGACTCCATCCGCAAGGGCCTCTCCGCCACTGTCATTGCTCTTATTATGGTCATGATTTTCATGGCCTTTTACTACCGGACCTCCGGGCTCAACGCCGTGGTGGCTCTCATCCTGAACATCCTTATCCTTATGGGTGCTCTCGCCTACTTCAAAGCCACCCTGACCCTTCCCGGAATAGCCGGGATCATTCTGACTATCGGGATGGCTGTGGACGCCAATGTGCTGGTATTCGAAAGAATTCGGGAAGAGCTGTCCACAGGGAAAACCATCCTGAGTTCCATAGCCTTTGGATTTTCCCGGGCCTTCAGGACCATTCTGGACGCCAACATGACCACCATCATTGCTGCTGTCTTCCTTTTTCAGTTTGGAACAGGCCCTATCAGGGGATTTGCGGTGACCCTGATCATCGGTATCACCGCCAGTATGTTCACAGCCGTGTTTGTCTCCCATCTGATTTTTGATCTCTTCCACGCCAGAAGAAAAAAGAGAGAGAAATTGAGCATATAAACATGCAGATATTCAGGAAGCCCAGTTTTAAATTCATGAAATTCAAATTTGTGGCTTTCTCTCTGTCCGGAATTCTCATTCTTACAGGCATTTTTAACATCACCACCGGGAAAGGGCTGAATTACGGTATCGACTTTGCCGGAGGAACCCTGATCCGGTTGATGTTCAAAGACCCTTTCCCCACCTCTCAGGTCAGAAAAAAACTCAGAGATGAAGGCTTAGGAGACAGCCGCATTCAGGAAGTGGGAAGATCCAGCAGAGAATACATCATCAGAACCATGCAGGCCGGAGGAGAACCAGGGCAGCAGGAAGAAATCGAAGCTCACGAAATTATCGGCAACAGAGTGATCGAAACTCTGCGCCGGGGGGAAGAAAAAACTTTTCTCCAGCAGGGAAAAAAAGACCTCAACAGCATCGATCAATCGGAACTCACTCTCCTCCTTGAATCCTCTTTTCCGGAAGAAGCTTCCACCGCAGCTCAGAGCATTCTTGATTATAGAATCGACAAAGGAATCATAGAAAATTACAAAGAGCTTGAACAAATCCCGGGGCTCAGTCCCGAAGTTATAGACTATGTTGAACAAAAAACTTTTCTGGGGAATTTAACCGTCCTGAGCAAAGAAACAGTGGGCCCTCAGGTGGGTCATGACCTCAGACGCAAGGCCACCCAGGCCACCATCTGGGCTCTGATCGGAATGCTCATCTACATCGGCATCCGGTTCAAATTCGCCTACGGGGTAGCAGCGATCCTGACCTTAGCTCATGATGTTCTTTTGACTCTGGGCCTCTTCTCCTTGACCAACAGAGAAATCAACCTTCCCGTTATTGCAGCCATTTTGACTATCGTGGGATATTCTCTTAACGATACCATAGTGGTCTTTGACCGAGTCAGGGATAATCTTAAAATATTCAGAAAACATCATTTTCAAGACATTCTGGATACCAGTATCAATCAAACCCTGAGCCGGACCGTGATCACCTCTGGAACAACCTTTCTCACCGTAACCGCTCTTTTCCTGTTTGGAGGGGAAGTGATCAACGATTTTGCCTTCACCATGATGATGGGAGTGATCATCGGAACCTATTCTTCGATTTATCAGTCCTGCCCCCTGCTTTTCTTCTGGAATCAGATATTCAAACCAAAAAAAGGAATGAGAAAATAATGATTTTAAGACTTGAAAAAAGAGATTTTTTAATTTATAATTTTCATGGATTAAATCCCGTATGAGGTAAACAGATGGCAAAAAAAACCAAGCCTAAAATAAAGGAAGAAGTCCCTAGCGTGTTTAAAGACTCCTTCTTTGTAGGCGAAAAAGGTGGATTAAGGAAAGTTATAGCTTTACCTATTGCTTTGCTCATCCATGCCATAGCGGTAGCCGCTTTGGTTGTCCTTCCCCTGTTGAGCACCTCCGATCTTCCTGAGGTAGAAGTATACAGCGCTTTCCTGGCCCCTCCTCCACCTCCTCCACCTCCCCCACCTCCCCCAGCTAAAAAACGTGAAAGCAAACGCCCCAAAACCCGTATCAAACCGGTCAGGGCTCAAGCCGATATCGAACCCGGCACCCTGGTCGCCCCTGTGGAAATCCCTGACGAAATCGCTGAAGAAGAACTCACTGACATCGGCATCGAAGGCGGTGTAGAAGGCGGAGTGGAAGGCGGCGTGGTCGGAGGCGTGCTGGGCGGCGTGGTCGGAGGCGTGCTGGGCGGTGTGGTCGGCGAAGTGGAAGCCCCTGTGCGTGCTGTGGGTGAAATCAAACCTCCCAGACTGATCAAAAAAGTGGAACCCCTCTATCCAGAAATCGCCAGGCAGGCTAGAGTGGAAGGAGTGGTGATCCTGGAAGCCACCACCGATATCTACGGCAGAGTCCAAAGGATCAAAGTGCTGCGCTCCATTCCCCTGTTGGATCAATCCGCTATTGATGCAGTCCGCCAGTGGGTCTACGAACCCATGATAATCAACGGACGCCCCAGAGGTGTTATCTTTACCGTCACTGTTAGATTTCAACTAAAATAGAAAAGCTTTAGATGGCTTTCTAATTTAAAAGGAGGTACTTAAAATGCAATTTGGTCTGATTGAAATGTGGCAGGCCATGGGAGCTGTGGCTAAAACTGTTGCGATTATTTTGATTTGCTTATCCGTCATTTCCCTCTATCTCTTCTTTGAAAGACAGTTCGTCTTTTTTAAAGCAAGGTCAAAATCAAGACAGGTGGCCCCGAAGCTGGCTAAACTGATGCAGAGCGGAAACATCAAAGAAGCTTTGGACCTATCGTCGAAGAAAGATTTCAAGGGAAGCCATTTGGCTAGAGTGACTGCTGCAGGCATCCGGGAATTTTTTGAAGGAAAAGAAGCCAATCTCTCTCTTGAAGAACAGGTAGAGACAGCCCGGAGAGGCTGTGAAAGAGCAGCCACCATCTTTACCCAGGAACTGAGGAGAGGTTCCAACACCTTGGCAACCATAGCCACCTCTTCACCGTTTATCGGTCTCTTCGGAACAATCTTCGGTATCATCAATGCGTTCCGAGGGATGGCTCTTACAGGATCCGGCGGTATTGGTGCGGTGGCCCAGGGTATTGCTGAAGCCTTGATAACCACGGCTTTTGGTATCGGTGTGGCCATAATTGCGCTGTGGTGTTTCAACTTCTTATCCACCAGAATCGAAACCTACGGTGCCGAGATGGCCAATACCACTTCTCAAATTGTGGATTTCTTCGTCAGAAAAGAAGAACAAAAATCAGCTTAAAAAGCACACTCATCAAGGTCTGATTTGAAAGGATAAAAAATGGCAGTTTCTGTAGGGAACCAGGACGAAGTCCAGTCTGAACCTAATGTGGTTCCTCTCTGTGACGTCCTTCTGGTGCTTCTGATCATCTTCATGGTGGTCACCCCGCTGGTTCAAAAAGGAGTGGACGTAAGACTTCCTACTGCTCTCAACACCATCAACCAGCCCGAAAATCCTGAAGTGGTTCTTTCTATAAAAAAAGATGGAACCATATTCGTGAATCAAGATCAAGCCACAGATGAGACTTTACAGACTCTGTTAGAAGAAGCCTTTTTGACAGCCAGCGATAACAAACTCTACCTCAGGGCTGATCAGGATCTGGAATACGGAAAAGTGGTGGATATCATCGACATTCTCAAGTTTTCCGGGGTAGAGATTGTGGGAATCATCACCGAAAAAAAAGCAGAAAAGAGAGATTAACCTGACTTCCCTGGTGTCTTTCTTCCCAGAATACATCACTATTTCAGGATAACCCAGGGTAAGAGAGAAAACGTTCCACTTCTCTCTTACCCTGTGGTGCCCAACCCAGAACTTCCCGCCAGATGTCTTCACTTTCCATACAAAAATAAACAGGGATTCTGCTTCCGCTTTTGTTTCTTATACACCGGACTATATGCAGGTAAAGCTCAACCCGCAACGGCTTAAAATATCTGCACTTGCCGTCTTTTCCCCTGATGAATTCATCACAAAAGACTTTGGCTGCTGGAAATCTTCTCCTGATGAAAGATTTAAGATCAGGAGGGAACCTCAAACTCCCCAGGCTTATCCAGGAAATCCTGTCCGGATCTACGGCTTTCAGCATCTTATCTACCACCTCTGCATAATCTTCTTTCCAGCCAGGATAGCGAATCAAAGGGTCGAAATGAAAACCTACAGGAAACCCCCTGTTCATGACCTGCCGGGCGGCCTCGATTCTTTCCTCCACCGGTGGAGCTTTTTCCTCTAACTCCCGGGCCACGGCCGAAGAACTGAGCGACCAGGATATGACCACGTTCTCGGCTGGCTCCTGTTTTAAAACATTTTTTATGTTGGTGGTCTTGGTTTTCAGCTCGAACCAGGCCTTCTTTCTTCTAAAATAGGAGATCAGATCTTTCGAATTTTCTGTGATATGATCCAGGGCCAAAGAATCCCCCAGCTCTCCGGTGCCCATGCGAAAAATCCTTTCTCTGTTCTTGGCAAAAAACGCGTCAAGCTCTGACCACATGTCCTGGAGATTGACATGAACGGTGATCAACGGATTGGATAGATAATGCTGCAGGATGCAGTAAGAGCAGTCCACAGGGCAGTTGAGCTCCAAGTTGATGATGAAATAGTTGCAGCCTATATAACGGGGGGTGCAGGGGCATGGTTTGACAAATTGGCCCTTTTTGATGCTCAGCAGAAGATAGTTTTTCCCTTTCCTTATGGAGTTCCTGTCCGCTTTTATGTCTTCCATCAATTGTTGGGGGCGGTCGATGATTTGTGAAGGAATATGGGGAGTATTGTCCAAAATTCTCCTGGTCAGTGCGAAATCTTGACAGCCCCTTTCCATGAAGATTTTCTGAGGCTTGTAATTCGGTTCAGCCATTTCCCTGGAATTTGAACAGCCTTGAAAATTCTTTTCGGGAAGCTACCTGTTGAAGCTTGATGAGATGGCCCTGGAATTCCTTTTCATCCTTGAACCTGAACTGGACTGTGATGTTTTCATCTTCAAAAAAAGGAGAATGATGGACGGCAATATCCTGGGGCCACCGCAGTCTCTTCAACGAAGAGTCAAAAGATTTTTCCTGCGAACTGAGATGAGGATATCTTTTCCTGTTGAGAATCAAGCGTATTTTATCGGCTTTCTGCACAGGAGGCCGTGTCTCAGAATCCAGAACCTTGAGGATCTCCTTTGAGTTCAGAATTTCCCTCACGGATAGATCTTCCCTGACAGATATTTCCCGGAGATTCTCCAGAACCTCTTTCTGCTTATTCTGCCCTAAGGGGACAATCAAGGGAATGATGATTTTTCTTTCTGCGGGAGTGAACGAAGCGAGGATCTCTAAACTGGTAAAAGGCATCCCTTTTTCCAGGATGATCTTTTTCAATCCCGGCTCAAACTGAGAGAAAGCGAGGAAAATGTCCAGATGATAGAATGTCCTGGGGATATCAAGAACGGACAGATAGGTGTTGAGAATATCTTTTTCGCTTTGGCCGAATTTTTTCAGCCTGCTCAAGATTTCTGTTTTCTCCAGCAGGTTATACTCCCTGAAGGCCAAATTTTCATAGAAAGCCAGCAAAAAAGCCTCCACATCGTCCTTTTCTTCCACCACCAAAACAGGGATGGATTGAAGAGAGGCCTGCCTGCAGGCCAAGACCCTTTTCCATCCTGAAACAATAACACAGCGGTTATCCCTGAAGGTGACCAAAGGGGGATGAATCAGTCCTATTTTCCGGAGAGAGAGGGCCATTCTCTCCAGCGAAAAAAAATAGGAAATCCTGAATCTTTCGTCTTCAAGGGAAATCTGATTCAGGCTTATCTGCATTTTTTTCATGCAGATATTCTAGTTTAAATCACAACCCGCGTCCAGTATCCTCATGGTAAGCATTCTTATCTTCGTGATGAGTATGGGTCCTGTCACGGCACATCCCCATCCTCCCTTACTTCCGCACTTTAGAGAAACATAGAGTCCACGATTCCAGCATCGAGAAGCTGCGGTCGGATGGGGAGCCCCTGTGCCGTGCCACCCATACTCATCAGGCGTTCATAATTATCATACAAAATAAAGTTTCCTAAGCTCATTCATTCTCCAGAAGCACCCTCTCTTTCCTTTCCTTGGGGAATGCCCTCGTTTCCTTTATAATAGGAGCAAAATGGAAGATGAATCCATCATCAAACCCAAACCTTTAAGAGGATTCAAACGGAAAAAAGTGATCTATATTCCCTGTGACGCTCCTGATCAATTCATCCGCAAATTTTTCCAGAAAAACATCCTGAAGGAAAAGACCCTGGGTTATGGACAATTTATTCTCCTCAAGGATAGAACAATCCTCTACCAGTGTCTGGGAGCTCCTGCGGCTGTGCTTTGTCTGGAACCGCTCATTTCTTCAGGCGCTGAAGAAATCCTGATCCTGGGATTCTGCGGCTCTCTCAACCCTGAACGCAGGATGCTGGAGGCAGCGGTTATCACCCAAGCCCGCTCTGAAGAAGGCACATCAAAACACTATTTCTCCAAAAGAAAAACTTTCTATGCCTCTCCCCGCCTGAAAAACAGATTGAAAACCGAACTGACCCGCCGCGGCCTCTTCTTTCATCAAGGATCCACTGTGTCCACAGATGCCCCTTACCGGGAAACCAAACCCTGGCTGGTGGAAAAACAGGAGAAAAAAATCGATTTTGTGGATATGGAATGTTCGGCGGTTTTCGCCCTGGCCGAGTTTCACCATATTCAGGCTGCAGCCTTGATGATCATAAGCGATGAACTCTCCGCCGGCCGGTGGAAGCAGAGCTTTCGTCTATTGGGTTTAAGGAAAAAGATCATGCAGTATTTTTTTCCGTTCATAAAGGAAAAGGAGTGAACCATGAAACCAAAAACTTTGATCATTCACAAAATATTTCCCGAGGTTCTCGATTATCTGAAAAAGTATACCGACTGCCAAACAGGAGCTTTGGACAGGAGATTATCTAAACAGGAAATCATGGATAAAATCAGAGACAAGCAGGCACTTCTTTCTCTTCTGGTGGACAATATCGACAGCCAGGTCATGGATTCTGCTCCCCACTTAAAAATCATCGCCAACTGCGCTGTGGGCTACGACAACATCGATGTGGATTATGCCCGGAAAAAAGGCATTCTGGTCACCAATACCCCGGGCGTACTGACTGAAACCACCGCTGACCTCACCTGGGCTCTTATTCTGGCCGCAGCCCGGAAAATCCCCCAGGCAGACAGATTCTCCCGACAGCAAAAATTTCAGGGCTGGGAACTTGATCTTTTCCTGGGAAAAGAAATCACCGCCAAAAGACTGGGGATTGTGGGCATGGGCAGAATTGGAAAAGCCGTAGCTCTCAGAGCCCGGGCCTTTGCCATGGACGTGGTCTACTCTGATCCCCAGAGGTTGAGTCCAGAAGAAGAAGACAAATACAAAGCGTCTCATCTTCCCCTGGACCAACTCTTATCCACATCGGATGTGGTCACCATTCATGCTCCTCTGACACCCGAAACTCATCATCTTATCTCTGAGCGTGAGATTGGTTTGATGAAAAGAGAAGTCATCCTGGTCAATGCTTCGCGCGGAGCGATTGTGGACGAAAAAGCCCTGGCCGAAGCATTGGAAAAAAGACGAATCTGGGGCGCAGGACTGGATGTCTACGAAAATGAACCCCAAATCGAACAGAAACTTCTGCGCTCGGAAAACGTGGTACTCCTTCCTCATATAGGAAGCGCTACCCGGGAGACCCGTCTCCACATGGCCGTGATCGCTGCCCGAAACCTGGTGCAGGGACTGAAAGGCGAAAAGCCGGAAAACCTGGTTTACTAAGAAACAGGGACTTTATGGCTTTCCTGGGCGGCTTTTCTGACTTCTTTTATGAATTCAGGAATGATCTCTTTTTCCTGAAGCTTCCGGTAGAGATGGCCGTCTCTGTACACAATGCCCACCCCTCTTCCACAAACCAGTCCGATGTCTGCCTCCTTGGCCTCTCCCGGTCCGTTGACCATGCAGCCCATCACCGCAACCCGGATATTTTCTTTTATATCAGCTACGCTTTTCTCGATTTCAGAAGCGATCCTGAAGAAATCCATTTCACAACGGCCGCACACAGGACAGGATATGATATCTGGACCGCGGGATCGAAGCCCCAGACTGGAGAGGATCAGGAAGGCAATCCGGACCTCCTCTTCAGGAGGAGCTGTCAGAGAGACACGAACAGTATCAGCCAATCCATGGGTTATCAGGAAGCCCAAGCCGGCCGATGATTTGACGGTGCCGCTCAGAAAGCCCCCAGCCTCGGTTATTCCAGCATGAAAGGGATAGTCCACTTTTGAAGCCAGAAGCTGGTAGGCTTTCACAGTCCGATAAACATGGGGAGCTTTGAGAGAAATTTTGATGGCAGAAAAGTCCAAATCTTCCAGAATTCTGATGTGCCTTAAAGCGCTTTCCACCATAGCCTCTGCCGTGGCCCCGCCGTACTTCTCAAGCACATACCGCTCTAAGGAACCCGAATTCACCCCTATCCTTACAGGGATCTTCTTCTCCTTAGCCGCCTTCACCACTTCTTTTACTTTCTCTTTGGAGCCGATGTTGCCCGGGTTGATGCGCAGTCCGTCCACTCCTTTCTCCAGGGAAGCGATGGCCAGTCTGTAATCGAAATGGATATCAGCCACCAACGGCACCTTGGTCCTTCTCTTGATTTCACCAAGCGCCTCTACCGCCTCTGTATCAGGAACAGCCAGACGGACAATTTCGCAGTCAACCTGTTCCAGACTTTTTACCTGGGCCAGGGTGGCTTTTATGTCTCTGGTATCGGTTTTGGTCATGGACTGGACCGCAATCGGAGCTCCGCCTCCTATGGGCACCTGGCCGATTTTGACCTGTCTGGTCTTTCGTCTTTTTACCAGGATGTGGTCCTGCTGTGATTTTAAGGCGGTCAGGGGACAGCGTTCATGACCTCGGTTTTTCTTCATGAATGATAAAATTTGGTTCATCCGACTTTTCAGTGGGTACCAGGACAGCAGATGGAAATCAAGGGACACGTTACCGGAAATTCACCGGAAATTCGGGACATGTACCGATTTTACCAAAATCGGTAACGTGTCCCATGAATTTCCGGTACATGTCCCTGATTTCCATTCCTTTCGTAGTCATTTTACTTGTTGACACCTCTTTTTTTGTTTTATCACCAGGGAAGCAGGCTTTCCCATCCCTGGGGAAGCCTTTTCTGAACATCGTTCAGGATAACAAATGCTATCAAAATAACAAACATAGCAAACCCGATCTGCATCACGATCTGCTTGACTTTGGGACTGAAATCTTTCCGGGATATGCCCTCCAGCATCAGAACAAAAATCTGCCCTCCATCCAGGACAGGAATAGGGACTAAATTTATGATTCCCAGTTGGAGACTGATGAAAGCGATCCATCCCAGCATGGCCAAAAAGCCCATCCGAAAAGCCGCATAGGAGAAGTTGGCTATCTCGATAGGCCCTCCCAGCTGCCTGGTGGAGACTTCCCCGGTAATCAGATCTTTGACAAAATTGACCACCAAAAATGCCAGTTTGGCATTCTGTTTGACACTTTCGCCGATTGCAGTGAAAAACCCATATTTTCTATGGCTGGATTCAGGACCCTGCACAATTCCTATCTTCCCCATCCTGCCTTCACGCCTGGGAGTGACTTCCAGGGTAAGAGTCCTGCCTTCCCTCCTTATCCGTAATTCCAATTGTTTTCCAGGATTGTTCTGGATAACCTCCACAAACTGATAATAGTAAACCGGCTTTCCGTCGATAGCCAGGATCACGTCTCCTGGTTTAAGCCCCGCCTTTTCTGCCGGCGAATCGGGGGAAACCATCATCACCTGAGTCAATATTTTCCCGAAGAAACCGGCATATCCCATTTCATACCGGGTCTTACTTTCCGTCATAAGCTCGACAGCAACTCTCTCCTCCTCTCTTTTCACTTCTAAAGTGATCATTCTCCCGGGCTTTGATCCCACCGCCAATTCCACATCAGCCCAAGTCCTGGTCCTTTCGCCGTCGATGCTCAGGATCTGATCACCGACCTTGAGGTAGGCCTTCTCTGCGGGGGAGTCTGGCTCAATCCAGCCGATCACCGGCTTTTTGTCCTGGTATTCAGGCACACTCACTCCCACCATGTTGATAAACGAGACCAGCACCACGGCCAGGACAATATTCATCACCGATCCCATGGCCAAAACCAAAAATCTTTCCCAGCGCTTCTTGGCCATAAAATCGCGGGGCTTGACGGAGGCGGTGGAAAAAGCATCTTCGCCTGAAAATTTGACATATCCTCCCATGGGGACCAGACTTATCCGGTAATCTGTCTCTCCCTTCTTGACTCCAAAAAGCCGCTTTCCGTATCCCCAGGAAAAAACTTCCACTTTGACTCCCACCAGTTTGGCCATGAAAAAATGGCCGAATTCATGAATAAACACCAGCACACCAAAAACAATGGCAAACGCCAGAAGTGTTCCCAATATCGAACCCATTTCAATACCTTCTTTTCAATGAATTTGAGGTGAGGGCCCTGGTTTCCCGGTCCACATCAAATATATCTTCTACAGTCCTCACTTTCCTTTTGTGATGGCTGTGCATAACTTCTGTGATCACCTCAGAGATATCCGCAAATCCTATTTTCTTCTCCAGAAAGGTGTTGACCGCCATTTCGTTGGCCGCGTTAAGGGCCACCGGAACGCTTTCTCCTTCTTCCAGAGCCTGGCGGGCCAGCAGAAGAAGAGGAAATTGCTGGGCCTTGACTCTATAGAATTCTAAAACTCTTACCCTGCTCAAATCAAGGGAGGGCAAAATGGCTTCCTCTCTTTGTGGATAAGTCAGGGCGAATTGAATAGGAATTTTCATATCTGTTGGACTGAGCTGGGCCAGCACAGAACCGTCTTTCAGCTCCACCAGAGAGTGGACTATGCTCTGAGGATGAATCAGGATGTCCATCTGTCGGGGCTTCAGTCCAAAAAGCCACCGCGCTTCAATCAATTCCAGGCCCTTGTTCATCAAAGTGGCGGAATCAATGGTCACTTTCTTCCCCATTTTCCAGCGGGGATGCACCAGGGCTTCCTCCAGGGTTTTCTTTCCCATTTCTTCGGGCGGAGTGTGGAAAAAAGGGCCGCCGGAAGCGGTGAGGATGACCTTCTTTATGTCTTCTTTTCTTTCTTTGGCCAGGCACTGGAAAATTCCGCTGTGTTCGCTGTCCACGGGGACGATCTGGGCTCCAGACTGTTCAGCCGAGGCTTGAATCAAAGGACCAGCCACCACCATGGATTCCTTGTTAGCCAGGGCCACCTTCTTCCCTGCTCTGACTGCAGAAAGAGTGGGCCTCAGGCCGTTAATCCCGGTTATGGCCGAGACCACGATATCATTCTGATCAAAACCTGCCACCTGTTCAGCTCCCTTATCGCCGGCCAGCACTTCAACCGCGCAGTGCTGACAGAGGCGTTTAAACTCCCGGGCCTCTTCCTCTCTTCTCAGAGAAACAATCCGAGGCCTGAACTTCTCAACCTGTTTACGCAGGAGCTCGGTGTTGCGTCCCGCTGCCAGCCCCACCACCTGGAACTTATGGGGCATTCTTTTGATCACTTCCAGAGCACTGCGGCCCACAGAACCGGTCGATCCCAGCACAGCGATATTTTCCATTTTTACCCCGCTTTTCCTCTCTATGACCAAAAGAAATGGATATAATAGTAATAAAAGGGAGTGGCCAGGATGAGGCTGTCCACCCGATCCAGAAAACCTCCGTGGCCTAAAAGGATACGGGAAGAATCCTTCACTCCCACTGCCCTCTTGAAAAGCGACTCCAGAGGATCGCTTATCTGAGCCACCGCATGGATAAAAAATCCACCCAACACCGCCCGCCAAATCAAGATGTCAGGAAGAAAGAGCTGCTGGGAAGCTGCGGCTCCCAGGCATCCGAAAAGAATTCCACCCAGACTTCCCTCCCATGTCTTCCGAGGACTGGCCATCGGCAGCATTTTCCTCCGCCCCCAGAGTTTTCCAAAAATATAGGCTCCTGTATCGCCTAAAAAGACCACCGCCAGCAGAAAATAAATATAATAGCCGCCTTTTTGCCCCTTCAACAGATAGAAATAATTGAGAGGGAAGCTCAAATACAGAGCTCCAAAAAAGGTGATGGCGAAAGAGCCGGGAAAAGAAGCCAGCTTTTCCAGCCTGTTGGTGGAAACGATATAATACAATCCGCCTATAAAAAGGCACGCAAAAACAGCCATCCCCAGAGAAATCTCTATAAACAGAAAAGAACAGCTTATGGTAAGGGCCAACACACAGCCCAGAATGGTATGAGGAAAAAGTTTTCTCTTCTGAGATAAGTTGTAGAATTCAAGAAGAGAAGCAAGAATCAGAATCTGCAGGATCAGGAAAAACCCGACCGGAGAGAGAAACTGAACGCAGACCACCACCACAACCAGAAGAACAAAGGCGGGGAGCAATCTGGTGCGCAGGCTCATTTTGCTAAGATTGAAATAAACTCACTCCCTGTTGGTGAATCCATTTTTTTATACGGGGATTGTCTTTTCAGATTGAATATTTGCAAACTGCGGAATCAGATTCCTCTGGGCCCTGTGCTGTTGTGAGATTAAAAATGCCGCTTGAATCAGTCATGGGACTTATGGGGATAGATATCTCCAAACCTCCTTTCTCTCTTCTGATAATCGACCACTGCCTGAAGAATATGTCTCTTGCTGAAATCAGGCCAAAAAACAGGTGTAATCCAGATTTCAGAATAGGCAATCTGGTAAAGGAGAAAGTTCGATACCCGGAACTCTCCGCTGGTTCTTATGAGCAGATCAGGATCAGGGAGATGGGCCGTGTACAGGTACTGGGAAAACCTATTCTCATCCAGTTTATCTGCATCCAAGGCATTTTCCTTTATTATTTTTTTGACGGCATCCACAATCTCTGTCCTGCCTCCGTAATTGAGGGCCAAGATAATGGTCATTTCCTGGTTTTCTCTGGTCAGCTCTTCCACCCTCTCCAGTTCTTTTACCACCGAAGCAGGAATATCTTCTTTCTTTCCAATCACTTTCAGGCGAAAATTGTTCTCTACCAAAACCTTATCTTCCTTCCTGAGATAGTCCTCCAGAAGCTTCCACAGGGTGGCCACTTCCCTGCGGGGCCTTTTCCAGTTCTCTTTGGAAAAGGCATACAGGCTGAGGTATTTTATTCCCAGGCGCGCGCAGGTCTCCACCGCCTCCCGGACAGACCGGGCACCCGCACGATGACCTTCTATCCGCGGCAGCTTCCTCTGCTTGGCCCAGCGGCCGTTTCCATCCATGATGACGGCCACATGCTGAGGAAGCCTGGAAAAATCAATCTCCCCGGCCATCCTCTCCTCCTCGCTTCCGGGCTCGATAAAACCTTCCAGACTCTTGCGCATGCACCAATTATAGGAACCTTCCTGTGAATTGTCAAAACAGGAAGGCGCATGGATTTCACCCTTTTTTTCTTGGTTAGAATGGCCCTGACACGGCACCTCCCCGCCGCCTTGCAATCCATAATTACTTTGCATTCATGCCATCACTATAAAAAGGGTGAGGATTTGGGGTGAGGAAGCCCCTATGAGGACTGAGCGGGCATGGTTTCTCTCCGTAGGAGAGAAGAGCGAAGTCCGAATGGGAGCTGATTTTTCGCGCTGGGAAAAATCAGCGTGCTTCAGAACCCCAATCCTCACCCCAAATCACGGAAAAAGAAGAACTTGCTAAGTTTTCAAAACAGTAGACCTGGCCTTCCAGACATGGTAATCTATCATGTTAACAGAGGAAATCCAACCATGTGTTTAGGAATTCCAGCTAAAGTGGTCCAGATCGATGAAGCCAAGCAGGGAAAAGTGGACTATTTGGGGACAAAAGTCAAAACCAATTTTGCGCTTCTGGAAGACGTAAAACGCGGAGACTGGGTTATCGTGCACGCGGGATTCGCCATTTCCAGATTGGAAGAGGAAGAAGCCCAAGAAACGCTGGCCATGCTCAGAGAGATGGCCGGTAAACAATAGACTTTGTCCCTGACGGATCAATGAAAGAGCTCAGGGATAAAAAAGTCATAAAAGCCCTCCTCCAGGAGATAGAAAAAAAGACCAGGGCCTTCCCCTCCCCTGTCCGCATCATGGAAGTCTGCGGCACCCACACCATGACCATCCATCGGTTCGGGTTGAAAAAAATGCTCAGAAATGCAGGGGTGGCCATGCTTTCCGGGCCCGGCTGTCCGGTGTGCATCACTCCTAATGAAATTCATGAAACAGCCATAGACCTGGTAACCAGAAGAGAAAATTTCTTGCTGGCCACTTTCGGAGACATGACCAGAGTTCCTACCAAGAAAGGAGCCCTTCAAACCGTGGTTCCTGCGTCAAGTTCTGCGGTCAAAATAGTCTATTCCCCTGAACAGGCTCTTGATTCTGCCCGAAAAAATCCACAGAAAGAAGTTGTTTTTTTTGGAGTGGGATTTGAAACCACCATTCCTTCCATTGCTCTGACTGTCAAAAAAGCTTTTGAGGAGGAAATATCCAACTACTCCGTGCTGTCAGCCCTGTGGCTTATCCCCCCTCCGCTCAAGGCTATAGCGGAGGCTGAGGACACCGCGGTGGAAGGTTTTCTGTATCCGGGCCATGTCAGTGCCATCATCGGAGAAAAGCCTTACCGATTCATCGCTCAGGATCACGGCATTCCTGGAGCCATCACTGGATTCGAACCCGCCGATATACTTCTGTCCATCCTCTCCATCCTGGACCAGAAAAGAGAGGGAAAACCACGAGTTTCCAACCAGTACAAACGTGTGGTCAGGCCGTCGGGAAATCTTCACGCCCAGGCGGTGATGGAAGAGAATCTGGAAGTGAAGGATGCCCTCTGGCGGGGGCTGGGCCTCATCAGGCAAAGCGGGCTGAAAATAAAAAACAGACTTTCGGCCCACGATGCCCAGGTCAAATTCAACCTGGATATCCATTGGGGAAGCGGAGATCTTCCTGGATGCCGGTGTGGAGAGGTGCTTCGGGGAAAAATTCCTCCGCCCCGGTGTCCTCTGTTTGCCACACAATGCCGTCCTGACTCTCCGTATGGGCCCTGTATGGTCTCTTATGAAGGAGCCTGTCTGGCATATTACAAATACGACAGGACAGAAAGAGGATAGACTGTGGCGGGAGAGAGTCCAATCTCTGGATGGAAAGCACGGCCCGGAAGGCATAAAGGAACTATGAAATGAAAAAAGTCAGCTTAGAACTCGGCAGCGGCGGTAAGATGACGAGAGATTTTATCGCCCGGCATATCGTCAAAAACTTTAAAAACCCCTTTCTGGAGGCACTCACCGACGCCGCCCATCTTCCTCCTAAAATTGCCTTCACCACTGACAGTTATGTGGTTGATCCTCTGTTTTTTCCGGGAGGTGATATCGGGACCCTCTGTGTAAACGGCACCGTCAATGACCTGGTGGTTTCAGGAGCCCGGCCCCGTTTCATTTCGCTCTCTCTTATTCTGGAGGAAGGTTTAGCCTGGGATGAGCTGGAAAGAATCCTCAAGTCCACAGCCAAAGCTGCCAGAAAGGCCCAGGTGGAGATCACCACGGGAGATACCAAAGTGGTGAGAAGAGGTCAGGGCGATAAAATCTTTATCAATACCTCTGGAGTGGGAATGATCATAGCCAAGCCGGCGGTTCAAAAAATCCGGCCCGGTGATAAAATTCTCCTCACCGGCACACTGGGAGAACACAGTGCGGCGGTGATGCTGGCCAGAGGAGATTTTGGACTGGAAGCCAAAGTCAAGAGCGACTGTGCCCCGCTGAACTTTCTTCTGCCGCTCTGGAAGCAAGGTGTTCTGTGGATGAGAGATATCACCCGCGGCGGCCTGGCTACCATACTCTCAGAATTGGCCGAGAGCAGGCCTTTCTCCCTTATCCTGCAGGAGGAAAAAATTCCTCTTTCCCGCCCAGTAAGAGGAGCCGCAGAACTTCTGGGAATCGACCCTCTTTATCTGGCCTGTGAAGGAAGAGCCGTGCTGGTGGTTCCTGAGAAAAAAGCAGACAGAATACTCCAGCAGATAAGAAGAAACCCTTTAGGGAAAAAAGCTCAGATCATCGGTCAGGTGGAAGATAAAATCGGAAAACCCGGAGAGCTTCTTCTTTCCACTCTTACCGGAGGTTTGAGGCTGCTGGAACCTTTGACCTCTGAACTTCTCCCCCGCATCTGCTGACAAACACACTGATTTTATCTTTAAAAGGGTGAGGATTGACTCTGGAAGCATCTTTTTACCCCGAAAAAAAAGATGATTACATTAACTCTTTTCATATTGTAAAAAAAAATATATATTCAATCCGTGCGGGTATAAAATGAGAAAAAAAGTCAAAATTTTCTTACTCATTCTTATCCCTGTCATGCTGGCCTCCACTGCAATGTTTCTGATCACTGACCGGCTTTCCCGCGTACCCCTGGAAAAAAGAGACTATTCTGCCCGCATCGAACCAGAGAAAAAAAATCACTCCTCGTTTGAAGGAACCAGAGTGGAAGTGCCTTTTAAAATCACCAACACAGGATGGGCGGTGTGGACTTCAGAAGGCGCCAATCCCTATCTTTTCTCCTATCATCTTATGGATGAAAAGGACAAAATGCTCCGGTACGACAACCGCCGCTTCCCCCTCCCCCAAAAGGTCAAGCCCGGGCAGTCTGTTCACCTGACTGTTCCCATCATCAGCCCTCTTGAGAAAGGAGCCTACATCCTGGAATGGGACATGGTCAGGGAAGGGATGGCCTGGTTTGCAGATCACGGTTCCAAAACCGCCAGCACCTCTCTTCTGGTCAAACAGAAAAAGTGGCCGGAGGATGAATACACTCTGGGACTGGATGACGGCCCATACACAAAATTCCGTACCTCCATCCAGGAGTTCAACCGGATTCACCAGCTCATTCGCATCACTCTGGCTGAAAATGAGGTTGAATTCCGAGGAAAAACAGGAAAAGTGTGCGGATTTTCAGCAGGAAAGGACTACCCCCAGATCTGGCTGAGAGATGCCAACACCACATGCTGGGCAGCCCGCTATTTCTACCAGGAAGCCTACATCCTTTCCTGGCTGGAAGAGCACCTTTCTTTCCAGGAAAAAGATGGATCCCTTAAAGACTGGGTGGACTCCAGGGGAAACTCAGACAAGAACACCACCGAGACCGACCAGGAAACAAGTGCGGTCCAGGCCGCCTACCAGGTCTTTGAGCTTGTGGGTTCCCGGTGGCTGGAAAAGTCCATTCAAGGAGAAAAAATCATCCACAGGCTGGAACGGGCTTTGGATTTTGTCCTTTCCCTCCGCCTGGACAGAGAAACTGGACTTCTCCGGGGCGCCCATACTCCTGACTGGGGGGATGTGGATATGGTGGATTCTGATTCCCGGGCTGTCTACGTGGACAAAAGAACCCACTGGACCGCTGACATCTACGACCAGAGCATGTTCTATCAAGCCTGCCTTCATCTGGTCCGCATGCTGGAAGCCTTAGGCCAGAAAAAAAAGGCTGAATTCTGGGAGAATAAGGCCCAGATGATCAGGAAAAACACAGACCAGCGGCTGTGGCAGGAAGAGAAAGGTTTTTACAGGATTCACATCCACCTGGATTCTCTGCAGCATGACTTTGATGAACACAACATGTTCGCCATGGGAGGAAATGCCCAGGCCATCCTTTCTGGATTGGCCGACCAGGAAAAATCACGCAGGATCATCCAGGAAAGCCTGAAAAGGCAGAAAAAATTCGCCGTCTCCACCATAAGCGGCACTCTCCTCCCTCCTTACCCCAAGAAGGTGTTCCAGCATCCTCTGGTAGATGATCCCTACGAGTATCAGAACGGCGGACAATGGGATTGGTTTGGAGGAAGGCTCATCTCCGCCATGTTCGATCAGGGATTCAGCCGTCTGGCCACCCAGAAATTGATAGAAATCCTCAGGAAGAACCTGGCTAACAGGACCTTCTATGAATGGGACTCCAAGGATGGTGTGGGCCAGGGAAGCGAATTTTTCTGCGGCAGCGCAGGAAGTTTGAGCAAAGCCATATGGGAAGGCTATTTCGGGGTCAAGTTAGGGAAAAACCGCCTGGATCTCGAACCCAGGGCAGGAAAGGATGATGCCAGGATTCACCTGTACCTCCCGGCCAGCCGCACTTTCATAGCCTATGAATACAGATTCCATGATCATCCTTCCCGCATCACCATGCGCTACAACAGCAATTTCTCAGGAAAAGGCCGGATAAAAATTCTCAACCCCTGGCTCCATAAAAATCTAAAAGGGAGGGACTGGGAAAAGGTTTTGAAGGCTCAAATCGACGGCCAACCCAAAGATTTCTGGCTGGAGAGAAAAAATGAGGATCAATTCATCTGTGTGGAAACAGATTTTGCCGATCATCTCCTCCACATCGAATTCCTCTCCGACTAGATTCAGACTTTGAAGATGTCCCAAAGCGACGTGATTGTAAGAA
>JBKHJA010000015.1:0-34414 GCA_046538375.1 Candidatus Aminicenantota bacterium
CCATGCCCGCTCAGTCCTCATAGGGGCTTCCTCACCCCCCATCCCTCACCCCTTAAAATCAGTATTTATAATCATCACGGTTTTGGGGGTGCTTCCGTGGACATCCATCAGCACCTCTCATGTGTTGAAATTTCCAAATTCACGATGTTATGATACTTGTCAACTACACATCATGGATAAAAAATCTATTATTTTTGTGGCTCTGGGATTCCTGTCATTAACGGCAGGGATGTTCCTGTTTCTAGATTTCCCTGTAGACGACAGCTTCATTCATCTCCAGTTTGCCAGACATTTGAGAGAAGACGGGCATTTTTTCTACAATTACGGACATCCCGTTAACGCTGTGACCAGCCCTCTTTGGGTCCTCTTCATCAGCCTGGGGTCCTTTCTGCTTCAGCTGAATAATTATTACTCTGCAGCCCAGATTTTGAACGCCCTTTTAATCCTGGCAGCAGCGTGCATGTTTCTCATCTTTTGTTTGAAAATCTTTACAAACAGAACAGCGGCGTGCGTGGTGTTCGTTATATTCTGCCTGCACCCCTGGATCCTGAGATGGTCCATAAACGGTGTGGAAGTTCCCCTCTCTGTGTTCTTGATATTCTTAGGTCTAAACATTTATGCCGATATATATTTGCTATCAAAATCTTCCATCCTTAAAAATATAGCATGGGGATTGGTCATGGGGTTGAGTATTCTTGCCCGCCCGGAGAATATGGTGTTAGTGGTGATTCTGTTTGTTGTGGTTTTATTCACCAGAAGTTACAAGCAAACTGGATTCGCTTCTTTTCTATCATCCATAGGATCCTGCTTTTTTATTGTTTGTAGTTGGCTTATCTTCAGCTTTTACGAATTCGGGACCATCATGCCCACCAGTTTTCTCACCAAAACAAAAAGCACAGTCAGCTTTACCCATTTTCTATCCTGGATCAAAACAAACGGCCCACTGCTTCTAGCAAGCCATCCGGTGGAATGGAGTGTGCTGCTGGGAAGTATAATTCTTTTCTTATTCACCAAAAATTTCTCCACATTAAAAGACCTTTTCAGGGGCCAAAAGGCTGCGGCCATGGTGTGGCTGCTGTTTCCTGGAATTGTGTTTATGTTTTACAACCTCAAAGGAGTCCTGATGTACTCCCGATATGTGGCCAATTTCAGCCCTGTGGTCATTTTGCTGGGTGGTTTTCTGGCTGAGAGAACCATCCATGCTTTCATCAGATCAGAGAAAATGAGGAATTTCCTGTTGATGGCTTTCTTCACGGTGTATCTCGTTTACAGTATCAGCTTTATCCGTGTGGTTCTATTTCCCAAGAGCCTGGTGGCTGTAAACAGGCCGCGAAACAATGTTCTCTACTCCATCAGCAGGGATTTAGACAGAAAACAGGAGAAAGAAAATAAAATCAGAGTTGCTGTCACCGAGGCGGGCATCATAAAATATTTTGCCGCTAATCCCCAAAACCGCTTTTTGATAGATCTAACAGGGCTGGTTTCTCCTGAATATTACAGATATTCCGGCGGAGGGAATACCACAGCTCTTTTAAACCAATCAAAACCAGACTACATTGTGCTGATGGAATGGCAGAAGAAAGCTTTTATAAGAGGTGGACCCTGTATAAATCTGGGGAGACCAGACTTATCAAAGCTCAAAGGCAGAATAACCCATCTAAAATCATACGCTGTCATAAGGGATGATGAAAATCATTTATCACTCAGACAAATGCCTTTTTTGGGCACAAATTATGAAACTTACAGGGTAGCCGCATTCAAAACACATTTTTATAGTCTCTATAAACTGCGGTGGGACAGGGAGTAACTTTCGAGCCTCATCCTGATCTCAGAACGCTGAGGATGGATTTCCCATTTTTCCAGCTTTATATCTCTGGCGTTAAGAGTAATGATGGCTTTAACTTCCTGCACGGCCCCTTCAGGATTTTCTTTTAGAAAAGTGGTGGTGATTTGTTTGTATTTTTGAACAGGTGGAACCGGACTCTCATCGCTTTTTTCCCCTGTCAATTTCTTTATCAAATCGTAAGCCAATCCCAGGGCACTGAAAACGGAAAAAGAATTGGTCACTTGATCTGTCCTGTGAACAGGATCATGAGGGCTGAATGAATCCGGCCAGGGAGGATTATCGATTTTCAACGAAATATCTCTGGGAGGCAGTTTTCTGCTGGAGTAGACCAGCTCATCTCCGATATACATGGAAAGTCTGTATTCAGGATTTTCGGTTTCTTTCTCAGGTCTCCGGATGATAGGATAAGTATTCCATTGAATATCAAGTTCTATCTCTTTTTTTAAAACCGCCTGCCCTTTCTTCAAATCCAGGTAATAAACATAGGATCCAGGCCGGCGAAACAGATCATCTGCCTGTATGCTGAGCATATTGAATCCCTTGTTAAAAAGGCCCCCTTTCAGGACTCCTTTTCTATCGGACAGCTTATAATAAGCATCCGTCTCCATTTCCACGGCTATCAATATCTTGGGAGGAGGGGTGGGAGAGTCGTATATTTCGCTTTTCACAAGACCTATCTCTGAAATCCACAGAAGTTCTCCCTCTCCGTAAACACCAAAGCTTGTGACGATGAGGAAAAAAAATAAAAAGGCAGCTCTTTTATCAATCATGGTAATGGAATTCAAAATAGACTTCCAGAGTGTTTAAAGGAAAATCATCAGGCAGGGCTGGAAAAGGAGAGCTCAACCTTAAAGCTTTTAAGGCAACCTCATCAAATGCCTGGATATTTGAAGAACTCACCACATTCAGCGCGGCCAGGTCTCCATTCTTTTTGACCTCTGCAGAAATTTCTACCAGTCCCCTGATCCCCTCCCCTTCTTCGGGGGGGATAACCCAATTCTCCTGGACCCTGTTCACCACCGCTTCGGCCCACGGCTTGATACCATAGTCTTCAACAAGAAAAGAAGAGGCTTCTGTTCGAGCTGAAACACCGCCTCTGGATCTTTTGGAAGAGGGGACAGCAGTTGGCCTGTGCGCCCCTGAGAGATGGGGATAAAGATATCTCCAAAGATCTATATCTTTCCCTGCGGCTGCTCTTTTTATCTGTGTAAACATATCTTCTTTTTCCTGAGGCTCGGCCCATAAATTCAACTTGAAAGAAGAAGATAAATCTGATTCGGCCTCCGGCGGCAGGTCCAGATTAAACCCTGAGACAGACTCTGACCCAGGGGCTCCTTCAGTAACTTTACTGGTGATGCTCCCGCCTCCAGCTTCAGAGGCAGTCCTACCGCTTTTTATCCCTGCAACTGTGGTTTGATCCCTGGTTATCTCTGTTCTCCGGCGGAATCTTCTTCTTAAGAAGAATTCCTCTCCCAGCTCCATACCTTCTAAATTTTTGATATGGGTATTTATATCTTCAGGAATGAATATTTCTTCAGGAGGAACAATAATCAATTCTGTTATGTCCATCTTATCCGGATAAATCCTGTAATCCATCCGCCAATGGAAAACCAGGTACACAAGGGCTGCGTGAAATAAAAATGAAGCCAGTAGACAGATTCCTTTGGCGGCTAACTCATGGCCATTTCTAAAAATCCACAAATCTCCTTCTCTCAAATTTTAACATTCTTTCCCTTTACATTAAATGCGCTGGGATGGAAAAAGTTACACCACCGGGATCCTTTTTTCTTAATACTCTGATAAGTGTCTATATCATTCATCATCCCTCCCCATTCTCCAGGCCAAGGATTGTGACCGCAGCTTCTGGGGATACTATCGTTGACTAAAAGCTTTCATAATGGTTCGGAAGCGAGGACGGATGGGGAAGTGCCGTCGAAGTACCCATACTCACCACAAAAAAAAGATTCAGTCTCGTCAGGCAATCTGCTTGGGAAGCATCCCCAAAACCGTGATGATTATGAATACTGATTGTAAGGGGTGAGGGATGGGGGTGAGGAAGCCCCTATGAGGACTGAGCGGGCATGGTTCCTCTCCGAAGGAGAGGAGAGCGAAGTCCGAATGGGAGCTAATTTTCCTCGCTGGGGAAAATAAGCGTGCTGACGACCCCCCTCCCTCACCCCCTATCACGGAAACAGAGATGCTTACATCTGCTTGACAGTTTTACCTGGAGAAAGTTATAAGAACCATGAAAGGAAGCACAAAACTTTTTTGAAAAGCGCAAATGGCTGAAAATTTCTCGCTTGTTATCCCCACTTACAATGAAAAAGAGAATATCGGTCTCCTGCTGGATAGAGTGAGAGACGTTTTGGGTTGGGGTGGAGGAGTGGAGATCATTGTGGTGGACGATGATTCCCCTGATTTTACCTGGAGGATCGTCCAATCCTACTCGCAAAAAGACAGAAGGATAAAAATCATCCGCCGGATAAACCAAAAAGGACTGAGCCAGGCGGTTATGGAAGGCTTCAAAAGAGCCAGAGGTCAAATCTTAGGGGTGATGGATGCTGATCTATCTCACGATCATCGAATTCTCCCAGAAATGATCGCTGCTGTCCAGGATGAAGGCTGTGATCTGGTGGTGGGGTCCAGGCGAATTCCTGGAGGCGGGGCAGACAAGTGGCCCTGGTTTAGAAAAATATCCAGTGATGTGGCTACTCTGATCGCCAAATGCCTTTTGGATATAAAGCTTAGCGACCCCATGAGCGGATATTTCCTGTTAAAGAGAGAATTGTTCATAAGAGCCAAAAATAAAATAAATCCCCGGGGCTACAAGATACTGCTGGAAATCTATATCCGCTCCAAGCCCCAGAGAATCAAGGAGATCCCGTTTGTTTTCAAGGACCGGAATCAGGGCTATTCCAAAGCCAGCTTCAGAGTGCTGCTGGAATATCTTCATATGCTTTATCTTCTCCGCTTCAAATAGGATCAGAACTCCCATACAAAAAAGGCCCGTTATCCTTCATCAAAAAGGATAACGGGCCTTTAGAAAAGAAAGTGCTAAGGGCTCAGAACTGTGTTAAGCCATCAGAAAATATCTTTTGGGTTGTCTCCAGAGGTGATTTTATATATCATCATGTCCTGGATGGAATTTCCGGGAAAGCTGGAGAAAGGAATCACCACCGCTTGAACCTCCATGAATTCCTGGAAAGGAGAGATGACGGGTCCCTTTGTCCCTGGCGAAACGCTTGATTCAAAAGGAAAAGAGAAATGATTCTTATAGCTGGAGGAGCCGGTTATATCGGCTCTCACGCCAATAAACTTTTAAACCAAAAAGGATATCAAACTGTGGTCTTGGATAACCTGGCCACCGGCCACAGGGAATTTGTGAAATGGGGAGAATTCTTTTTAGGCGATTTAGCGGATAAAGAAAAGATGAGAAGGTGCTTCAAAAAATATCCCGTTGAGGCGGTCATGCACTTCAGCGCCTTTGCCTATGTGGGCGAATCTGTCCTTCATCCGGATAAATATTATAAGAATAACGTGATAAACACCCTGAATCTTCTGGAGGTGATGCGGGAATTCAAGGTTCCCTATTTCATCTTTTCTTCTTCCTGTGCTGTATATGGAGAACCCCAAAAGCTTCCTCTGAGTGAAGATCATCCCCGAAAACCTGTCAACCCTTACGGCCGGACCAAGTTCATGGTGGAAGAAATTTTAAAAGATTATGACCGTGCCTATGGAATGAAACATATAAATTTACGCTATTTCAACGCTGCTGGAGCTGATCCGGATGGTGACATAGGTGAATCCCATGATCCAGAAACCCATCTGATTCCTCTGGCTCTTCAGGCAGCCTCCGGCATCCATCCGGATATAAAATTGTTCGGCACAGACTATCCCACCAAGGATGGCACCTGCATCCGGGATTTTATCCATGTCACGGATCTGGCCGATGCCCACATCAAAGCCCTGGAGCATTTGAGGTCAACACAGAGAAGCGGTTCTTTCAATCTGGGGAACGGGAAAGGATATTCTGTAAGCGAAGTGTTGAATATGGCTGGAGAGGTGAGCGGAAAAAAGATAAAAATCGTGGAAACAGAAAGACGCCCCGGTGACCCCCCTGAACTGGTAAGCGACAATCAAAAAGCCGCCAGGGTGCTGGGGTGGCAGCCCCGGTATCCAGATTTAAGAGTCATCATGGAGACAGCCTGGAAATGGCATTCCCGCCAGTTTTAAAACAGATGAGTGTGGAAGGCCCGTTCTTCCTTTCTCCCTTTACCATCAGTCATGAGTTAGCTTCCATACCCTGAATTCAGGATATCTGTCTTCCCATTCCTTAAATCTTTGGTACCCGTGTTTCTTCAGGTTCACTCCCAATTCATTCAAGGTTGGCGTTTCAGGGTACTGGAACCTCTTCCTGGCTTCAATGACAAAACAGGGCCGCTCTTTTTCAAACACTATGGACAGGTCTTCCCTAAACCGGGGCAGGTAAGCAAACCAGGGAAGAGCATAATAAAATGTTCCGGCGGGCAGGCGGTCCGCTTCCAGATAGATACGGCTTCCCAGCCATCCCCATACAAAAATTCTGTCCTGTCTGTCTGTCTTCTGGTTCAAACGGCGGCCTATCCGGGGCATATGATGGATGTACTTCCAATAGCTTTCATCATACCATGAAGGAGCATTATAGGAACGAAGGGGCCAGTGAGCGGAAAAACCAGGTATGATTCTGTCTGCCAGGAGAGGAGGGAAAAAAAGTCCTATGTCCAAAAAAACGACCACTGCCCAGGCTGAAAGCATGGCTCTGGCCACATTCGACCTTTGGTTCTCTCTTCTCTTATCTTCCCTCATCAAGAGGATGTTAAAGGATAAAACCAGGCAGATCACCAGAAACGGAAGGGAGGGGGCCACATGGAATCTTTCCCATCGAGGATAAACAGCCAGAGAAGCACCCAATCCCATGTAGAAAGCCAGCCGGAATTCCCAGGATATCCTTTTTCTCCTGTTCCTGGAAATCACGCACAGGGCTAGGAGGACCATTAAGGGAGACACCGCCACCAAAAGGCGGAGGAGATCGCTGACAGGAGGTGGTTTCAGAGCCCATTTCAGATAGGAACCGGACAGGTTGTATTTGATGATCCAGTAATAAGCATCAGCCAGTTGGCCCCGGAAAGCATACCAAGTGGCGGTGATAAGGACAGGAACCAGGAATCCAGCGGAAAAAAAAAGACTACCCCTCAGCCGGGACCGGAAAGGCTTTTCTCTGGCCAGCAGCATGAGAAAAACAACCGCCGCCACTATGGCTCCGTTCTGTTTTATCAAAAAAGACAGGCCCATGATGATCCCAGCCAGGGCCAACCACAGCGGAGTTTTTCTTTTTAAGATCAGGACAAAGACGAATATATAAAAAAACGAAAGAAAAGTATCAAACCAGAAATCTCTCCCTCCGTAAAAAGGCCAGAGTATGATAAAAAGCAATACAGAAAATAAAGCTGCTTTTTTACCTGCCAGTCGATGTGCGGCCCGGATAGTCAGGAAGGCCGCCGCAGCGGAGACCAGCACCAAAAGAATTTTTCGGACCATGACTTCTGTTCCCACCAGCTTGTAGAGTAAACCTAAGAATTGAGTAAGGAGAGGAGTATGATGGGTCCCTATATCTGTATAGAGCTTCAATCCCCGCATCAGGAAAAAGGGCTCCACCACCAATTCCTGCCAGTCCACGAAATAGCCCGAGGTGTAGAGAAGAATCATGTAGAATATGAAAAAAAGATAAACCGCAGTAACAGATATATCCCATCCATCAACGGAAGATCCCGTAGACTTGGTTTTTTTCTTCACCACACTATCTACCTTTCAACACTTCTGGGGGGGCGGCCAGCGACCGCCGAAAGCCCATCAACTGAGAGAACGCACGGATACAGAAACGCAGTAACTTTAAATAGCGGATAGTGCTGGTTCCTGTTGCCCGGGGCAGATGCCGGATATCCACCTCTTCAAAACTCTGTTTAGAGGAGGCTGCCAGTATGCTGAGAAAAAGAGAAGGAGTCAAAGTGTCTCTGGGGATCATTTTCTGGGCTTTTTGCCATAAATCTCTTGTCATCAGCTTGAAAGGAACATTGGCATCCTGACAGTGAACACCAAAAATCATCCTGATTCCGAAGCGAAGAAGACGCGCTATCACCAGCCGGTGCAGAGGATCGTAGCGTTTAGCCCGGACGCCGCATACCAATTCAGCTCCATGACGCTTCGGCCATAAGGCCCAAAAATCTCTGGGATCTGTTTGCCCGTCGCTGTCGGTCAGAAATATGTATTCACCTCTGGCCCGCTCCAGGCCGTAGAGAACAGCATCTCCATGCCCGCCGTTTGGTTTATGAAGAGGAATAACCTGAGAATATTCTTGGGCCAGATTATCCAGCAGGAGGGGAGTGGAATCCGAACTCCCGTCATCGACGGCCAAAAGCTCAGAATCAGGGATTTTTGACAGCACAGATGAATAAATATCTCTAATCACCTGCTCGATGACTTCCTCCTCGTTGTACACGGGCATAACCACAGTGAGGAGAGGATTCACTACAGCTTCCATACCTTTTCTTCTTTTTTCCGGAGAATATAATCGACCACATCTCGTCCCTGTTTAAAGGAGTGGTCCATGTTGCCCACTTCATACAGCCAGGCACCAAATCTTCCTCTCGAATAGATCCTGTTCTTCATAAGATAGGCCTGAATGTGCCGCAGGGCTTCATCCCTATCCAAGGTGGGAACAGGATAAGCATAAGGCACCTTGATCACATATTCACTGGCCCTTTTGGCCGTCCTGACCGCAAGACCAGAATCGTAAAGACCCTTCCAGGTGGCCTCCATCACCTGATCTTTCTCTTGGGGCTTTGTATCTGAAAACGAGGTTTCGCACATGAAGGAACAATATCTTTTTGTATTCCCGTGGGCCACGTTATGAGGAGAGTACCGGGCAAAATTTGTGACCCGATTAAAGGGAACATCTGACTCAGGAAAATACATCCAGGTCCAATCATCACTTAAGGGAACCTCCAATCCACATCCCACCACATAGGTTCCTGAATAACGAAGCCGCTCTGCTTGCTGGTGGACAGAGGAGGGGGCATCTTTCGCCCGTCGGATCAGCTCATCCAGGGGCATGGTGTTGATCAAACAGTCAAAAGTCACGGGTGGACCACTGCGGAGATAGAGTGTCCTTTTCTTCACATCCAAGCGGAGAGCCTCTGTGTTGTATTTCATACGATCTTGAGGCAGACCTTTGGCCAGCCGGCGGAAAATCTCACCCGTTCCTCCCCGCAAAGGAAACCGGAAAGTCCTGTTCGGTCCCCACTCAGAGCTGTCCAGTCTGGAGCGGATGTTTTTCAGGGCCTGAGGATAATGGACCACGCTGATTCGCTCGGCAATCCAGTTTGAGGCCATCAAAGAAAGGTCAGTGGCCCACACTTTTTGGTTGTAAGGCCGCATGAATAACTGATAAATGCTGGCTCCGAAGGTGGCCTCAAGCCATCTATCCAGAGACATGGAAGGATCTCCTCCTGGGGCCTTTTTCAGTCCTGAAAGAGCCTCAGAAGCCTTGGCTGGGGGCAGATGATGCAGGTTGTTCTGGAAGGGATAAGGGATCCGAGAAGGGCCCAATTTTATAAAACTCTTCCGCTGGTGGGAGAGCAATTCTCCACCGCATGTCTCCTCCAACATTTTGTCAAATTCTGGATAGTGGGAGAAAAGCACATGACCACCCACATCCCAGGTAAAACCTTTTTTGTCAACAAAAGAGGAGGATAAACCCCCGGGGTAGCTCTCCCGCTCCAGAAGAATCCAATCCTCCTGGCTTAGTTCATCCAATCTTTTAGCAGCTCCCAGCCCACAAGGACCTGCTCCGATAATAACAATTTTCATTTTTCCTGCACCGTCAGGCCAAGGCTTTTCTCTGATTCCATTTTAAGAAGGGAGGACAATCTGGCTCCGATTAAAGCGATGGACAAAAATCCAAAAAAGCTGAACAAAACGGCTGTGAAAACGTGAGAGGAGGCTGCCACTGCACTGACTGTATTTTTATGGTAACCATACAGGTAGCTAAAAATAAACAGAAAGATGAGCTCCAAGCTCCCTGAAAAACCGGGCGGCGCCGGGAGGATGAAAGAGGCATTCAACAAGAGATAGCCCACAAATACAGTAAGCAGAGGCAAATCAATGCCCAAGGAATAAAAAAACAGCCATAAAAATCCACAATGAACGATGAGCGCTAAAAGAGTCAAACCCATGATCTCTGGGAGTCTGCTGGACAGTCGAGGCAGGGATGAAATCCCTTCTATGAAAACATTCAAAAAGTTTCTCCATTTCATGATGAGCTTGGCAGGGAGAAAAAACATTATTTTCTCCATCCAAGTCAAAAACGCATTTTTCTTATAGGCCACAGCGAACAAAGAAAAAACAAAAACCAGCACCACAACCAGCAAGATTCCAGAAACCATATAAATGACGGCCTTTACTTGAGCCTTGACAAACGGGGCTGCTCCCAGCAGCAGGAAAACGGGAAAAAGATCTGTGGCTTTATCCACATACACAGTCAATAAGGACTGAGAAACAGGGGTCCTTTTCATTCTTTTCAGAAGCACACTTTTGATCACTTCTCCGGCATGAACGGGTATCAGGAAGTTGACGAAGTAGTTGGTCATACACAGATGAAAGGACTCCAAAACGGTAATCTTTTGGAGAGGAGAAAGAATGACTTTCCACCGCAGGCTTCTGAGAAAATAAGCCAGAAGAAACAGCATTCCCAGAGGGAAAATAAAGGCTAATCTGATTTCTTTAAGCACTTTGAACATCTCGCCCACATCCACCATGTAGAGCCAGAGTCCCACCAGGATCAGCCCCACCACAATACTCAAAAAAATTGAAAAACGCTGTTTCATAGAACTGAATGTTTTTTTTTGCCTTTCCGTTTTATCCTTTTATTCTTTGGGGAATAAATCCTGTAGGCTTTTGTTCTGGGATTGCTCAATTCAAGCCCCTGCAGGAAGACAGACCTCAAGAACAGCCTGAATCCTCGATAAAGTATACCCGGATTAGAGCTCACCACTTTGCCTAACCTCCGCAGGTTGTTTCCGTTGATGAAAGCCTTCCACAGACATTTCAATTTGAACAAGGGATATTTTTGGGCCTCCAGCAATTCATCTTTGAACTCATTCAACTGGTGGAGATTCAAATGAGGAATCCTGATATGAACTGCATCACTCATCAGATGATCGTAATGATCCCAGAGATTATATTCCAGTAGATTTTCCTTCTTGAGAGTCTCATAGAGATAGGTTCCTGGATAGGGTGTGGTGACACAGACATTGGAGGTGAAGGGTTTTATCTCTCTGAGGAGATTTTTTGTCTCCTCCACTGTTTTTCTGCTTTCTCCCGGGCTTCCTATCATCAGATAGGCGTGAGTGAGCATGCCCTCCTGATGGCAAACCCTGAACACTTCCTTTATCTGATCGACTAGAATCTTTTTCTGGAGGCCGTCCAGGATATCTTGACTTCCGGACTCCACTCCGAGGGCAATGACAAAGCATCCGGCCCTCTTCATGGCTCTGATGATTTGGCGGTCCAACAGACTTATCCGGGTCTGGCATCTCCAGAAAATATGGATCTTCCCAGAAACAATCTTCTCGCACAGCTCCAGCACTCTTTTCCTGTTGGTGATGAAGGTATCATCGGAGATAACAAAAAAATCCAGTTTGTATTTTTCCTTTAAATATCGAATTTGATCCACCACATAACCGCTTCCCGAAAACCTGATTTTTTTTCCGAACATTTTCTGTATGGTGGGTTGACAGAAGGTGCACTGCCCGGGGCAGCCCCGCGAGGTGATGATGGACAACTCCCTGAAGCCTTTCTGTTTGAAGTGCTTTTCATAGGGGAAAACCGATTGATCGGGAAAAGGCAAACAGTCCAGATCCTTTATCTTTTCCCTTTCTGGATTGACCATGATTTTGCCCTTATCATCCCTGTAGGCAATTCCTCTGATGGACCTTAAATCCGCGCCGTTTTGTAACGCTTCTACCACTGAGGGGAAAGAAGTTTCTGCCTCCCCGATACACACAACATCCGCGTCTATATCTTCCAGGGTCTCCGCAGGAAGAACGCTGGGGTGAGGCCCTCCTAACACTATTTTGGAATTCCTGTCGTTTTCTCGGATGATCCTCACGCACTTTTTAGCGTTGCTGTACAAGGAAGAGGTGAAGGATATTCCATAGATCCCGTCCTCTTCCTTTAAACAGCGAACCTGCTCCCATTTCTCATCAAAGGAAAGGTCGACCATTTTGACCTGATAATTTTTCTTTTTCAACACAGAAGCCAGAGAAGCCAGACCCAGAGGAGGATAAAGAGCAGATTGTTTGGATATGTCGGTAGGCCAGATCAAAAAGATTGGTTTCATGTTAATCAATAAATCTCAGTCAACCTGCCCCTTTTTCTGTCCCCTTTTCAACCATCATTGTACATTCGAGGTTCCCGAGGCGGCTGGAGGTGATTTTTATACCCGTCTGAACTTATGTAGAGTTCATGCCAAATCATATAATTCAATATGCACCAGATGAACCGTCCGTGGTCGTATTTCTTTTCCAGATGCTGCTGCCAGAACTTCCTCACCGCAGGCGGGTTGAACAGTCCTGTCTCTTCTAATTTCTTTTCTGAAAGCTTTTCTTCCACAAGGTTTGCAAATTCTTTCCGAAGCCATCTGGGGTAGGGTATCTCCAATCCTACTTTTTTCTTGCTCACTATTTTCGGAGGAAGCAAGTCCCCCACGGCTGATCTCAGAATGTGCTTCTTCCGCAGACCCTTCAATTTAAGCCCCACAGGAACTGTGGACAAAAACTCCCACAGAAGATTGTCGGTGAACGGAACACGCGCTTCCAGAGAATGAGCCATGGTCATGCGGTCGTTCTTGACCATAAGGTCGTCGGGCAGGTGGAAGCTGTAGTCGATATACAGCAAACAATTCAGTTCATCCTCTGCTGAGCATTTTTTAAAGGTTTCAGAAAAGAAAGAATGCGAAGGAGGGAATGAGTCCATAATTTCCGTATTATGGAGCACTTCCTTTTTCACTTTTTCAGATAAAATATGCCTCCAAAAATAATGAGAGACCGGCACATCCATTTCACAGCCTCTAACGAATCGCTTCGCCTTGAATTCAAAGCTTAATTTCTTCTCAGAAACAGGAAGCAGGTCAACAAAAGGACGTAAGATTTTGTTGATTTTCAAGCCCGGAAAGGCACGGTAGGCTTTCCGAATTTTGTAGGCTAAATGAGTATCATAGCCAGAGAAAAGCTCATCTCCTCCTTCGCCGGAAAGGAGAACGGTGACCAAATCTTTGGCTTGTTGAGACAAAAGAAAATTGGGTATGGCCGATCCATCGGCATAGGGCTCATCAATATGGGAAATGTAGGTTTGAAGGAGGGAGCTTACCTTTTCTGGAGTCACCAGAATTTCATGGTGGTGGGTACCCACATGATGGGCAGCCATCTTGGCAAAACAGGATTCGTCAAAGCTCTTATCCCGGAAACCTAAAGAAAAAGTGTGAAAATCACTCGATCCCATTATCCTGGCCATCAGGAGCGTTATAGCACTGGAATCTATCCCTCCGGAAAGCATGACCCCCACCGGAACGTCAGAGATCAACTGCCTTTGGACCGCTTCTTCCAGCAGCACCCGTGATTTCTGGATGGCTTCTTTTTCCGTCAAATGCGGATCAACCTGGTAGGTCACATCGTAGAAACGAACCATCTCCGGTTGTTCATTTCCCGCGGTGAAGGACAGCCTGTATCCCGGCCTTAATTCATGAATACCCTCAAAGGCGGTAAGCTTATCTGGGATAAAGCCCAAAGAAAGATAGTGATGAAGCGCTTCCAGGCTGGGTCTGGGTTTAAAACCTGGAATGGTCAATAAGGCTTTGATTTCTGAGGCAAACCATATGGCTCCATTCTTTTGGGTGTAAAACAGTGGCTTGATGCCGTAGCCATCTCTTGCCAGATGGAGAGTATGGTGGGATTGGTCCCATACGGCCAAGGCGAACATGCCGTTGAGTAATTTTAGGCAATCTACGCCCAGCTCCTGGTAGAGATAGAGCAGGACCTCCACGTCTGTGCGTGAACGGAATCGGTATCCTTTTTTATCAAGTTCATAATCCCGGCGGAGCTCCTGAAAATTATAAATTTCACCGTTATAAACGATCCAAATTTTCTTGTCTCCATCAGCCATGGGCTGGCGTCCGGCTGAAGTAAGGTCGATGACACTCAACCTTCGGTGGGTCAAGCCGCAGGGCCCGATGACCTGAGTGCCGCTGTCGTCGGGCCCGCGATGGGCAAGCGTACGATTCATATCCCCTAAACAGGACTTTATCCGGTCATCCAGGAGACCGTCGAATTTAACAACACCAGCTATACCGCACATCGAATTCTATCTTTATACAGGCGGAACTTCTGTTTTCAAGCTCAAATGAGAAGGTTTCCTCAGGACCAAGATTTTCCTTCCTCAGAGACAAATTCGGCGATGATATCCTTGCCCCATCTCATCACATCGTGAATGTGGACAGCGTAGAACCTGCCGTTTCTCCCTGAAATTTTTATGTTTTTGAATGGTGCGAGATAGGCAGAGAGAGTCTTAAGATTCTCCTCGAAGCCCAGCTCCAAAGTAGGATAAGCATGGTCTATTCGGTAAACCGAGGTACCGATGATATCTTCTGCCTTTATCCATTCCATTTGAATGAGTCGGGGGCTGACCATCTGGATGAGTTCTTTATCTTCAAGGCCCCAGAGCTTATGGTCTGGATTACAAGGAAGCTCGGCAACCAATGATGTCCTCTCCGGGGGAGACATATAAGGACTCCTGTTTTTGGGCTCATATATTCTGGTGAAGGGAATCTCAGGATCAGGAAAGTAGATGGTCGCTGCCTCTGTCACGGATGCTCTTCTTAGAAAAAGAGCAACCAGTACGACGTTGCGGTATTTGAAATGATTTGCAGAGGAGAGAGCCTTTTCTGGCAGCGGGGGTTCCATCATTCTCACCACATGGTCAATGGGCAAAGTGCTGATAACAAAATCTGTCTCTCTCATTTCCCGGTCATTGATCTCAATGGCCTGTATTTTTTGATGATCATGGACAATCTTGGTGACTTTGGCATTCTTGGCAATATTTTCTTCTCCGCAATATTCCGCCAGGGCTTGGCTTATTTCGCCGATTCCTCTATCAGGATAATAGAATGCGCCGTCCAAATGACGTGTCTTCACCTTTGATCCCAGAAAAGCTTCCATCAGAAAAGTCTTCAGGTCTAATCCCTTCATCCGTTTGGCTGCGATACCCACAGAAAGCCCGTCAGAGGGCAGTCCCCAGAGCTTCTCAGAATAATTCATCAAGAACTTCTCTGCTACGGTTTTCCCGTAAGTGTTCACGGCGAACTCCGCGAAATTTCTCTGCGGACCTCTGGAACGGAATTTTCCTGTGAGCACTTCCAGCCCTGCTTTGAAAAAGGTCAAAAGGCCCAGATTTCTCATCAAATTGAGAGGTGAAAGGGGAAAATCTATGAACTGTCCATGGTCATAAATCTGGCTGGGCATATCGATATGTTTCAATTCCTCTCCCAGAATCTCTTTTAAATCCAGCATCACTTCTTCATCTTTATCATGAAGACGATGGGCTCCTGAATCATAAAGAAAATCACCATGTTTCAAAGTGACCGAAATCCCTCCTAGCCGGGAACTGGCCTCATAGATGACAAAGGGAATGCCGCTCTTCTTGGCATAAAAGCCCAGGGCAAGACCAGCCGGTCCTCCTCCCAGGATGGAGATGGAGACAGGTCTGGAATCCATCACTGACTGGCCTTTTTCCCGAAGATCTGGCGCAAAAGGATACCCATCAAGATGATCAGTGTCAAAACGGTTATGGAAGCTCCTATTTCAAAAGAAAGGGGGCGGTAAAAAAACTCCACCGTGTGATCTCCTTTATTCAAGTATACGGAACGGAAAAGATAATTGGCCCTGTAGATCCTTGTGGGCTGGCCGTCCACAAAGGCTTTCCATCCGGGATAATACACTTCACTCAACAACAGAAAACCGTGGTTCATAAGTGAAGCTTTCAGGGTGAACTGGTTCTCTTTATAGTTTATAAACGAAATTTCATCCTTTTCTTCTTCTGCAAACATATAACCGCCAGATTCCTCAGGCTCTTCTTCCAGGATGACGAAAGCCCGGGGATCAAAACGGGGATCTTTCAAAATCTCCAAAATCTTCTGCCTTTTTTCTTCTACCCTTACAGAATGGACCATAAAGGCTCGTGGGAATGCCCCTTTATTTTCATAAACATGGAGTTTCAAAGTGTCCTTCCTATCAGGATCCCAGGTCTTTGCTGCGGGAATTTCATCTGTGTACACAAGGGGAAACCGCTCATCTTCGATCTTTTCAGTGGTCAAGATATACTTTGTATTCAGCAAGTCCACAGCACGGGAATCATAACGGGCCACCCTCATCAGACAGGCGTCCTGGGTCACAGGTTTCTCCTGAAAAGCGGCGATGAAATTGACATAATCCTCCATCATCTCAAGAGAACCATAGCCATTGATGCTTGAAATCTTGTGCAGTTTTAAAACCGGATCCTGCTCTGGATAATCCAAAATGGGTAAAACCCGGAAAGGCTGGTCTTCCTTTTTCAAGAAGTCAATGTATTTTTGTTTGCTCACAAAGGGAGTGAGGTCATAGGTCCGGATAAACTTTGTTCCATAAAACATTAAATCCATAAAGATCAGCATCAGGACCACCGCCTTTAGGATAAGATCTCTTGTTCTCCTTTTATGGAGAAGAATTAACGGAATTGCTCCTGCCATGACCACAAAACCTATGGTCCCCAGATCGTAAATGACCGTATTTCGAAACTTGTCTATCTTGGACTTCACATATTCCATGAAGCCAGGGTCATCAGCCGATGGAGTTAAATTCATCTGGAAAATAAAAACAAGTGAAGCCACAAGCACCAAAACCGCCCCGCCGATGACCATCAACATGGCCAGCACCTTCAATGTTCTCTCCTTCTGCATCCAGATTCTTCTCTCCAGGAAGAACATCCCAAATCCGCACAGAATAGAAACAGAGAAGACATATAGATATAAGAAGAAAATAGGGTTTCTAAAGGCACTGAATCCGGGCAGGAATCGATAAAGAAAGCCGTATACAGGGATGTACTTGCCGAGAGCGAAAAAAAGGGAAAGGCCAACCAGCAGCCAGAAAAACAAAACGTATCTGTTTTTAATCAGGAAGAGCGAGAGGACAGCCAGAAAGAGCGGGAGGATGCCGATGTATCCAAGAGAAACTGGAAAGGGGAAACTTGACGCTCCAAAAATGGGAGAAGAACGAGGGAAGAGGAAAGTGATAAGATAGGAAGGATGCATGGACCACCGGGTGAACAAGGCAAAAGTGTCTGCCGATGGTTCGCGGATAGAAAATTGAGAGAGTTCAGCGGCAGGAACAAGCTGGACCGCGGCTGCGGCAATTCCGACCACCACCACAATCAAAAAGCTGGTCACAGGAACCAAAGCTTTTCTTCCTTCTCTATTTTTCAAAGAAGAGAGGAATAAGAAGATGGCAAAAAAGAACAAAGCCATCAGGCCATAGTAAGGAAACTGAAGATGCCCGCTGAACATCTGGACACTTAAAATCACTCCAGAAAGTACGGCATAGGATGGTTTTGCCTGTTTGACAGCTTTCAGGAAAAACAGGAACACCAATGGTGTCCAGGTGATGGATCCCAACCTGGTCTCATGTCCCCACCAGATTTCATCCACAAAATAGCCGCTGAACATGAAGGTGAGAGCACTGACCAAGGAGCCCGCTCTGCTCAAACCCAAGTTTGCGGCTAAAAGGTACATAAAAAAACCGGCCAAGAAAACATGGAGTATGAGGCTGGAATTCATCCCCAGATGCGCAGGTAAAAGCAAAAACAAGAGATTGACAGGATAAAAAATATGACAGCGCAAGCTGGCCAGGTATGGAAATCCAGAGAAAGTATAAGGATTCCATAGAGGAAGAGATAAGGACTTGAGTTGTTCGGCGTCAAACAAGCGGTAAGGATAGAGCATCCTCAAATGATCCTCCACATGCCCGATGGAGATAAAATTCAAAGAAACCAGTTTGTGCAGGAAGAGGAGGGTCAAACCCAATAACAAAAGCATGACCAGGACCTTAGCGATTTTCATTGGAAATCTGATCTATAAATTCAGGTGATTTTTCGAAGCTGAAGTCCCCATCTCAAAAGATGGATCAAATTGAGATTCAAATTGCTCTTCATAGCAGGGGCACTGGTCAGATCAAACACCATTTTGAACAGTCTGTTGGGCGGCAGTTTGATCAGGACTTTAATAAAAGGCATCAGAAAGGGAAATTTTATGGCCAGATAAGCAAACCTGCTCAGATTGACGATTCGATCGATGTCCTCAATCTGAAGAACACTTCCCTCATTCATGGTGTCCAAGTACTCGACTTCTCTATCCAGGAAACCATGCTCAGCGGCGTAGTCAGCGATTTCTGTTTTCGGATAGGGTTGAAAAATGTTGTTGATGGTATAATCCGGCTTTAACCGGCGGTTGAGATGAACGGTTTCAAAGGCCGTGGCCAGGGTTTCATGGGGAAGGCCAAACATATTGTATGTTCCGAACTTGAGCCTGTGCCTCCTCAGTATACGGGCCGTGTCTATGAGCTTCCTGTTGGTCAGGTTTTTTTTCAAGATTCGGTTTCTCAGGTCCTGGTCACCAGTCTCCACTCCGAAATAGATATTCAGACAGCCGGAGGATTTTAAAGCATGAACCACCTCCTCATCCAGTTCATGAGCATGAGCCAGGGCAGTGAAAGGCAGATTGATTTCTTGTTTATATTTGGGCAAAAACTCCAGCAGCCATCTTCGGTTCCCGGTGAAGGTGTCATCTGGAAACCGGATCAATTTTAGCCTGTATTTTTCTGCCGTCTCCTTTATTTCTTGAATCAAGCTGTCCACCCCTCTTTTCCGGACAACACGGCCCAAACCGCGGTAGAGCTGGTTGAACTTGTGGTTAAAACAAAACGAGCACCTGTAAGGACATCCCCTTCCCGTCAAGAACTTCATGGCTGGAACGGACCGGAGGATTCTGCAGTCATCATAAAGCGTTCTATCAGGAAAGGGCAGCTCATCCAAATCCTGGACTAAAAATCTCAAGTCGTTCTTAAAAAGGCGGCCGTCCCTTTTAATCCAGAAATTTTTAATGTGTGAGATATCCTCACTTTTATCTAACTTCTCGGCTATTTCTAAGACAGTGAATTCTCCCTCTCCCAGACAGATCATGTCCACACAGGGCTCCTGGATCACCTCGGGAAAAAAGGTAGGATGAGGCCCCCCCAATAAGATGGGCTTATGGATATGATTCTTGATTTCCGAGGCCACATTGAGCACCCATTTGTGAGGGCCTGTCATGGTAGAAAATCCGATCAAATCAGGATTAAAATCCCTTAATTCCTGGAGATAATTCCTGTGTTCACTCAGCACGAAGAGGCGGCAGTCATGGCCGTGTTTTTTCAACAGAGCCGAGATGGACATAGGCCCCATGTATTCAAAAGGCAGATTTTGTAAAAAAAGCACTTTAGCCATAACTCAAAGACCTGTCTATTGAACTTAGCTCATGGAATTAAAAAGGCGGAACAGATTACGGAGATTTTACAAGAGCATAGACAATATGAGCCTTCCTCTTTTTTATGAAATCGGGTATGAGACTTTCACCCAGATTGTATATCTCCAATCCTTTCATCAAAAGAGCTTCCAGCCGGCTTTCAGCGGCCTGCTGGCGCTTTTCCTTTGATCGGCTCAAACCGGGGGGGAAAGGCGGCATATCCAGATATCCGCAATCAAAAATATCCGCTTTCGAATCTCCTTCCACACAATGAGCTGTCAATTCTTCCAGAGAAACACCGCTTAAGCCGCTCCATCGGGCATGTGATCTGTTCTCCCTGTTGGGTGCAAACAGAGCAAAATTCTCAGCAAGTCTTATCAGGTTTGAAATGTAAATTCCCCGGGCTCCGTCCAGCCTCTGCAGCACTTCACTGGAAAGGGCAAGGTCAAATCTTCTGTTTTTTGAACTGAGCCCGGTGAATCTTTCAATCCGCTCGGTTTTTAAAAAAAAGACTTTTGATCCCCCAAATATCTTCTTTGTGTTCAAAGTTTGGAAGACCTTTTGGGCCCTTTCCAAGATATCAGGCCTTTCATCCACCACCACTGTTTCCGCCTGCAGCATTTGACCAAGAAGAAAAAAATCCATGCTCAAACCATATTTTTGGGGAAGACCGGCTATCAAGATCTGGCTGAGATTTTTTATGGAATTTATAAATTTTTTTAATTTCCTTAACTTTATATAATATTCGTAGGCTGTTCCCAGGCCCTCTCCTTCAGCCAAATTTATGTTGTACAAAGATTTTATACCTTTTATCTTAATCATCTACATATAATGATTTTGGCGGTACCAGTGAACCGTCCTTCTCACTCCTTCCCTGAAAGAAATCTTGGGGGTGTATCCCAAAACTTCTCTGGCTTTCTCAATACTGAAGGCTCTGTTCTGGCTGAAAAATTTAACCCGAGAGACTGTAATCGGCGGCTCAGATCGAGTCGACCTGGCCAAAAACTGCCACATACGGGCTGCGGCGTGGGCGATGAACAGGGGAATTCTGATTTTAGGTAGAGGGACATCCATTTCCTCCGCCATGATTCCTACAAATTCCTTGACCTCAAGAGGTCGGCCGCCTGCAATCAAGAATATTTCACCCAAAGCCTTTTCATTATCCGTACACAGGCTGATTCCTTCGATCAAATCATCGATGTAGGTGGGATGCAGCAGGCTTTCACCTTTCCCCATAAATGCGAATCTTCTCTCTGCTAAGGCTTGAAATAAGCCCAGCACATGAGTATCTCCGGGGCCGTACACAAATTCCGGCCGGATGATGGTGAAGGGGAAGGCATACCGGGCGCCGTATTTCATTATTTCCTTTTCGGCTTCACACTTTGTTTCTTCATAGATGTTAGAAGGATTAAAAGGATAGGACTCATCAGCCTTCACTCCGTTGGAAAGAGGCCCTAAAACACCGGCGCTGCTCAAATGGATGAACTGCTTGATGTTGGTATGGAGACAGCTCTGCATGAGGTTTTGAACACCTTTGAAGTTAATGTCCCAGTATGCTTTTTCGGGTATTCTCCATCCACCGAGAACCCCGAAGGCAGAAAAGACCAGATCAACGTCTTTTGTCCATTTTTGGAGGGATTCCTTTTCAAGCACATCCCCGCGAACCCATTCCATTCCTCTCTCTTTCTGAAGTCTCCTGTCTGTATGCCTTTCTCTGACCAGAACCCTGACCTGTATCCCTTTGGCTAACAGATCCCTCACTATATGACTTCCGATAAACCCAGTCCCCCCGGCAACAAAGGCTTTCATATCATCCCAAAGATCTGAACGGGGCTCATACGATGCGGCTTCCCTGCTTCCTGCTCCTGCCTCTTCTCCCTAACCAGGAAAAAACAGGCTTCCCTTCCCAGAGCCATTTGACTGCTATGGCCGCCAATTTTATGGTGTTACAGGCACTGGCAAAATAGACCAAGGGGCCGGGGTATTTCTGTAAAAAATAAATTCTGCTCAGCCATTTGATGAACCCCTTAGGCACAAATCTCTTGGAAGTGAGCGAATACAGGCTGATCCAGTATCGATCTTCATCTGGCCGGGGATGCTTGAGGCTGACATACATCTGGTTAAAGCTCCTGGTGGCCCTACCTTCCACCTGATCCTCAGAGATCAACCTGGCCTGGAGAGCTTTTGTGGTCAAAATGGTATTGGGAAAATAGATGAGCGAGAACATGTGCATATAAAAAGGCCTGGATATTTTGAGCATGAGATCCAGCCCCTGTCTCTTATCCTGGGGAGATTCAAACGGATTGTCCACAATGATGTCGTAAAAAGGAGTGATTTTTAAATCTCTCATTACCCGGGATGTCTCGATCAGCCTCTTATCCGACACAGGACGTTCAAAAATCTTCTTCCGGACGCGCTCTGAACCCGTTTGAATGCCGATCTCCACCCGCTCCAGACCTGCGCTCTTGAGCATACGCATAATCTTCCTGTCGGTGGTGATGGGGTGCTGCATGCAGTGAAAGGGGAGATGGACATCTTTTTTAAACTTCTCCACAAACTCTTCCACCCATTCCTTGTCCCAAGAAAAGACTTCATCGATGAAGTCGATTCTTTTCAATCGGGAAAAAAACTGTTTCTGGGTGTTTATTTCGCGCAGAACATTCTGGACACTCCTCAGTCTCACCAGAGGTCCTTTTCCCTTATACAAACTGCGAAAGATGCTGTTGCTGCAGTAGCTGCAGTGATAGGGACAGCCTCTGGATGTCAAGACATCCAGATTAAAAGCCTGAACACCCGGGTCCCTTTCTAAGATTCTCTCATCCTCGATGAAATATTTATTTTCATCCACATAATCTGGAAAAGGAAGCGAATCCAAATTCTGGATCAGCGGCCTGAGTGGATTCCTCTTCACCTGCCCGTCCTTGCGGATCCATAGATTCTGGATGTCTGTTGTGTTCTGACCCCACCAGAGCTTTTGGGCCAACTCCAGAACCGCCTGCTCCCCTTCTCCCAGACAAATCATGTCAGCCGCCTGGATGCTGTCCTCGGGATCCACAGTGGCATGAGTCCCTCCCCATATCACCGGCTTGCTTAAACTGGTCTGAATTCTTCGGGTGATCTCTCTGGCGATATTCAAAAATGAGGAGCGAACACCGATCCCGATCAGATCAGGATCGAGGTCCTTGAGCAAACCCACCAGCAAATCGTATTCTCTCCTGGCCGGCAGTTCCATAAGATCCAGCGCAATGTTCTTTTCTTTGAAGAAAATCATGTGGACATCAAATCCTTCTTTCCTGAGCACCGCGGCCAGATATCGGAGTCCGATGGAACTTGAAGAATACAGAGCAATCAGGCTTATTTTAAATTTTTTTCGCTCTGACATGGATTTAAAACCAGGTTTCATTTTATTCTGCATCAGAAATTTATTGGCCCATTATCCCCCTTATCCATGTCCTCAGATGATAGGACTCCTCCCCCGCCTGGCAGTCTGGCGAATTGTGGAAAAAACAGGCTTTCCCTCCCAGAGCCACTTCACCGCGATCAAGCTCAATTTTAAGGTATTGGCAAAATCGGCAAACAGGACCAAAATCTTGGGGTGTTTCCTCAAAAAATCTCTATGACTCAGCCACCTTATAAGTGATTTGGAAATGAAACTCTTGGAAGCCAGAGAATAAAGACTGATCCAGAATTGATTGTCTTTAGGTCGGGGATATCTTAAGGTGACAAACATCTGCTCAAAGGTCTGTTGGGCACGGCTTTCCACCTGGTCCTCAGAGATGAGGTGGGCAGACAAAGCCCGCTTTGTGATTATGGTGTTTGGAAAAAATATCAATGAAAACACATGAAGATGAAAGGGCCGTGGAAACTGGAGCAGAAATTCCAGCCCCTGTCTTTTGTCCTCTTCGGATTCAAAGGGATTGTCGACGATAAAATCATAAAAAGGCACGATGCCCATTTCCTTAAGCAATCGGGAATTTTGAAGAAGTCTCCTGTCTGAAACAGGCCGTTCAAAATATTCCCTGCGTATCCGCTCTGATCCACTCTGAACCCCCACTTCAACTCTTTCCAGGCCGGCCTCTTTCAACAGTTTCAGGATCTCTTTATTGACCATGTTGGGATGTTGGGCACAATGAAACGGCAAACCAACTTCATTCCTGTAACACTCGATAAATTCAGCCGTCCATTTCTTATCCCAGGCAAAAACTTCATCGATAAAATCAACTCTCCTCAAACGGGGAAAACGGTCCATGAGAGCATGAATCTCCTCCATCACATTTTCAACGCTCCGCCTCCTGATCCGAGGCCCCTTCTTATGATAAATGGCATTGAAAATGCTGTTGCAGCAGTAGGAACAGTGATAGGGACATCCGCGGGAGGCCAGAATATTGAGGTTGTAAGTCTGAAGACCTGGATCATAAGAAGACTTAACACCTTGTTCAATGAAATATTTATTTTTATCTCCGTAATCAGGAAAAGGCAGACTGTCTAAATCTTTTATCAACGGCCGCACTTCATTTTTGATGATACGCCCGTCTTTTCTTATCCAAAGATTCTTGATATGTGAAATATGTTGAGAGGAAGATATCTTCTCTGCCAGTTCCAGAAGCGGATATTCTCCTTCTCCCAGACAAATCATGTCAGCCACCTGAATGCTTTCATCTGGAGCTATGGTGGGATGAGTTCCACCCCAGATCACAGGAATGGATAATTCTCTCTTTATTTTTTTGGTTATTTGGGAAGCAATTTTAAAATAGGATGAACGGAGACTGAGACCCACCATATCAGGATTCAGCCTCTTGAGCAAATCGACCAAAAATCGGTACTCCTTTCTGGTGGGCAGAGTCATGGAATCAGCAGCCAGATAGAGCTCTTTAAACAAGATCAGCGAGACCTTATGCCCATAATTATTGAGGATAGAACTGAGGTATCTTATTCCTATAGCATCGGTGGAGTAAAGCGATATTAAGGCAATATGGGCTTTCCTGGCCGCCATTTTACCTTATCCCCTCCTTGAAATTTTTGAGCAGAAAATTGAACACGATTCGCCGGTCTTTCTTGATATACGAAAAATATTTCTTTATGATTCTCCAGGGATGCTTCAGCAAAGCCAGAAATCTACACATCAACTGCTCACGGGCCACCAGCCGCTCCAATTTTTGGGCAGGAAGCCCGGGTGTTTCGATATTAGCGCGCTCCACACGGATTTTCTCCAGACTGAATCCCTCCCTGAAATAACCATTTTCCTCACACACCTCCCATAATCTCGTCCCGGGCATGGGATTGGCAAAGAAATAATGGGTGGCATCAGCATCCAGTTCTCTGGCGAATCGGAAGGTTCGTTTGAGAGAATCCCCGCTTTCCCCTGGCATTCCCACTACAAAGAACGTCTCCACCTCTATATCCAATTTTCTCATGGCTCGAACTAGAGGTTTAATCTTTTTTAAATGGAGAGGCTTTCGTATAACCTGGTGAAGGATATATTCATCGCCAGATTCAACAGCCACATAGAGTTTATAGCAGCCGCTTTCTCTCATCAGCTCCAAAAGATCCTCATCCACCGCCCACAGCGCCAGACCTGTGGGCACGGTCCAAACGATATTCAATTTTCTGTCCGTAATTCCCTGAAAAATCTTTTGAGCGCGTTTTCTGTTCAAGACCAGATTGTCATCATCGAAATGGATCTCTTTCACTCCATAAGTTTTCACCAGGTGTTCAATTTCATCCAGTACGTTTTCAGCGGAGCGGGCCCTCCACTTTCTTCCCCAGGTGGCATGAACAGGACAAAAAGTGCATTGGGCGGTGCATCCACGGGAAGTGATCAACGGAGCAAAGGGCTTTTCCCGGGTAACGATAAAAGCTTCTCCGATCCCAAAGTACCTTTTCATGGGAAGAAGATGCCTGGCTGGAAAGGGAAGTTCGTCCAGATCCTGGATGAACTGTGTCTTGGATATCACCTGCACTTGGCCGTTCTGATGGAAGGCCACACCATCGAGATTTTGAAAACTGCCTCTCTCCATGCTGTGCAACAGTTCTTTGAAACTGTACTCCCCTTCTCCCAACACCACAAAATCAACTCCCTGATGTTGAAGCACATCCTCAGTCAAAGCCGAAGGATGGGGACCACCCATGACTGTGATAATCTCTGGGTCGATTTTTTTGACCAGTGAAGAAACCTGGAAAGCCTCTCTGAATCCGGAAGAAAACAAATTGGAAATTCCCACCACATCCGGCTCAAACCTCCTGATGCTCTCGGCGATTTTTTTATAGCTCAGTCCGTAGCGGATCAAATTTCGCTCCAGGAGAACCTCTGTTTCATATCCTTCGGCCACAGCGTCCAGGATGCGGACCTGGTAATCCTTCTCCAAAACAGCCGCCAGGTAAGCCAAGCCAAGAGGAGGATGGATGCCCTTTGGCTCAGAACTTAAATCCGTCTGGGTGGTCAGCGGCGGCTGGATGAGAAGGACTCTCTCCACCCTCTTTTTTAAAATCACAGACATGATTTCCCCTTAAAGCTGGGAGGGATCCCTTTCTTTCACGGTCCAAAAATGATATCCATAATGGATCTTCTCTCCGGGCTCGACTTTGAGTGAATACACTCCCACATCCATTCGGCCGGACTCTATCTCTCTAAGGGAGCGCCCCTCGTTTTGATAGTATCGGGCGATATCCTTCTCCCATACCATCAAAGTATCTACGCCTTCAGGCACAGGGATAGGTTGTATTTTAAAACCTGATGGAATCCAGTATGTCTTGGGATTTGTTTGATGCTGGTGGCTGATATAGACATTTTGAGCTTCCACAGGGATCTCAGCATCACTGAAGATGATGGGGAACGGACAGCAGATGAGATAATCAGGAAGATAGTAGCCCGCCTGAGTGTTTTGAAAAAGCGCCAGAATCATGGTTTTTTCTGGAGAGGTGTTTTCCTCTGTCAATCGAATGAGCTCAGTCAAGCGGGTTTCCTCCTTTTTTATGGCTGGATAAGAGACCTGTGTATGTCCAAAAAGAAAAATGAAAATATTGACCAATAGGAGTATACACACTCCCACAGGGAGAAGGGCTTTATAGGAAAATATGGACTTTATGACTTTGAACAGGCTTGACGGGCGTCCTCCCATGATTTTACTCAATCCTTCCTGTTTATCTTTTGCCAACCCTTTGACAGATTCAGCCATAAAAATCATCAAAGGCGGAAGGATGACCATCACCTGCCCTGGATTCCAGATATTCACTCCTGTATAAAAAAGCACAGCCGGAACAATCCATATTAACAAGAATCTCAATCTGATATCTTTCACCACAGATGATATCCGAAAGAAACGACCGAAGTAGTAAATCATGGGCAGGAGCCCCAAGGTCAGGCCGTAAAGCATGAATTTCAAAAAGATTGTGGTGCGGACTTTGACCTGGAATAAATAGGAGGCTGGATACAAAACAACCATTTTATACTGAGCATTCAGGACTGTCAGGTACTTGCCCAATCCTCCTGTCATAATGACAAGAGGCGCAAACCAGGCTAAACAGGTCAAACCAAACACAAAAAAAGAAGACAGAATGTGTTTAAAAGAATATTTTCTTAAGGCAAACAGCCATAAGGGCAAAAAGAGAATAATAATGTTGGGCCGAACTCCTGCGGCCAAACCCAAGAGAACGGCAGAAACAATCAGCCATCGTCTTCCCCCCATGACCAATCCACAGCAGCTGTAGACAAAAAGAAGAGCAAACAGACTTTCCAGAGCATAAGTGAAAGGCATTTCGCTGTTGTACCAATATAAGGGAGAACTGAGGAGAAGCAGGCTGCTGATTAAAGCGGTGGAGCGTCCGAACATCTTCGCTGCTAAAAAATAAAGAACGGGGATGGTCAAAGCACTGGACAGAACACTCACTCCCACCAAACTCACTCTGGCATCATGGATGAGAAGATGGGCCAATTTAGCGGCGGCAACGTAAAGAATATACCCCGGAGCATGCGGCCTCATCCGGGCCACATCGAAATGTTCCATGGCCAGAGCAAAGCGGACAGAATCACTGTGAAATAGAAGCTTGCTGGCAAAAGGAATTCTGGCTGCCAGGCCGACCACAAACAAACCAGCAGCCAGAAGCCAGTCCCGCTGACTGAACTTCTTTACCTGAGAGTCCCTCACAGGTGACTTTTTCCCTTGGTATTCATTTTTATAATAAATTCATGTTCTTATGCGTATATTTTTGAAACACATCAAAGGTAACCGAAAAAAAGTTTAATCTGTCGGAAAATGGACAGAATCTCTCCCTTCCCCAAGCGTGACAAGATATACCGGGGCCTCAAGTAGTAACCGGCATAAGCGCTGCGTGCTGTTTTCTTAAGTTTTTTCAACTCCTCCCCCTCCACACAGGCTTCAGGAAAAAGCGTTCCATGAAAAGCTTCTTTTCCACTTCTCTGCATCTGTTCATAAAGCAATGTGCCCGGATAAGGAACAGCCACGTGGAAAAGGGCATAGGTGGGTTTCAATTTTTTGGCAAACTCAACGGTCTGCTTTATTTCTTCTGGGGTGGAATCTGGAAATCCCAGCAGGAAAAAGCAGGCTGTATCGATCTTCGCCCGGTGAACCATCCGCATGCCTTCCTCAATCTGTCTCACTGTCATTTTTTTATGGATGCTTTCCAGCCGGCTGTCTGTTCCTGCTTCCACTCCAAAATGAATCAACCGGCATCCAGCCTGCCTCATCTTTCCCAATAACTCCTCATCCACAAGGTCAAACCTGGTTTGACAGGTCCACTGAAAATCATACTGTCTCTTTACCAGGTAACGGCAAAGTTCCAGAATTTGGCGGCGAAACACGGTGAATTCGAGATCCATGAAATAGGATGTCTTTATACCAAACCGGGAAACGGCATAATCTATTTCTTCAATCAGCTTAGCCAGTGACTTCCTGCGCACACCTTGGCCGTACATCTTCAGAAGACAAAAATCGCATCGGAAAGTGCATCCCCTGGAGCTCTCCAAGAGGGTAAAGTTTGAGCCCAAAACCTCGTAAAAATATTTCTCCATGGGCAGCAGGTGGAAAGCCGGCCTGGGAAGGGCGTCCAGGTCCAAAGGCCTCTGGTCTGGTGTGATCATCATTTGGCCGTTTTCCATAAAAGCCACCCCTCTAGTGTTTTCCAGTCTTTTTCCCTGGCAGATATCGGCTACGGTCCATTCCGGCTCACCACGGATAACAGCCTTAGCCTGGGTCAGATTAAGCACTGCTTCTGGCCTAACCGTTCCGTGCACACCGAGCACATAGACTTCCTCATTCCCTTCTCTTACAGCGGCCACAGTGTTTAAAAAGGGCTTTATATCCACATGGGGACACTGCCAGCGGTCCAGGCTGGAAGAAGAAATGAAAACTTTATGGAAGTTTCGGGCCTCCTGGGCAACCTCTTCAGGAAAAAGCCTCAAGGCGTTGGCATCCATAATCTGAACCTGATGGCCCTGTTCTTCCAACAGGGCGGCGCAGTTGGCCAGTGCCAGAGGAGGCCACACTCTGTTATAGATTTTTCCCGCTTTATTGACCAGGTATACCTGATAAGGATTGATGAGCAATACTCTCATGCCGCTCCACGATTTCTGAATATTTTCAATTTCCTTAGACCATTCCTTGTCAGATGCCAGCGCAGCCGGAAGATTCCAGCTATGTTCTTTAAAGCTGTAGGAATGATCTTCACCCGGCTGTCATCATCTTCAACCCAAACCACAGGAATATCCTTAATTTTATAACCCTGCTTCTCTCCCAGCACAAGAAGCTCTGTATCAAAGAACCACCCTTGATCTTTCACGTGAGGCACCACTTTGTCCACCACTTCTCTTGTCACTGCCTTGAACCCACACTGGGCATCAGTAAAGGTGGTGAACAGGACCCATTTGACGAATCGATTGTAGGCCCGGGAGGTGATCTCTCTTTTAAAACTTCTCTTGGTCAACGAATCCTTGGCCAACCGTGATCCGATGGCCATATCGTATCCTTCTTCGGCCAGGGCTTTCACCAATAGGGGGAGGAATTTTAATTCTGTAGAAAGATCCACATCCGTATACAGAACAACATCGGCAGCACTGGTCTGCCATGCCTCTCTAAGGGCTCTTCCCCGGCCTTTCTCTTTCAGATAGACAAACTTCACATCTTCAAATCGATGAGCGAGGCTTTGGGCGACCTCATAGGTCCCATCAGTAGAACCGTTATCCACAACCATAATCTGCCAGGGATAAGACAAATTCTCTTTTAAAAATTCACGGACTGTGGCTACGCTTTTCTCCAGAACATGGGCCTCGTTCAAAACCGGAATCACCACATCCACTCGAATAGGGGAAGAGATATTATTCTTCAACTTTTCCTCATATGGCTCTCTTCCAAATGGGGTGAGTAAAATACGCAGGAAGGGATGAAGCGGCCTTGAAGACTCCCGCCCAACCTAACCCAGCCTCCTGGATAAGAATAAGACAGGTAGACTTGATGGCAGAAGCATCTTCTTGAACTATGGGGAAATCAAAGCTCTTAAAAATCTGACTCCTTTCTGGACGGCTTTGCGGTTGGCAAAGGTGCCCCAGTGCCTGATGAGATAGCTGGGCCTGAGAAGAAATCTCCGATAAGCTTCTTTTTGAATATTCAGCAAAAATTCTTCACTCATCCCTTCAGGAATGAACGGCAATGAACCAGGATGCCCTGAATAACTTTTCCACTCCCGGCTGACATTTCCGTGTTTCAAAGCCAGCTCTCTGAGTGGGGTGTTGGGATAGGGAGTAAAAATAAAAAAAGTGATTCCATCCAAGGGAAGATTTAAAGCGAAATCGATGGTGCTTTCCATTTCTTGTTTGGTCTCGGTGGGAAGCCCAAGGATAAAGGAACCAGTGGTGCTGATGTTATGCTTTTTTATCCTTTCCACGCCCTTCCTGATCTCTTCTAAATTCGCCTTTTTGTTGATGAGCTCTAAAATTCTGGGTGAACCGCTCTCTATCCCCAGATAAATCGTTCTGCAGCCTGCTTTCTTCATCCAGGAAAGAGTCTCATCGTCCACCTCATTGGCATGCCCCAGACAGGACCACTGGATGTTTATCTTTTTCTTTATCATCCTCTGACAGATTTCTATGGTTCTCTTTTTGGAGAGCATGAAATTGTCATCCTCGAAAGAAACAAAATCTATACCGTATGTTTCTTTCAGATAAGAAATTTCATCAACGACATACTCAGGACTGTGGTACCTCCACACCCGGCCAAACACGGATTGATCGCAGAAGCCGCACTGGAAAGGACAGCCGCGGCTGGTGATCATGGTGGTCATGAATTTGGCTCCTCGAAACGGTGTGTGCGAGTATAAGCGGAGGTCTTTAAGCAAATGCCGTGCCGGAAAAGGAATCTCATCCAGGTTTTTAACCGGATCCCGGGCTTTGTTCATTTTAAGGCATCCGTCCTGCCTGACAATGGTCCCTTCCACATAAACCAGAGACTCTCTCCTCTCCAGCCGGTCCACAACTTCCAACAGGCTGTACTCTCCTTCTCCAAAAATACCGATATCGATATTCTCATCCTCGGCCATAGTGGCCTGGGGGAGGGCACTCAGGTGAGCTCCCCCCAACACTGTCTTGATTCCATGATCCACTTCTTTTACAGCATGGACTGCCTTTCTGGCCGCTTCATAAGAAACAGTTGTGGAGGTGACTCCCACCAAACCGGGTTTGAATTCCTGAACTTCCTTCTGGAGTTGAGACAGGGAAATATTCTCAGCAGCACAATCTAAAATTTTTACGGGATGTCCTCTGGCGAGCAGGACAGCCGCTATATAACACAAGCCCAGAGGAGGCAAGCTGGGAGCTCCGGCTGAATATTTGGCGTAGACTTCTTTTTGGGTTATAGATGGATTGATAAGCAGAACTTTCAACCTGAATCTTCTCCTCTTTTTCTCAATGGAGCCCTTTCCACAGCTTTATGATCTCATGAAGGGTGATAAACATATGCTTCATCCTGACCTTGGATTTTCCCGAAGTTCTCGGCAGATGTTTGACCCCGAATTCTTTTATCCGCAAACCTTGTTTTTTCGCTTTGACCATTATCTCGGTATCGATAAAATATCCCTGGGATTGGATGGCGATTTTTTCCAGAGCCTCCCGTTTGAACAATTTAAAAGAACAATCGATATCTTTCAATTTCAATCCGAACAAAATCCTCACCAGCAGATTGTATCCGCAGGCCAGCCAGATACGAAGTCTGGGATCCTTCCTGTCCTGCCTGTAGCCCACCACCATATCATGATCTTCAATCAAGGATAAAGCTGTGTACAGATCATTCATGGAAAATTGATAATCTCCGTCTGTAAAAAAGATAAGATCATAACGGGAGGCGGCAAAACCGGCTCTTAAGGCATGACCATACCCACTGCTCTTCTCATGACTAATAACCCTCACATAGCCGCTGTTTTGCCGACAGAGCTCATCGGCGATCTGACCTGTTCCATCCGTGCTGCCGTCATCAACGATGATCACTTCGCCTTGATCAAATTCAGAATGAAGAATATGCAACAGGTCCTGGGTTAACCTGGCTACTGTCCCTTCCTCATTCAAGACTGGAAAAAATACAGAGAGAGATTTATTGCTCATTTTTTAGGGCGTGAGAAACCTTTGACGGTTATGGCTTTTTGTTTACAGGCTATAAAACAGTCCAAGCAACGGATACAATTCTTGTAATCCACTTTTCCTCTCTCTATATTCAAAACCCCTTCTACAGGGCAAACTCTCACACAATCACCGCACCCATCGCATCTCTGCCTGATTATTTCGACATTGGTCCCCACATACCCTGTGCTGTATAAAAATTGGATGAAAGGCTGGGAAAAAAATTTCGAAAAAACAACGTCCACCATGTATATCAATCTTGCCAAAAGATGAAAGAAAGCATTCTTTTGGGGCACAGTGAACCGGAGACGGACATCCGCAACAGACTCCCCTACCACTTTTATGCTCTCTGTATTCCGCAGACTGTCTGATAAGCTGAGATATCCTACTTTTTCCCAGGGAAGGCCGATGATTTCACTGCAAACTTTGTCCACTGAAACAATATTTCTTCCCGATATGATCAGGCCCAGGTCGATCTTATCGCCATAAGTGGGTCCGTCCCCTTCCTGGCAGGTTGTGGCATCCACTACGGTGAGGATCGGCTGGAAAACTTTGCCAATATCGGCGATAGCCGCTTGAACACCACGAATGTGGACACTTCTCTTTTCAGGATCAGGCAGTAATCCCATGAGATTCTTCATGCCGCAGGTCATTTTGGCCACCACGTGTGTTTTCAATTTGGGCAGATTGATGATTTTTGCCCGGTGGAGAACTTTCGGTATTCTCAGTGATCTGAACACTTTTCCTCTGGGAACCTGCACTTTTATCAACTCGCAGCAGCCGTCGACTAACTGAATTTTATTTTTCCTGGCAAAATCATAAACACCTAAATAATCAAAAACACAATCCTTGTCGAATTCAATGGCCGGTGTTTCGAAAAGAACGGGAATGCCCCCGAAGCGTCGGACTTCTTCAGCCACCACCCGGATGACCTCAAAATCAGTGGTCACTCCCTGGGAAGAATCCCTGGGGGCCACAAAATTGGGTTTCAAAAAGACTTCATCTCCTTTCTTGACCACAGATTCCATACCCCCAACTCGACGGATGGCTTCTTTCACCGCCTCCTCGGTGCTCTGTCTGACTTTTATGACAGAAACAACATTGTCCCTTTCTGGCTTCATCTTTGGCTCTTTTTATGAAAATCCCTCTATTTCATCCGTGAAATGGTTTTCAAAATATCTTCTGGCTGAGGAGGACATCCCGGCACAAAATAAGCTCCCATCTCATCGGCCGCATCCCGGCTGCAGTTGCCGAGGCAGAGGATACGGCCCGGCACTCTGGGAATTTTGGCCTTTTTACCGCGCAAAAGATGGAAGCGTTTGAACAGCACAAAGAATAGAAATCTGGGGAAGAAAGTGATCCAATATTTGGGACGGACCAGGGCATAGTGAATCGCTTCTTCAAAGCAATGATCATCTGCAGCACAGGCGTGGTAGTTCTTCCAAGAATAAAAATTCAATATCTTTTTAGGCTTGGGACTGGGCATCTTGAATGTGGTTTTATGACGGAAGAAGGCTTCTCCTCTGATCTCCGGCTCAGAGTTTGCCAGCCCCTGCTGAACGGCATGATGGAGATGTTGAATTTCAGAGGGCCTCACTCCCATAAAATGACAGCAGGCTATGTCTGTCTCATACAGATTGTCTCCGTAGACCATCACTTGAGTATGTTTCTTCTGGCCTGTGGTGGGCCCTTCTCCTTCCATGGAATCAACAGCATCAACGATCACCAGATCCGGCTGCACCACCTTGGCTATGGACACCAGGCTCTGGTGAAGGTCATGCTCTCTGTGATTGGCTTTCTTGGCTTCAGGAGTCAGGAGTCCCTGCTGGCTCTTAGTAGAGAGGGTAACTCCGGTGTGATAATGAGTCTTCATCTTAACGGCATTGATATAAAGGTCACTTTTTATCAGTGCCAACGGAAGTTCCAGAATCCCATACTCCCACTCTTTTAGAACCCGCTCGGCCTTATGGAGGTCTAAAAGAGGAACATCAAGCTTTCTGGAAAGCCGAAGATAACCGGATTTTTTGAAAGCACTCTCCACATCCACTCCTGCTGCGGGCCCTTCACCCACCACCACTTCATGGAGTCCCTTTTTCCTGAGAACATGAATCAAGGCCTCCACCACAGCCGGATGGGTCACCACACAGGAAGAAGGTGGGGCAGGACGGACGATATTGACCTTTATAAAAACAGACCTTTTCCTCTTTGTATCCAGGTTTAACAGTTGGATAGCTTTGGTGATAGAAGCCTGGAGTTCAGGTTGACGGTATCG
>JBKHJA010000016.1:0-34031 GCA_046538375.1 Candidatus Aminicenantota bacterium
TTCAATCATTATTTACAACCATTACGGTTTTGGGGGTGCTTCCCAATTAAGACGAACTTTGGATTGACCTTATTTTTTTAATGTGCTAGAGTTCTTCAAGAAAAATAAGCCAATTTTCAGCCCGGAAAGTGAAAACTTGTTTCCTAAGATCCACCAAAAATAAAAGAAAGAAAGAGAATGCTTTGAAAACAACAAAAACAACAGGAACTTTCTTGATAAGCCTTCTTTTCTTGATAAATTTGTGTTTGGCTCGAGCTGATGATTCCACCGTATTGGAAGAAATCCGGTTGGATAAATTGGAAGATAAGCTGGTTGTTCATCTGGACATAGATCAGCCTTTCAGCTACAAAAGCTTTTCTCTCTCTGATCCCAACCGGGTGGTTATTGATTTCATAGGGGCCAAAGAATTCCACTGCCCTCCGCACACAGAAGTTATTCACTTTGGGGTCAAGGCCATAAGAGTGGCCAAATATCAGCCGGATGTAACCAGGGTTGTCTTCGACCTCGCCGGAGAGTTTCCCGATTATAAAATCGAAGAATCCACCACCGGACTCACCGCTTTTTTCTGGCTGGAAAAAGAAATAATGGAAAAAGAGAGGGAAAAAGTTGAAGAAAAACCTGCACCTGTGAAAAAAGAAGAAATCCCGGAAGAAGAGAAAGAGACTGAAGTGAAACCCGAACAAAAACCACCAAAAGAGCTCTTCCCTCGATTGAAAAGAAAGCCACCCAGAGAAGACAAAATGGCCTTCTTTGTAGGTCTGATGGGTGGTTTTCAATTCATGCATGCTTCCCGTCTCCAGGATGTGTATGGAAAAAGTTCCCCTTTCACAGGAGTGGAAACATTTTTCAAACTTCCGTTGAACTCAAGGGATCGGGTTGGAGTGTCCTTAGGCTTTCGATTCATTTCCGATAAGGGAGAGAATGATTACCAGCAAAGCAGGCTGGAGATTACACCCATAACTCTCTCTGTGTTTTATTTAAGGAAGTACGGAATATTTTCCCCTTTTGTGGGCTTGGGAGTGGATCACTACAACTACAGCGAGAACTCTCCTGAAACCATTGGCCAGCCCCTGTATTCCCGAAAAACATGGGGAGGGCATATCCAGGCTGGCACTTATATCCATCTCACATCTTTTTTCTCCCTGAAATTCTACATCGGATATTACAGTGCCCGTTTTAAGGAAAGCGGCACTGATATCAATCTTGGTGGGAACGGCTACGGTGTGGCCTTAGCTTACTATTTCCGATTCTAGACCCGTAAACCAGCATAAAAACAATCCAAAAAAAGCCAGATGTCCAAATTGTCGATCTCCATGATCCTGGTTCTTTTTTACGGGGCGGGTGGGGGTTTGGTTTTTATGAGCACAGGCTTGTTTATCGGTCTTTGTTTTGGAATAAGAATAGGAATTTCCTCCTTGGAATCCAATATCGTTGGGATCAATAGAAGGAGTAAAGAATGGCAGGGGGAGGAATGTCCCTTTTTAACCTTTCATGACTCCTACAGGAACCAATCGAGCCACCAGCTTTCCGATCCCCACTTCATGAGAGACTTTCACCACTTCATCCACATCTTTATAAGCTCCGGAGGCTTCCTCAGCCACACCTTTCCAACCTGTAAACTGAAGCTCCACGCCTTTATTTTCCAATTCCTTCTTGATCTTCTCTCCTCTGAATCGACGCAGGGCCGCACGCCTGGACATCACTCTTCCGGCGCCGTGAGCAGTGGAACCAAAACTTATCTCTTCGGCCTGTTTTGTTCCTACCAGCACGTAGGAGGCAGTCCCCATGCTCCCGGGTATGAGAACCGGCTGTCCCACAGAGCGGTAGACTTCTGGAATTTCCTCTCGACCAGAACCAAAACTTCTGGTGGCTCCTTTTCGGTGAACACAGACTTCTTTTATCCGGCCGTTGATACTGTGTTTTTCGAATTTGGCCACGTTATGGCAAACATCATAAACCTGGTCCATTCCTTCTGAACTTCCCATGATTTTGGCAAATACACTGCGGACCCAATGAGCAATCATCTGCCTGTTGGCAAAGGCAAAATTCACGGCTGCGCTCATGGATTTATAATATTCCTGCCCCAGGGGAGAGTGGATGGGAGCATTGATCAATTCTCTATCAGGAAGACCTTTGGTACCGAATTTGTTTTCCATGGATCGGATAAAATCAGAAGCCACCTGGTGCCCCAGACCGCGGCTTCCGCAGTGAATCATGACCATGATCTGTCCTTCCTTCCCTATCCCAAAAACTTTGGCCACCTGGCTGTCAAAAATCTCATCCACTTTCTGAATCTCCAGAAAATGATTGCCTGCACCCAACGTCCCCAACTGAGGGACACCTCTCTCTAACGCTCTCTTGGAAAGAAAACTGGTATCAGCCGTTTTCATCCTTCCGTATTCTTCTGTTCGCTGCAAATCCGCTTTCATTCCGTATCCATTCTCCACAGCCCATTCAGCTCCCTTCATACACACCTCCTCAAGACCGCTGCGGGTGAGGCGGGTGGTTCCTCCTTTACCCACTCCTGCTGGAACCTCTTTGAAAATCTCAACCAGAAGCTGCTTCCGCTGGGCGTAAATGTCCTGTTCAGCGTAATCGCTCCTCAGCAGTCTGACCCCACAGTTTATGTCATACCCAACTCCGCCCGGAGAGATGACTCCCTGGTCCAAATCAAAAGCAGCCACTCCGCCTATGGGAAAACCATACCCTTGATGAGCGTCAGGCATGACATAGGCTTTCCGCTGGATCCCATTCAGACAAGCCACATTTCTGGCCTGCCTGAGGGTGAGATCATTCTTGATGCTCTCCAGCAATTTGGAAGAAGCGTAGAGAACAGTAGGAACCTTCATCTCTCCCTGTTTGGGAATCTCCCAGGTGTAATCGTTTATTTTTTTCACATTTATGTCCATTTTTCACCTCATATATCGACCACAACCTGTGCGGTGAAGTGGTCATTCTTTTTGATATTCATCTGGTGGTAGGTTATGGCCTTGACATCACCAAAGATTTTGTATTTTTCAGAATATTTATCTCCTCTAAAAAGTGCGTTTAAAAAATACCGTCCGTTTTTCTTTTGAATATTCATCTTTTCCACTGATGCCAGAAGAAACATCTTGGAATCCAAAAGATAGAGGATTTCTTCTAAAAAATTGACCAGAAGCTGCTCCAGATCATTTCCTTCAACCTTGACTTTATGCTGTATATTCTTTTTGACATCCTTCCATTCCCACATAAGAGAAGCTGTAGCCAAGGCGGCATTGGTGAAGGACTCTTCCAAGCTCTTCCCATAGGCCCGGAACTTGGCATCACCGGTATGCTGAAGAAACCTGTATTTTTTCACCTCAACTTTCTCCCAGTTCTTTTTCTTTCACTTCCTGGACTATTTCCTGCTGGAGGTTCTTCAATCGAGGAGACAGACTCACTGGATAAAAATCTCCTCCCCCCTCTATTTTTTTGTATTTATCATCAAGGCAAGAAAACTCCTGCAAGAAACTCTGTTGAATCTGGGATAAAGAGGGGGAGGAACAAATGATTTTTCCCTCTTCCATCACCTTCCTCAGCAGCGGCTCCCCTCCTTTTTGGTTTTCGTCCCTTAAGCCGATGATATCTTTTTCTAACTTTCCACCCGGTGAGGTGAAGCGCCAAACCTGCTTATCCGAAGGCAGGCTTCTCTTCCCGGTGCTGAGCTTGAGCACCGGACGCCCGTCATATCTCACCATTTTATAGGCCATATCCAGGTAGGGAGCATCAGCAGAGACTCCCATCTTTGTTCCCACTCCGAAGGAATCAATATCAGCTCCCTTTTTGAATACTTCTTGGATTTTGTACTCATCAAAGCCTCCACTGGCCAGAATTTGGGCCTCATCAAGATCAGAATCCAGAAGGACTTTTCTCACTTTTCGGCTGAGGGAAGCCATATCCCCGCTGTCCAGCCTCACTCCTTTCAATTTCCTTCCCTCCCTGGCCATCTCTTTCCCCACTTCCGCTGCCTTCACGGCTCCCTGGATGGTGTCATAGGTGTCCACCAGCAGCACTGTATTCTGGGGAAAGGACCGGGCAAAGGCTCTGAACGAATCGATTTCCCTCTCAAAGCTGGTCACAAAAGAATGAGCCATGGTCCCAAAAATGGGAATGCCGTACATTTTCCCTGCCAGAACATTGCTGGTGCCTGTGAATCCTCCGATGAAACTGGCCCGCGCCACTTTCATCCCTGCATCAGTGCCCTGAGTCCGACGCAGAGAAAAATCGACAAGCTGGCGGGGATGGGCTGCGTGCACACACCGGGAAGCCTTGGTGGCGATAGTGGTCTGAAGATTGACGGCATTGATCAGAAAGGTTTCCACTATCTGAGCTTCAATGAGAGGAGCGGCGATTTCAATGACCGGCTCATCGGCAAAAAAGATTCGGCCCTCAGGAAGAGCATAAACTTCACCGGTGAATCGAAACTTTTCCAGGTAAGACAGGAATTCAGGCTTGAAGAAACCTGTTTCCTCCAAGAAAGCCAGGTCTTCAGATGTGAATTCCAGCTTCCCAAGATAGCCCAGAACTTCTGCCAGGCCAGCGCAGACAAAATACTGCCGTGAAGGAGGATACTCGCGCACGAAAAGCGAGAAAGTGGCTTCCTGCATCATGTTTTGTTCCAGATAGCAGGCTGCCATAGTCAGCTCATACAGGTCAGTGAACAAGGCCAAATTCTTCATATCCACCATGGTTATCTCCACAAATCTATCATTTCTATTGCCTTTGTCCCAAAGTGACGGGATAAAAAAGGATGAAATGTTGGAGGAAAATGTCTCCGCTCTAGTTCAGATTTTTAAATCTGAAATGCCGCTCAGACATTTACCATCCAACATTTATCCTAATCTTTAGCAATCACGTCACTTTAGGACATTCTCTTTTTATTATATAAAACTATGATCCTTTCATAAAATGATTTAGAAATACAAGTATCCTTATACCCCATGATAATAGGTGAGGAACGGGGGGTCGTCATCCCCGTCCCTCACCTTTTTAAAATGAATAGGATTGAAATTCAGGCTTCAGGGGGATAGGAAAATACTCCGGCGATTTTTTTCCCGCAGAAAGGACAGGCAGAATCCTTGATATTTTTTTTGCCCAGGAAAAAACCCTGCCTCTGAATCACCGTCTTCTGGCACTGCGGACACAGGGTCTCTTCTGATTCTCCTAAAACATTCCCGATGTAAACATAATGGAGCCCCTCTTTTTTGCCTATGGAATACGCGCGGCGCAGAGTCTCCATGGGCGTCGCTGAAGCGTGATTATACTGATAATCGGGATGGAATCGGCTGATATGCCAGGGAATGTCAGAATCCAAATCAGAAATAAAACGGGCGATTTGGGTTAACTCTTCTTCTCCATCGTTTTGATCAGGAACAACCAGAGTGGTCACCTCCACCCATATGTTCGATTCCTTCATCAGCCGAATGGAATCCAGAACAGGCTGCAGATGAGCCTTACATATCTTTTTATAAAAATCTTCCTTGAAGGATTTCAGGTCCACATTGCAGGCATCAAGATAGGGACGAATGGTCTCTAAGGCTTCCGGTGTCATGTAGCCGTTGGTGACAAAAATATTGGCCATTCCTTCCTTTTTAGCCAGCTTGGCTGTTTCATAAGCATACTCAAAAAAAATAGTAGGCTCCGTGTAGGTGTAGGATATGCTCTGACAGCCTCGCGATTTAGCCCCATTGACAATTTCTTCCGGCAGCATTTTTTGCTCTGAGATGTCTTGGTCATCCTTCTTTTTGATCTGAGAAATCTGCCAGTTTTGACAGAAGGGACAGCGAAAGTTGCAGCCGATGGTGGCAATAGAAAAGGAAGTGGTACCTGGCAGAAAATGGTAGAGAGGCTTTTTCTCGATGGGATCGATATGGGCAGCAATGACCTCGCCAAACACATGGGTATAGAGCTTGCCTTCTCTGTTCTGCCTCACTCCACAGACTCCAAATTTTGAATCGGCAATCTCACAGCGGTGATGACAGAGAAAACAGGAAACTTTCCTCTTATCCAGCGATCTGTAAAGCATGGCCTCTTTAATCATTTCACTCCGCTGTCATGCTTCATATATTTCAATGAGGTTTCCTTCAGGATCACGAATAAAACAAATCGAACCTCTCTCCCTTTCAATCTCCACTGTGTGGACTCCTTTTGCTTTGAGCTCTTCGAAATATTCGCTCTTGTCCCTCACCGCTAATCCCCAGTGGTTGTAACCCCAAGCCTCAGAGATCCTGGGCTTCAATTTCTGGTTATGAGGAGAGATGACCTCCAGTACAATCTCACCCAGCTTGAGTTTGGTGAGGCGGCAGGAAGAGGGGATTTCGAAGATTTTTTTCATCACCTCTTCAGGAATGGACTTGGTCTCCATCTCTTTAAATCCCAGCATTTTGGTGTAAAAATCTATCAAAAGCTGACAATTTTCGGTCAGCAGTCCGATATGATGGCATCGATGAACCATGATTTATTTCCTTTCTGTTCGGATCATGCAGGCCTGGCAAGTTCGGGGAAAAAATCACTGGGTGAAGGACAGAGCTGGCGGATCACACACCAAGGACAGCGGGGCTTGCGGGCTTGACAGATCCTTCGTCCATGATTGACCAGCATGTAATTGAAATCAAGCCAGTCCTCTTCAGGCACAATCTTCATCAGGTCTTTCTCAATTTTATCTGGATTTTTTTCCTGGCTCAACCCCAACCTCGAAGCCAGCCTCTTCACATGGGTATCCACGGCAATGCCTTCTGCTTTTTTGAAGGCAGTGGAAAGTACGATATTGGCGGTCTTTCTGGCCACACCAGGAAGAGTGATGAGGTCTTCCATGCTGTCAGGAACTTTTCCATCAAAATCTTCCACAATCTTTTTGCAGGCAAGAATGATGCTTCGGGCTTTATTCCTGAAGAATCCTGTGGACCTGACTTCCTGTTCTAAAGTGGGCTGATCTGCGCCAGCAAAATCCTGGGGAGTTTGGTATTTTTGAAAAAGCGAGGGGGTAATCTGGTTGACTTTCTCATCGGTGGATTGAGCAGATAAAATGGTGGCCACCAGGATTTGCAGCGGCGTTTTGAAATGAAGAGCGGTGCAGCTTCGGGGATACTCCCTGCGCAGTATCTTGATGATGGCACCGATTCTCTTTCCGGCACTTTCCATCATTTCACCTCCGTTTAAAAGGGACACATCCCGGACACACATCCTCCTGAATATTCTGACTCAGCGGTGATAAAATCATAATCCTCCTCCCTCTCTTCCCCTGCTCTGGAATGGAACGATAACACCTGGTCTTTCTTGGTCCCGTAGCGGTAGATGGTTATGCCCTTGCAGGCAAGCTCACGGGCCAAAAGGTAGATTCTCCGCACATCTTCTACGGTGGCATCAGGAGGAAGGTTGATGGTTTTGGAAACGGAATTATCCGTATGCTGTTGGAAAGCGGCCTGGATGCGAAGATGCTGCTCAGGAGGCACATCAAAAGAAGTCATGTATATTTTTTTTAGATCAGGGGGTATCTCATCAACAGACTGGATGGATCCCAATTTCCCTATTTTGGCCATCAGCTCTTTTGAATACAGACCCGCACGCTGGAGGTCCTGCTCGAACAAAGGATGAGATTCAAACAACCTTGTCCCGGATAAAACATTGCGCACATAACTCAAGGCAAACAGGGGCTCTATACCGCTGGAACATCCGGCCACTATACTGATGGTCCCGGTGGGGGCCACGGTGTTGAGGGTGGCATTGCGCAGTCTTACATCCATCTCAGGATAGATGGATTTTTGATAATTGGGAAAGACTCCTCTCTCCTGAGCTAAAGATCGGGAAGCACTCAAGGAGTGTTGGTGGAAAAACTTCATCAGTCTTGAGGCCAGGCCAGCGGCCTCCTGGTGAATGTAAGGAATTTTCAATTTTATCAGCATATCCGCAAATCCCATCACTCCCAGTCCTATCTTTCGATTGGCAAAAGTGATGTCTTTGATTTGAGGAAGGGGAAATTTATTGGCTTCAATCACATCGTCCAGAAAGCGCACTCCCCACTGGATTCTCTCTTTCAGCCTCTCCCAGGCTATGGAACCATCCTCCACGAATTTGGATAGATTTATGGAAGCCAGGTTGCAGCTTTCATACGGGAGCAGTGGAATTTCTCCACAGGGATTGGTGGCTTCTATGTCTCCCAAGGAAGGAGTGGGATTATGGCGGTTTATCTCATCCAAAAAAACCAGTCCGGGATCGCCGGACTTCCAGGCCGAATAGACGATCAGATCAAACAGAGCTTGAGCCTTTATAGACCGAACTTTCTTCTTGGTTCTGGGATTTATCAAATCAAAATTTTTCTGGTTCTTGACCGCATCCATAAATTCGTCCGTCACTCCTACCGAAAGGTTAAAGTTGGAAAAGGCATTCCCCTCCAGTTTGGCTTCCACAAAATCTTCGATATCTGGATGATCACAGCGCAGAATGCCCATATTGGCCCCCCGTCTTCTTCCTCCCTGAACAATGATTCCGGTAGCGCTGTCAAAAATGCTCATGAATGAGACGGGACCAGAAGCTTCTCCCTTGGTGGTGGAGACCAGATCGCCTTGGGGGCGGAGATGAGAAAAATCAAAGCCTGTTCCTCCTCCTGTCTGATGAATCCTGGCCATATTTTTCAAGGACTCGAAAATCCCCTCCATGGAATCTTTTACAGGGAGCACAAAACAGGCAGAAAGCTGCCCCAGTGGAGTTCCCGCGTTCATCAGAGTGGGTGAATTGGGCATGAATTCCAGGTTGGTCATCATCTCCAAAAAAGCTTCCTCTACCTCCTCTTTGCTTCGAATGGATTTGTAGTTCTCCTCAACTTCACTCACATGTTTGGCCACCCGCTTAAAGAGCTGGCCCGGTGTTTCCATGACCCTCCGCTTATCATCCTTCAACAAATAGCGCTTCTTGAGAACAAGAAGGGTGTTCAAGGGGAGCTTCAGGTCATCCTTCACCCCGTAGATCACCTTAGCCTCTCTTACGTCCTGATGCTCCTGTCGATAGAGGATATAACTGCGGGCAATGCCGCGAAATCCTCTTTCCATCAACACCTGCTCCACCAAATCCTGAATGTTCTCTACGGAAGGAATTTTTTCCTGGTAAACAGAAGCGACTTTGTCAAGAACTTTATTTTCTATCTGGTCAGCTATTCTGCGGGACTGCTCCCGGTCATCAAGCACTTCAAGAGCTGCTCTGTACACGGCTCTTTTGATTTTTTGGGGATTAAAACGGGCAAGGGAACTGTCTCTTTTGCGGATTTTTTGGGGTAAGCCTTCCATCATCAAATCTCCTTTGTCCCTATCCCCATCATCGCCAAAAGCAGCGGGGAAGAATCTCCCCCCTTTTCAAACTTCATGAGAGTTTTCTTCTGTTGCTGTCCTCCCCCATCAGGGTCCCACATGAACCATGTCATGTCCTGCGTGAAACTCTTTCACATCATAATAATCTGGAAACTTCTCAAGCAAACCAATTTCAGACTTTATCATAAAATAATGACCTCTCTCCACGCGAGATAAATATTCCAGGATCTTCTGACTCTCCTTGGTCTCGATTTTTTGGCTGGCCTGCTTGTAAAAATCTTCTGACAATTTCTCCGCTTGGAGAGCGGCCTTGAACACATCCAGAACACCGGTTTTAGAATCCAGGCGGAGTTTAACAGGGGGAAGAAAAGAATTTTCCGGCACCTGCATTTTTCTCCGGGGGTACCTCTGGGAGAACAATCTTTCCAGTATCTGCCTGTGCTTTTTCTCTTCGAAAACCAAAAATTTCAATTTCTTTTTCAAAAGCTCATTTCTAACCTTCTGACAGAGCTTTGAATAGACACCGGCCGCCTCTATTTCTGATCGGACAGCCACGGCCAGAATTTCAGGAGGATGCATATGGGGGCTTAATATCACTTTCCATCTCCTTCAGGTGGCCAAAAACACCTGATTAGAACCGGGTGAATTTTTCTTTGGGCGATCCGCATACCGGGCAGACATCAGGGGCTTCCCCTTCCACTGTATACCCGCAGACCTGGCAGACATGGACGGGTTTGTACTCCATATCCTGCCCCTTTTCTACGGCCTGCTTGGCCTTCTGATAAAGCTGAGCATGAACTTTCTCAGCTTCAAGGGCCCACTTGGTCACATTTTCTGCTCCTTTCTCCTGCTCCTCTTCAGCCACCCGGATATAAGAGGGATACATCTCTTCCACTTCGAAAGTTTCCCCCTCAATGGCTTCCTGAAGATTTTCCTCGGTCTTGTTGATGCCGGAGAGAGTGCGGAGATGATTGGCAGCATGAACCTGCTCGGCAAAAGCGTTGGCTCTGAACAGCCTGGCCACATTGGAAAAATTTTCTTTCTCTGCTTTATCGGCAAAAGCCAAGTATCTCATATGGGCCTGACTCTCTCCTGCGAAGGCATTTTTTAGGTTGTCTTCGGTCTTTTTTTTCATTTCCTTTCTCCTCATAATTTTATCATCTTTTCAATAGACCCTCTTGCCCGTTGACTGATTTCAAGAGGGATATCCACTTTATGATCCATATTTTCCAATGAGTGCAAAACCTTGGTCAAGGTGATTTTTTTCATGTTCTGACAGAGAGCCGATTCTAAAGCAGGATAGAAATTTATGGGGGGATTTTCCTTTTTCAAGCGGTATATGATCCCGGTCTCAGTCCCGATGATGACCTGTTTGGCTTCTGTCTTCTGGGCTTCTTTCACCATCTGGCCAGTGGAGAGGACTTTGTCTGCCAAATCAATGACTTCAGGTCGACATTCTGGATGAACCCAAACCACCGCCCCAGGATACTGATTCTTTTTTTCCTGAATATCCTGACGGTGAATATTGTGATGCACATAACAGTAGCCATCCCAGGCGATAACCTTTTTATCTGTATGGCGGGCCGCATAAGCAGCCAGGTTTTTATCAGGAACAAACAGAATCTCCTTCCCATGTAAAGAATTAACCACCTTCACCGCATTGGAAGAAGTGCAGCAGATATCCGATTCGGCTTTGACCTCAGCCGTGGTATTGACATAACAGACCACCGGCCTCCCTGGATATTTCCTTTTCCACTTCTTCAATTCCGGGGCGGTCACCATAGATGCCATAGGACATCCAGCATGGATATCCGGCATGAGCACAGTTTTGCGGGGAGCAAGAATCTTGGCTGTCTCGGCCATAAAATGAACGCCGCAGAAAACAATGACTTCCTCTTCCACTTGAGCTGCCATCTGACTCAAACCCAGAGAATCGCCTATGTAATCGGCTGTATCCTGAACTTCACTCCTCTGGTAATTGTGAGCCAGAATAACTGCTTTCCTTTCCTCCTTCAATTTTCCGATCCTGGCGGAAATATTTTCTTTTCTCATCTTTTTCTTCTATTTTCTGGCTCTGGAATTCATCAGGAAAACAAGGATTTCTCTCAATTCCACCTACCGGCCTCTAACTTTTTTGACATAAACCTTGATAACATCATCCTGTTCTCGCAGCCCCAGGTATTCTTGTCCCGTTTGACGGCACCAGGCGGGCATATCCTCTTTGATCCCTTCATCGGTGGAGAGAACTTCTAAAACCTCCCCCACCTTCATCTCCTTTATCTTTTTTGCAGTCTGGATAATGGGCATAGGACAAAGCAGACCAAAACAATCCAATTTCTGATCAGCCTTCATGTCATCACCTCCGGCCGATTCAGCACTTTTGAATCTTCTTTTCCTTCGTTTGTCACCGAGCCAGACAATTCACATTCTTGCCTTGGCAGCCCCGCAGTGAGGACATTCCTCAGCTCCTTTTTTTCTGGGCTGGCCGCACTGGGGACATTCCTCAAGCTCGATCTCGCACTTGGTGCAGTAGTCTTCCAAACCCTCAAGAGGCCCTTCACAGTAAGGGCAGTAGCATTTTTCCTTGTCCACGGCTTTGGCAGGCTTCTTCTCTGATGCTTTCTGCCTCTGTTTATAGTTTTCGATGGCCTTATGAAGGGCATCAGCCCCCAGGTTTGAACAATGAAGTTTATTCTTGGGCAACCCTCCCAGTTCGCTGGCTACACTTTTATTGGTGATTTTCAGAGCTTCCTCTATGGTCTTGCCCTTGGCCATTTCACTCACCATGCTGGATACAGCAATGGCAGCTCCACACCCAAAAGTCTGGAATTTCACATCATCAATACGATTGTCTTTGACCTTGATGTAAAAACTCATCACATCGCCGCACACAGGGTTTCCCACCTGTCCTACTCCATCGGCATCCTTGATGACTCCCACATTTCTGGGATTCTGGAAATGCTCCATGACTTTTTCGCTGTATATCATTTTCCTTCCTCCTCTAAATATTGAGTGTAGAGAGGGGACATCTTTCTCAATCTATCGATGATGGGTGGAAATACATCCAGAACATAATCGATATCATCGGAACTGTTTTGCTCAATCAGGGTGAACACCACCGAACCTTGAGCTACAGCATGATCGATTCCCATGGCCAAAAGCACATGAGAAGCCTTCAGTGCTCTGGAAGTACAGGCTGATCCACTGGAGACATAGACACCCTGCATGTCCAGGTTCAAAAGCATGGATTCCCCTTCCACGAATTCGATACAAAAGCTGGCATGGTAAGGCAGACGTCTCTGGGGATGGCCGGTGAGAATCACACGCTCTACTTTCCGGGGGAACTGGTCAATGATTTTATCCCTCAGAGGTTTCACTTTCTTCATCCGGCTGTCCATCTTTTCCCTTGCTATTTCTGCAGCTTTTCCCATGCCTACTATGCCAGGAACATTCTCCGTTCCCGCTCTCCTTCCTTTCTCCTGGATTCCTCCATCGATAAAAGGGACAATTCTGGTTCTCTTTTTCAAGTACAAAGCAGCGCTTCCCAGGGGTCCATAGAATTGATTTGCGGCCAGACTCAAGGCATCCACTCCCAGCTCCTCCACATCCACAGGGATATTCCCCACCGCGTCCACAGCATCGGTGTGGAACAGAACCTCCTTCTCACCACAAATCTCAGAAATCTCGGCAACGGGTTCTATAGTTCCCACCTCGCCGTTGGCCAACATGATAGAGACAAGAATGGTCTCCTTTCGTATGGCTTTTTTCACCTGTTCTGGATCCACCAGCCCGTTTTTATCCACAGGAACAGTGGTTAAGGTGAATCCATTTTTTTCCAGATTCCTGGCTGAATGAAGAACAGATTGATGTTCGACGGCCGAGATCACCACATGATTTCCCTTTTTGCGCTGGGCGGAGGCCAATCCTTTGAGAGCAAAATTATTGGATTCAGATCCACTGGAGGTGAAATAGATCTCATCAGGCTGGGCGTTGATCAGTTTGGCCACCTTCTCTCTGGCCTCTTCCACAGCCTTGAGCGCCTGCTGCCCGACCGAATGAAGACTCTGGGGATTGCCGAAGCTCTCCTTCAAATAAGGAAGCATGGCTTCAACAACTTGAGGATGAACAGGTGTTGAAGCAATGTGGTCCAGATACACTCTCTTCATGGCTTTTCCTCAGACTCTGTTCAGACCGCCACCACTTCTTTGACTTCAGGAACTTCTTTCTTCAGGTGTCTTTCGATCCCCATCTTCAAAGTCATCTGGGACATGGGACACCCTCCGCAGGCTCCGGTCAACTTCACTTTGACCACCCCGTCTTTTACTTCAACCAGTTCCACATTGCCTCCATCTGCCATAAGGGCGGGACGAACTTTATCCAAAGCTTTTTCTATTTTTTCTTTCATCTGAATTTCCTCCTCGAATTAAATTATAACATTCTTTTGTATCATTCAAATTTTTCTAATATTTCCTCAAGCCGGGATTTTTCCACTTTCAGCTCTTCCTCGGCCAGCGGCTTTTCTTGATCAGGACAAATCAGCGATTCATAAGTGGGGGCAGCACCTTTAAACATCAATCCCACAGGAATTTTTCCGGGTTTGTTCACTCTGTCCCAAGCTTTTTTCCTGTCTTCTGGATTAAAAGCGGAATCTTCTTCCAGCTTGTAGATGTTTTTCCTGAACCACTGGTAGGTATTGATTTTGTTGTGAGTCACGCAGGGGCTTAAAACTTCAAGCAGGGCAAATCCCTGGTGTCTGTAAGCTTTCTCTATCAAAGTGATCAGATGAGCCTGATCACCAGAAAATCCCCGGGCAACAAAAGTAGCCCCGGCCGCAAGAGCCAGGAGGGGTCCATCCAGAGGCCGCTCTTTGGCCCCCATTGGAGTGGAGATAGAAACATACCCCCTCTCACTGGTGGGAGATGTCTGCCCCTGGGTCAGGGCAAAAACCTGGTTGTTCACCACCAAAAACATAATATTGATATTCTTCCTGGCGGAATGGATGAAATGGCTCAATCCGATGGAATAGGCATCACCATCCCCGCTGATCACCACCACTTCCAGGCGTGGATTGGACAATTTGATCCCCGAAGCCACCGGCAGGGTGCGTCCGTGGAGGGCATGAAATCCATAACATCTGAAATAATTGTTGAACCTTCCGTGACAGCCGATTCCGGTAACCATCACCAGGCGCTGGGGATCAAGATCAAGGACTTTTGCCGCTTTTTTGAATGCAGAAAATATCCCGTACAGACCGCAGCCTGGACACCAGGTGGGATCTTCCAGACGGTAATCCTGTTGTTGACTCATAGCGACTTAAAGATTTCTTCTGAAATCTCCCGGGGCCTGAAAGCCTGCCCCGAATATTTATGGATAGCTTCTGTCCTTGCGTCTACTCTGGCTTGGCTTTTTATCAGCGATTTCAGCTGACCGGAGAAATTATTCTCTACCACAAAGATCTTGCTGCATCCCCGGAGGAACCGCTCCATTTCCGAGGAAGGAAAAGGCCAGAGAGTTCTCATCTGAAGATATTTGGTTCCCACTCCCTTCCGTTCGAGCTGTCCCCTGGCCTCCTGGATAGGGCCAAAGGTGGAGCCACTGCCTATGATTCCTACTTTTTCCTCCTTTTTTCCCCAGATTTTTGGGGGAAGGAGATCAGGGGAGGCAGAACGGAGTTTTTTCATCCTTTTTTCCATCATCCTGATCCTGTTCTCTATTTCTTCATCTCGATACCCTTCTTCATTGTGTTCATTGCTCTCCACCATATGAAGGCCTTTTTTCATGGGAGGAAAAGCTCGGGGAGAAATGCCATCAGCAGTGAATTTGTATCGTTTGAATTTTTTCAGCCTAAGCAGTTCAGCCTGGCTGATAAGCTTTCCTCTATCCACTTTGATTTCGGATAAATCAAACTTCTCCACTGTTTGATAATTCTGTCCATAATCCTGTTCAGTGATAAGAACCACCGGCGTCTGATAATTATCAGCAAGATTGAAAGCATGCACTGTGAACCCAAAACATTCTTCTATGGTCCCGGGAGAAAGAACTATACGGGGGAAATCTCCGTGAGAACCATAGATCCACTGGAGCAAATCCCCCTGTTCTGTTTTGGTGGGCATTCCTGTGCTGGGACCGGCTCTCTGGACATGGACGATGACCACAGGTATCTCTGTCATCCCGGCAAGACTGAATCCTTCCATCATCAAAGAGGCTCCGGGCCCGGAGGTGGCGGTCATGGCGCGTGCTCCAGCATAAGAAGCTCCGATAACCATGTTCACAGCAGCCAATTCATCCTCAGTCTGGGCCACCAGCCCGTTGAACCGATGAATATACCTGGCCAGCCACTGCCAGATTTCTGAAGCGGGGCAGATAGGATAAGCAGCGAAAAAGCGGCATCCAGCCGCCAAAGCGGCAAAGGCTATGGCTTCATCTCCAGAAAGAAAAACTCTGTTGCGGTCCTCTCTTCTCTCTAAACGGCGGCGCTCATCTTCTGCCACGGTTTTTTCCGCCCGTTCGCAGCCTAAATACACAGCCCGGATGTTCTTTCGGACAATCTCCATTCCTTTCCTTTTATAAAAAGCTTCATGAATGATTTTTTCTACGATGGATGTCTCCAGGTCCAGAATATGACACAAAGCCCCAAGAGCGATCATGTTCTTGAAGATTTCACTCCTGAAGTGCTGTTTAGCCAGTTTTTTCAACGGAAATTTATGAAATTTCTTGCCTCTGCTTTCCGAAGGGGGGAGTTCGACCAGATCTTGGCCGTCACAGAGAAGAATTCCTCCCTTGGCCATGCCCTTGGCGTACTTTATAATGGCTTGACAATCAAAAGCCAGAAGCACATCCACAAAATCTTTTCTCCCATGGATTCGGTTAAGGCTTGCTCTTATGGTATAGTTGGTGGGCTCGCCTCTTATGTTAGAAGGAAAATCTCTGTAGGTGGCAACCTCCCATCCCTGTCTTTTGAGAATTTTTGCCAGCACATTTCCTGTAAAAAGAACCCCATCCCCTGCCGTGCCGGCAATCATAACCGCGATATCTGTTATCACTTTTTCCTTCTACCTCTTATGAATCCAAAAACACTATTTCCTGGTAACAAAGAATTCCAGAAAAGAAGATGATTCCTCACACATTGATGATCATGACCGGTAAAGAGCTTCTGTGGATACCCAGAATGGTTATGTGAAATCCTTTGCCGTGGTGAAGACGTTGGCTCTGGATTGAGTGAGAATTCTTTCTTCTTTCTAAAAATCCATACAGTAATGTTATCCAAACAAAGGAAAGAATCAGGCTGCCTTCCTTCCCCTCTTCTTTTTCATGGGCTTATCACAGCACACAAACACGTGCTCCTCAGCACATCCACAGACTTCATCTACGATGATCCTGTATCCACAGATACTGCATTGGTAAGCTTCACCCTTCTTTGCTTTTGTCCGCTTCTTGGTAGTAGATTTCCGGGTGGTTTTTTTTGCTTTGGGCTTGGTCTTTTTGGCAGCTGCTTTTTTTGGCGACATTCTTGACCTCCGTTGTCTGAAACAATTTTTACTAGTTTACCTATATGTTTACCATTAATAAATCATCAAGTCAATATAAAAGCTTTTCCCATTTCTGTTGTAAGGGTTAGGGATGGAGTTGTTTCCCTTTTATCTGATCAGAAGTCAGCAGTGTGAATCTGTTTTTTGATTTTTTTCAGATCCACCATTCCCTGCCATTCATCCTGAATAAAGATGGTGTCTCTTCTCTCCATTCCTGTAGATACGGCAGCCACTTTAGCCTGAACAAGATCCTCAATGAGCTTGATGTAATCTGTAAAGGCTGAAGGAAGCGAAGAATAATCCGTTTGTTGATGGATCGATTTTTTCCATCCCTTGATGGTCTTGTATTGGGGAACAACTTTCTCCAAAATCCAGCTTTCTGTGGGAAAATGGGGAAGCCTGCTTCCTTTGTATTTGTAGCCCACACAGACCTTGATTTTTTCAAGCCCATCCAGGACATCTGGCTTGGTCAGGATAATCTTTTTTATGCCGCTCACCCGGCAGGAATAAGCCACGGCCAGAACATCAAACCAGCCGCACCTTCGGGGCCGTCCTGTGGTGGCGCCAAACTCATTCCCTCTTTCCAGGAGTAATTTTCCCTGGGCATCAGAAATTTCTGTAGGAAAGGGTCCTCCACCAACCCGGGTGGCGTAAGCTTTGGTCACTCCCAAGACATACTCCACCTTATCCAGACCGATGCCCAATCCTGTACCCACTCCTCCAGCTGTAGGATTGGATGAGGTCACATAAGGATAGGTGCCGTGATCGATATCCAGCAGGGTTCCTTGAGCCCCCTCGAAAAGAATGGACTCCCCCTGTCTGGCTTTCTCATGGAGAAGAAGTGAAACGTCCTTCACATACTTTTTCAGTTGGGAGGCATAGGCGCTGTATTGTTCAAAAATTTTTAAAGGATCGAGAAGAGTCTGGTTGTGAGATGAGAACAAGACATTCTTCTCCTCCACATTCTGAAAGATTTTCTCCTTCAGCACCGACAGATCGAGCAGATCACCGGCTCGAATGCCCCTTCGGGCTGCCTTATCCTCGTAGGCGGGTCCAATTCCTCGACAGGTGGTTCCGATTCTGTGGGACCCTCTTCTCTCTTCGCTGATCCTTTCTACCTGAGCATGGTAGGGAAGGATCAGGTGAGCATTCTTGCTGACGGCGATGTTATCATCAACTCTCACTCCTATTTTTTGGAGAGCTGATATTTCCTCCAAGAAAGCTTGAGGCTGAACCACCACTCCGTTTCCGATAACACAGAGTTTCCCCTGGTGCAAAATACCGGAAGGGATGAGATGAAGAATGATTTTTTTACCGGAGACAAAAACAGTGTGGCCGGCGTTGTGTCCTCCTTGATAGCGGGCCACGATATCAAAGGAGGGAGTAAGAAGGTCTATGACTTTCCCTTTTCCTTCATCTCCCCACTGCGTACCCAGGACAAGAAGATTGGCCATTGGTTACCTTCAGAATTTTAAAATTTTTGAAAGGACTTTGATATCTTGATAGCGAATTTTATCAGATGGGAGATTTTAAAACAAGGTCAAACAGGAAAAGGTTTTTAAGATGATTCTTTGGAAAAGGAAAATTCCGTGGTTGCTGTCATTACTGGGCTTTCCAGGAGAGGGCCATCTGAACAAGCAGAAGATTATTTTTGATCTCCACTTCCTTTTCCCTGTTAAACTCATATTCAACTTTAATAAGAACGTTTTGAGATGCGAAATAGACCAATCCTACAGTCCAGCGGCTCCTTTCCTGCTGAATTCCGCTTCCTCCATATTCAGAGGAGAGAAAATTTTCTCCGTGAAATGGATCGTCATACTTGAGCTTCTGAAAGCTTCCCACCGGCCGAAATCCCTGTATATCCAGAGAGAACTGAATATAATAGCCCTCGGCTTTTCCTCTGCCAAATCCTGAAGGATTTTCCAGCTCAGCTTTTGTGTATTCGGAGATGAATTGAAAACCTTCTGATATCCAGCTTAAATCTGCACCCTTAAGGATCAAATTTCTCTGGTTTCCCTCATCATATCTTCCTCCATAATAAGAAAAGGCAATATCAAGTTCTCGGCTCAGAGAAAGACCCAGCCGCATACCTTTCGCTTTATTTTTATTGTTGTCTTTAAACTGCTGAGCGGTGCTTAGATCCCGGCTTTCAGCCAGGCCATTCCCCAGGTAGGCAGCATAAAAAAAACTGCTCCATTTCCCTTCAACCAGAATCCCTAAATCCCTCCAGCTCAAAGGAAAAAGATTCTCCACGCTGAGAGGAACTTGCACCAGCATGGTCTGGTGAGGCCTGTTGAAGGTGTTGTATCTGCCGAAAGGAACCAGGTAAAGACCCAGCTTGAGAGAAAATGCATTTGAACTCATCACTCTCAAATAGGCCTGCTCTATCTCCAATCTGGACACATCTCGAAATCTGGCCTCAGCCGTACAGTCCAGATGGGAAGCAATCTCTTGAGAAAAGATAAGACCCCATCCAGGATTTCGAAAAGTCCCCAAGGACTGGTGGCTTTTCTCCTGTCCATTGGCATATTCAAAAGACAGATAACCTGTGGTTTCACTGTGGGCTTGAGCGGCAAACAGCAGAATAAAAACAGAGAAGAGGTGTCTTGCTTTCATAAATTCGAAAAATCAAAATCCTCTTCTAAAAGGGATTCTTTCCACTTTTCCACATCGGCTTTTTCCCTGATCAACCGGCTGATCTCATCTGCTCCTTTCTTGGTTCCCATCCACACTGCTCCCACAATCTTATTGTTTTGAAGCACAATCTTCTTGTACACTCCTTCCTGTTCATTCTCTTCCCTGATTTCCTCAAAGCCTTCTTCTTCAGGAACTACCATTCCTACTGAGGTCACATACAGGCCCACCACTTTCAGGGTGTTAGAGGGGACAGTCCCTTTGTATTTCTTTTTCTGGCCCAGGATATTGGAAGCGGCAATCCGGGCCTGATCAAAGGAAGCAGGAATGATCCCGTACACCCTTCCTTGATGCTGGGCATTATCGCCGGCTGCAAATATCCGTGAATGGCTTGTCTCAAGAAAATCATCCACCACCACTCCTCGATCTGTTTTAAGACCGGCCTGTTTGGCCAGGCTGATATCTGACCTCACCCCTGCTGCCACCACAGCCATCTCTGCAGCAATCTCTTTGCCTCCTTTAAACATCAAACCCCGGACACTTTCCCGGCCCAGGATCTCTTCGGTGGCTGATCCCAGATGAACCTTGATCCCCATCTTTTCAAGCTGACTCTTCAGCATGGAGGCTCCCTGGTTATCAAGCTGACGGGGCAGTAAACGGTCAAAAAATTCCACCACTTCCACATCTGCTCCTCTTGATTTTATGGCCCGCGCTGTCTCCAATCCCAACAGTCCCCCACCGATAACCGCAACCTTAGGGTGACTTTTCAAATACTCCAAGATCTGAAAAGCGTCATCCAGAGTTCTGAGAGTAAAAACCCCTTTTATATCCGCTCCCTTAATGGGAGGAATAAAGGGAAAAGAACCTGTGGCCAAGATCAGTGAATGGTAGCTTTCCTGTGATCCTCCCCGGACTTCCGCCTTCCGGGAGTCTGGAAGTATTTTTGTCACCGGCTTTTCCAGATGAACCTGAATATTTTGGGTCTGGTACCACTGATCTGGAAAAGCGAATACCCTTTCCAGAGGCATGTTTCCAGCTAAAAACTCAATGAGGTTGGGGCGGGGATAATACCGGTATTTTTCAGCAGCGAAAATCACAATCTCGGCTTCTTTGTCCAACTCTCTCAGAGTCTTAGCCGCCATGACTCCCGCCAGTCCATTCCCAACAATTATGACTCTCATTTCAGATAATACTCCCTATGAGATTTAACCTGCATTATTCATAAATTGAAGGTTTTCCCAGATGCAGTCATGTCCCCAATTTCCTCCCTCATATACATTGTTTCCAGCGAATTCATGAATAATCCAGGTTAACTCATCTTTTGAAAGAACTCTTTTCCCACTCCACATTGAGGACATACCCAATCTTCTGGTAGATCCTCAAAAGGAGTGCCTGGTTTTATCCCGTTTTCAGGATCTCCCTTTTCCGGGTCATAAATGTATCCGCATGCTGTGCATTCCCATTTTTCCATGATATCCCTCCTGAATCAATCTCTAAGTCACCTAAAAATGCCTTCTGCCTCATTCATTGGCTGCTCATTAGAAGCAAGCAGAGCCCTCCCATTTTGAAGGGCTGGCGGAGTGAACGATCAGTACCCTTCAAGTACCTGTTTCTCGTATTCTTCTTCCAGCTTCAGTTTGTGTGATTTTTCCTGCTGCACCAAAAAATCAAATAACTTTTTCAGTTCGCCTGTCTCAGCTTTCTTGGCTAAATCCGAATAGAGCTCTACGGCCTTCTGTTCTTTCTTGGCCGCAAAAATAAGAAGGTCTTGAAAATTGATCTCCTGGCCCACCGGCTCTTCAACCAGATAATCGCTGATTTTTAAATCTGGCACCTCTTTGACTTCCATGGATTCAATTCTTTCTTTGGTGATATTCTGGAGCAGTCTCTTGTGATTTTTCTCCTCTTCCTGGAGTTCACTCAGCAATTTTTCCAGCCCGGGTGCTTTGGCCATGTTGATCATTTTTCCGTAGGCTTTGATGGCCTCTTCTTCGCGACTTATGGCGAAATCAATAACCTGCTGAAAACTTTTTAGTTCCATATGCTTTCCTTCTGTTCAACGGAATCATTCCTTTCTTCCTATTTCTTTTTCAATTTCATGGGCTGATCACAGCAGACTAAAGTTCCAACTCCAGACTTGACCACTTTCACCTGCTGGCCGCACTTATCACACACGTAAACTTTCCCTTCCTGGGCCATGATTTTTTTCTCCTTTCCATGGAGTCATCACCATGATAGCATCATCGCCGGTCAAAATGAATTCTCATTATAATGAAACAGCACACCTGTTTCAACGAAATAAAAAACCGGAATTCCACCTGAATGAATCATTTCCATAACCATGATGAGCATAAATATCCATATTGACTAAAAGGGGTGAGGGATGGGGGGTGAGGAAGCCCCTATGAGGACTGAACGGGCATGGTTTCTCTCCGAAGGAGAGAAGAGTGAAGTCCGAATGGGAGCTAATTTTCCTGATTTGTGGCTTTCCACAAATCAGTTGGGGTTCCAAGGGGATATGTCCCTTTGGTCGCAGAGCGGAGGTCTCTTCCTCCGCTCGAGAAGGGGAGGCAGGGAGGCCCGATGGAATCGGGGCGAGCGTCGGAAGGGGGAAAGCGGAGCTTTACCCCTCCGAGGACTCGGTGGGGAAAATAAGCGTGCTGACGACCCCCCATCCCTCACCCCTTATCACAGAAATAGAAATGCCAGCTGTTATTTTTCTTGATTTGCTTTGTTTATTCCTTTATTATTTTTAATTCATAAAATGAACATAAAAGCAGCGGCCCATCTTTTGCTGGGATGGCTTGTTCCTGGCTTGGGTCATGTCTCTCAGAGAAAATTCTGGCGGGGAGGCATTTTCTTTGTCTGCATCTACTGCATGACCATCCTGGGTCTTATCATGGGAGGCAAGATCTATTCTTTCCAGACTGAAAATCCCCTCACCATTCTGGCCTTTTTTTCTGACCTGGGAAATGGATTCTTGTACATAATTTCTAAATTTCTGTACCTAGGATCAGGAACATTGAAAAAACCCACCTTCGAATTCGGAACCGCCTACATCGCTGGAGCAGGGCTTCTCAACTACCTGGTGGCCCTGGATGCTTTCGACATTGCCAGAGGAAAAAAGAAATGATCTTAAAAAGCCACCTCCTGTCCATGGTTGTGTATGCTTTTTTTGTTTGTGTGGTCCTGGCCTTGATCAAAAGAGATGAATGGAAAGCCCGGGTAAGATATGCCCTAACCCTCTTTTTCTTTATGGTCATCGGAGCTCTGGCTTTTGGCTGGATCATGTATCTGTTCATTATTTAGCTCATTTTTCCCCTTATCCCCTTATCCCTCCTCCTTTGAATCCCCAAATCGATATGCTATAATCCATCCCAAACAGATGCACTTCAAAGCCATCTCAATATCAACATGATAGAGCTCTATCATATCTGGAAGCAGTATCAGCGGCCTGACTGGGCTTTATCCGATATCACCCTTCACGTGGAAAAGAGGGATTTCTATTTCATCACTGGTCCCAGTGGATCAGGCAAAACCACCCTCCTCAAAATCATCTTCAGAGAACTCCTCCCCACCCGAGGTCAGATCATCATCGACGGCCGCAACATCTTAAGAATTCCGGATCATAAAATATTCAGGGTGAGAAGAACCATGGGGATGGTCTTCCAGGATTTCCGTCTTCTCTTCCATAAAAAAGTCTTTGATAACGTGGCGGTGGTTCTTCAAGTGGTGGGAGCTCCCCGAAAAGATATAAGAAGAAGGGTCTTCTCTGCCCTGAGAATGGTCAATCTCCACCACAAAATGTGGGAATATCCTGCCCATCTCTCTTACGGTGAACAGCAGAGGGTGGCTATCGCCCGGGCAGTGGTGAATAATCCAAAAATCATCCTGGCCGACGAGCCAACCGGAAATCTTGACACCGAGCTGGCTTTTGAAATCATGAGCTTGTTCAATGAAATCAACAAGCGGGGAGCCACAGTGATCATAGGAACCCACGACAGAGAGCTGATCCGTCATTTTGGCAACAAAATTCTCTTTCTGTACAAGGGAAAATTAATCAGAAAGGAAGCACTCTGATTCAAAAAATAAAATACTTCTTCAAAGAAACAGCCAACAATCTCTGGCAGTACAGGGTCAGGAATATTTTCTCCATCACCATCATCTGTCTCTCCTTTCTGATCCTGGGGATATTTCTCTCTCTCTCCAATAATCTTCAGTACACCGCCCGACAGCTCTCAGAAGATACCACTGTGGTCCTCTATCTTGAAAAAGATATCTCGCCTGCAGAGATAAGATCCATAGAAGAAAAATTGAAAACTCACTCTTCTGTAAAAAAAGCGCAGTTCACCAGCTCAAAACTGGCCATGGAGAAACTCCAGCAGAGGTTTCCTGAAATGAAGGGCATTATCGAAAACCTGGAGGTCAATCCCCTGCCTTCTTCTTTTGAGATCTCTATCATGGAAGAAAACCTGTCCTCTGTGGAAATTCAAACATTCCTCCAGCAGATGAAAAGCACAGAGGGAGTGGATGATGTCCAGTTCAACAGGGAGTGGGTGGAAAAGATGCAGTCGCTGAGCCGGCTGGTGAAAGCTGTGGGTTTTTTTCTGGGCGGTATCCTTATCCTGGCGTCGTTTTTCATCATCTCCAACGTTATCAAGCTCAATGTTTTTGCCCGAAGAGAAGAAATCGAGATTCTCCGCCTGGTAGGAGCAACCAATACCTTTATCAGGATTCCCTTTCTGGCAGAGGGAACCATCCTGGGAATTGGCGGAGGGGCTTTATCCCTGGTGCTTCTTCTCGGGTTGATCAAAATCTTTCCGCTGTATCTAGGAACCTCCCTGGGAGTTTTACAGGACCTGATCAATTTCCGTTTCCTGACCCTGACCCAGAGCGTGCTTCTGGTCGGGGGTGGAGCTTTCATCGGGTTTCTGGGAAGCCTGAGTTCTCTGGCTCGATTTCTGAAGGGAGAAGAAACCATGCCCAGGGTCATGTGAAGGGCTTATGGCCTGTCCTCACTTTTCCGGGAATATTTTTCCGGCTTCTTCATGAGCTTTTCTTAGAGGTTCCGGCACTCTGAATTTTGAGCATTGCAAAACGATTTTCGTTGATTCCCTGAGATCAATCCTGTTTCCAGGAGAAACAAACAAAGGCTTCACTTGTGTTCTTGTCCTCAGACATGTCCCCACTTTTTCGTTCTTTTCGTTTTTGATAAACGTAAAATCTCCCTTTTGTGTTCCCGGAAGAACGAACGGATAAAAAGGTGTCTTGGCACAGCCGATGGTACTGATATTCATCAAAATGCCCACATAAGAAGCCAGGCCCATTTTTCTGGGATGAGCAATCCCGTTGCCATCGATCAAAGTCACATCCGGTGCTGTTTTGATCTTTGCAAAAGCTGCAAAAAAGCAAGGAGCTTCCCGAAAAGCCAGATAACTTGGAATGTAGGGAAAATCCACGGTCTTTACTGCTTCCGCTTTTTCCACGATCTCCATATCAGGGATTTTCAAAACAACGATGGATGATCCTATTCTCTTTTTTCCAGCGTCATAGCTGAAATCTGCCCCGGCCACCAACTTCGCCTCTCCGCCCGGCCACCGCAAATCCAGACTGGCGCTCATTTTACTCTGAATCTGAGCAGCCTTCTTCAAATCCATGTTTCTCTATCTGTATTCTAGCTATATTCTAGCCAAATTTTATTGCCTCAGCTATATAAGTTCAATGGGAATAAAAACATGAGCTCCTGATCGAAGCCCAGGAGCAGGGAAAGCATTTCTGAGAGCCTCTGGTGTTGTTTTTCTGCTGATTGGATGACCAAGTCTATCTTAAACTTGATGGTTTGGGGTCTTTGGTTGTTTGATTACTCTTTTTGATTCTTTGGTCTTTTCATTTTGCATATGATAATCTCATTTCAGGACTTCAGTGGAGAGTCATTGAGGAAAATTGGGAGGGATTTTTGGCAGGTAAAAAAATATCTATGAACAGGCAGGAGGTCAAAGTGGTTGGATACGTGAGATGGTACGACTGAGCAGGAAACCCTGGGGAGGCTTCACTCAGCTCTCTGGGTCTCTTTCTTGGTTCTTCTGACTCGCACGCTGGCTTCTGCATTTGCGTGCAGCCATCTTGTGAGTATAATAAAGAGCGGCAGTCAGAACTGCCATGCGGGCGCGGTGGATGCTGGCTGCCGTATCACCACCTCTCGAGAAACCTGACCGTACAAGGAGGACGATATGGAGTTTGGCTGGACTGAGGAGCAGCGTCTCTGGCGGCGGGCGGTACGAGACTTCGCTCAAAACGAGATAGCTCCCCGCGTGCGCGAGATGGATACCGAGGAGCATATCCCACGCGACATCGTCGATGGCATGGCCGACATAGGTCTTCTGGCTCCGCTGGTGGGAGAAGAGTACGGAGGAGCAGGGACTGACTGGATGATGGCTACTATTGCCGCCGAGGAAATAGGCCGTGCCGACATCAGCCTGGCGGTCCCTTTGCTCTACTTGGTGGAGGCCGCGTGGGGTTTCATCTTCTACCAGTACGGCACGCCGGAGCTGAAAGAGGAGTACCTTCCCAAGGTGACGCGGGGAGAGGCCTTCCTAGGCATCGCCACCACCGAACCTGAGGGTGGATCAGACATCCTGGGCGCCTGCCGTACCCGGGCTGAGCAGGACGGCGACGGATGGGCGTTCAACGGCGAGAAGATGTTCGTCAGCGGCGTTCGGGAGTCTCTGGAGTGGGGTGGCATCCACCTGATGCTGGCCCGCACAGAGCCAAGAAAGAAGGCTGGACACAAGGCTTTCACCTTCTTCGCTCTTCCGCTCAAAGGAACGCACGGTATTACGCCTACGTTCTTCGAAGATATGGGGCGCATGGGCATCTCCACCGGCGGCTTCGCCTTGGAGGATGTCCGTCTACCAGCCCATCACCAGGTGGGTGAGCTCAACCGTGGCTTCTACCACGCCATGGAGGGATTCTCAGCAGCGCGCACGCTGATCGGTGCGACCTGCGTAGGGGCGTCGGAGGCGGTGCTGGAGATGGGGATGGACCACATTCGCCAGCGGAAGGCGTTCGGCAGACCGATAGCCAGCTTCGAAGGTATTCAGTTCCCCCTGTCTGACCTGTACACGGAGCTAGAGGGGACCAAGCTGAGCACGTACAAGTCGGCTTGGACCATGGATCAGAAGTACAAGCACGATGAGGCCACTCACTATGACATCGCATTGACGGCGGCGATGGTCAAGCTGAAGGCACCTGTACTGGGCTTCGAGATAATGAACGAGGTTGCCGATTGGTTTGGCGCCATGGCCTACACCAAAGAGGTCCCGATAGAGATGGGTATCCGAGGTATCCGCTCCTATTCCATCGGCGCTGAGGGTACGCCCAACATCATGCGTATGATCATCGCGCGGGAGTTGTTGGGCCAGGAGTTCCTGCCTACCCTCTACACTAAGGCGTAGTCGCGATCTACACACTAGGCTCATTTATCACCCGGTGTGAATTAGAGCTTTTTCGCTGGGAAAGCCCAGGTGGAGAGCTACCACTCGGTATCTGGGAATGCTTCGCTGGTCAGAATCAAGACGGACTGAGCAACCCCGGGTGGGAAGGACGCTATCCGAGAGAGCTCATCGGAAAGAACAAGAAGGTGGTTGTTGCACATCGTAGTATACACAAAACTCACGCCCGACTCGGAGGCCGAGATGTCAGTCCATGAGGCCGACAACTTTTCTTAGGTGACTCGTAAAAAAAGGGGACGGTTCTGTTTTTTCCAATAAACTCCATCAATTTTTTCATTATGAGCCCCTGATGGCAGCCGAGGAGCAGAGGGAGTATTCCTGATGACCTCGGGGATTGTCTTTTTACTGATTCGAAGAGGGAGTCTATCTTAAACTTGAAGGTTTGAAGGCTTCGGTTGATTGGTTTCTCTTTTGAACCGTTTATCTTTTCTTTGGGATATGAAATTCTCATTTCAGGATGTCAGTGGAGAGTCATTGAGGAAAATTGGGAGGGATTTGTGGCAGGTAAAAAAAGAAAATACTTATAAATGATGGAGACTTACAACTATTTATGAATAAAATCGGGATTTCTCCAGTATATTTAAATGAAAGCATAAATAGAAATGAATAAGACAGTCATCATCTTGATTATCATTCTCATCATGATTCTTTTCTTTTTTTTCTGATCTGAATCTGGAATGAATAGATTGACATGGTAAGCATCTTATCCTAAAATTTCCCAATAATGGCGTCTGTCGGGCAGGAACTCAAGAGAGAGAGAGAACTGCGGGGAATCTCTCTCAAAGAAATAGCAGATTCCACCAAAATCAGCCTGAGATTATTGAAAGCCCTGGAAGCAGATCAGTTAGATTTGCTTCCCGGCAAATTCTTCACCAGGGGAATCATTCGCGCCTACTCTCGATATCTAGGTCTGGATGAAGAAGCCACACTCAACATGTACCATGAACAGACCCAGGCCCAAGAACAGACTGTGGTGGAGCAAAAAAAGAATGAAAAGGAATTCTCTCTGCCTAAAGATGTCACCAAGGTGCTGCGGTATGCTGTCCTGATTATCATTCTCTTACTGATCCTGTTCACCGTTTATCACTATTTACCCAAAAAGGAAGAGCCAGAGGCGCTCAAACCATCACTCACTCCCCAACTCATAGAAGAAAGTCCCCTTCCTCAGCCTCCTCCCCAGGAAGAAGAACTGGTTCCAGAGGAGAAAGGAATAAATCTCGAAATCACTTTTGTGGAAGAGACATGGATCCAGGTCTACGCTGACGGAGAGCTGGAATTGGACGGGCTAAAATATCCAGGAGAAAAAGCGGAGATGGAAGCCACTGAGGAATTTCTCATCCACTTGGGAAACGCAGGCGGACTCACTTACACTTTGAACAATAAAGAAGGGAAAGCTCTAGGGCGTTCTGGCGAAGTGGTTAAAAACATAAAAATCAATTCAGATAACCTTCCCCAATACCTCGCTTCCCAAGATAATCCACTGCATCCCTAGTATTCCCCCATGGAAAACGCAAAGAAAAAAGGTTCCCGGATCATAGGAGGATTGATCGTCCTGCTGATCATCCTCTTTTTCACCATAGAATTTTTTATTCGTGAAACCCAGGAATTTTCTCCCACTGCGGTCACCAATATTCTTCTCTCTTCCCTCCAGATCATCGTGCTTCTCCTTTTTCTCATTCTGCTGTTTGTTTTGATCAGGAACCTGTTGAAGCTCTATTCAGAAAGGAAAAGAAAAGTTGTGGGCGCTCACTTCAAAACAAAGCTGCTCCTCTTTTTCACTGCCCTCTCTCTCATCCCTACCCTTCTCCTTTTCTTTTTCGCCTCCGATTTGATCAGCCGGAATATTGAAAACTGGTTCAAGACTCCCATAGATAAAATTTTGAATGACACCAAGAGTCTGGCCGACGGTTTTTATTTGAACAGCGAAGAGATCACCTTTCACTATGCCCAACAACTGAGCAGAGCCATCAAAAGACAAAATCTTATCCATCCTGATCGGCGGCTCCCGCTGATGGAATTCATCAGAGAGAAGCTTACCGAATACAAGCTGGATGAGATCGGAATCTATCTGGAAGATGAGGAAGTGTTTACCTATCTCAACTCCAGCCTTCCTCTCGAGGATTACCGTGATCTGACCACCAACATCGTCAAAAGAGCGCATCTGGGTGAAATATTCAGCAGCATCGAGCCTATGGGAAACGGAGAGATGGTCCGCCGGGGAGTCTCATTCCAGATTCCTGAGATGGGCAGTGTGCTGGTGGTGGCCGGAAAATTCCTTCCCCAAAGTTATGCCCTGAGAATCAACAATATCAGTTCCTACGTCCAGAGATATCACCAATTGAAAATACAAAAAAACCCGGTAAAAACTTTTTATCTTCTCACTTTGATCTTCATCACCCTGCTTATCATATTTGCAGCCAGCTGGATCGGTTTTCACCTGGCCAAAAGCATCACCGTGCCCATCGGAAAATTAGCCCAGGCCACCAAAGAAGTTTCCAAAGGAAATATGGATGTCAGAGTGGAGGATCCGGCTTCCGATGAACTGGGAATCCTGATCGATTCTTTCAACCAGATGATATCTGACTTGAAAGAGAGTCAACACAACATTGCTCAAAAAACCTCTGAACTGGAAGCCCGCAAACAGTACATCGAGACCATCCTCAACAATGTCACCACCGGCGTCATCACTCTCGATGCCCAAGGAGTTATATCCACCATCAATCCATCTGCCCGGGAGATGCTGGGCTTGAAAGAGAAAAATCTGGTAGGAAAAAGCTATAAAGAAGTCTTCTCTCAGTTGAAATACAAAGATATAGAGGGATATATTCGGCGGGGCCTTATGAAGAAACACAAACTCTCGGATAAGGAAATCACCATCAACATCGACAATCAAAATTCCACCTTTGCTTTAACCCTCTCTCCCATGAAACAAACAGACAATAAGTTTTCGGGTATGATCGTGGTCCTGGACAATTTAACTCAACTCCTCAAGGCTCAAAAAATTGCAGCCTGGAAAGAAGTGGCTCAGAGAGTGGCTCACGAGATCAAAAATCCGTTGACTCCCATACAGCTCTCTGCAGAAAGAATCATCAAAAATCTTAAGAAAAAAGAAGAAAAATATGATGTCATCATCCAAGAAGGTGCCAATACCATCGTTGAAGAAGCAAGAACCATAAAGTCCCTGGTGGATGAATTCTCCAACTTCGCCCGAATGCCCAGCATCCAGCTTCAATCAGCAGATATCCATGAGCTGCTGAGGCAGACCGTTTCCCTTTTCCAGGGGATATTCACTGAAGTGGAATTCGATGTCTCCCTTTCCCCTGATGTCCCCTCTCCCATTCAAATCGATCCAGAACAGATGAAAAGGGTTATCATCAATATTCTTGACAATGCTGTTGAGGCAATGGACAAAAAGGGAAAGATCAAAATCCTCACCTCTTTCCATAAGGAAGCCCAAAAGGTGAGGATAGAAATTTCCGACACCGGTCCTGGAATTTCTGAGAAGGAAAGTGATAGACTTTTCCTCCCTTATTTTTCCACCAAGAAGAAAGGCACTGGCTTGGGTTTAGCCATCGTCAACCAGGTCATCAGCGAACACAGCGGCACCATCGATATTGAAAACAATAAACCTCACGGAGCAAAATTTATTCTCCACATACCATCATGATGAATGATAAAATTCTCATCATCGACGACGAAAAAGGCATCCGCACATCTTTAAGGGGTATTCTGGAGGATGAGGGTTTCAGCGTGAAAGCCACCGATACAGGAGAGAAAGGCCTTCAGCTGTTGAGAAGAGAAAATATCGATCTCATCCTCCTGGACATCTGGCTTCCACACATGAGCGGCATCGATGTCCTGAAACAGATCAAAACCACAGAAGAGAGCACCCAGGTGGTGATGATCACCGGGCACGGATCTGTAGAAACAGCGGTGAAAGCCACCAAGCTCGGTGCCTATGACTTCTTAGAAAAGCCGCTTTCTCTGGAAAAAGTGGTGTTGACTGTAAAGAATGCCTTGAAACAAAAAAGGCTGGAAGAAGAAAACCTCCAGCTTAAGGAAAAAGTCAAGATAAAATATCTCCTCCTGGGAAAGAGCCCCTTCATCCAGCAGCTTAAAGAAAAGATAGAAAAAGCTGCTCCCACCGATGGACGGGTCCTCATTTATGGAGAGAACGGCACCGGAAAAGAACTGATTGCCCGCCTGATCCATCAACAAAGCCACAGGAGCAACAAAAAATTTGTGCAGATAAATTCGGCGGCCATCCCTGAAGACCTGATCGAAAATGAGCTGTTCGGATACACCCAAGAAAACTCCCCTTTTTCCGAAAAAAATAAAAAGGGCAAACTCCTGCTTGCAGATGGCGGAACTCTTTTTCTGGATGAAATCGGAGATATGAGTATCAAGACTCAGGCCAAGCTGGTGAGGGTGATGGAAGAACAAAAATATGAGCCCCTGGGCTCCTCGGACTCTGTCTCCATCAACACCAGGATTATCGCCGCCACCAACAAAAACCTGAGAGAGCTCATCAGCAAAAACCAGTTTAGAGAGGATTTATTTTTCAAGCTCAATGTTATCCCCATGGTGGTTCCTCCTCTCAGAGAAAGAAAAGAAGATATTCCTCTGTTGATAGAACATTTCCTGGCCTACTTTTCCGATGAGTACGGCAAAAAGCCAAAAACAATGAGCCAGGAGGCCACTCAGGCCTTCCTCAACTATTCCTGGCCCGGAAATGTGAGTGAACTGATCAATGTCATCGAAAGATTTGTGATCATGGTGGAGGAGGAAGAAATACAATCCTCTCACCTGTCCCTGCTGGTTGAGCCAAGAGAATTCCAGTATATCGCCGAGGCCGATGAAGGCCAATCTTTAAAACAGGCAAAAGAATATTTCGAGAGAGAATACATCCATCAAGTTCTGATAAAGAGCAACTGGGACCTTACCAAGGCTTCTTCTGTGCTGAACATCGAACAACAGGATCTTCACCAAAAAATCAAGGCCCTGGGGATCAATTTCTTCGGATAACCACTCCTGGCCCCTTTTATTATTCACAGTTTTGAAATCCCAAAGGAAGCGTTTCCAATACCGTGATGAGTATAAATAATGATTAAAATGGTTAGGGAGGGGGGAAAATAAGCGTGCTGACGACCCCCCATCCCTCACCCCTATCACGAAAATAAGGATGCTTACATCCCAAAAAGTTTATAGACCTGTCTATTTTCCGCTGTTATAATAGGGAAAATTTTTTAGGATACCAAAAACCATGGAATCTCAATTCACAGAAATCATAACCAGCTTAAGGGATTTTATCTGGGGTTTCCCCCTTATTATTCTGCTTTTGGGAACAGGGATTTTTCTCACTCTCAGGTTAAGAGGCCTTCAACTGAGAGGGCTGGTGTACTCTCTTAAGCTTGCCCTGTTAAAAAGGAAGGAAGACCAGGAAGAAGAAGGAGACATCTCCCATTTCCAGGCCCTGATGACAGCCCTGGCAGCCACAGTAGGAACGGGTAACATTGCTGGAGTGGCCACAGCCATTGCCGCTGGCGGGCCGGGGGCCCTGTTCTGGATGTGGATCACCGGTCTTTTTGGCATGGCCACCAAATATTCTGAAGCTGTGCTGGCCATAAAATACCGTGAGGTGGATAAGTTTGGAACCATGAGCGGCGGTCCCATGTATTACATCTCCAAAGGACTGCGGTGGAAATGGCTGGGTGTTATGTTCGCTGTCTTCGCTTCTGCAGCTGCCTTCGGCATAGGAAACATGGTTCAATCCAATTCTGTGGCTGATGCGGTCAACACCTCTTTCGGAGTTCCACACTGGACCACGGGAATAGTGCTGGCCGTGTTCACCGCCATGGTCACCCTGGGAGGGATCAAAAGCATAGCCAGGGTTACCCAGTACCTGGTGCCTTTCATGATCGTCATCTATTTTGGCGGTGCTTTACTCATACTGGCTTTAAAAATCTCTGTGGTCCCCAAAATCTTTGCCCTTATCATAAAATCTGCCTTTACTCCCACCGCTGCTGCCGGGGGATTTCTGGGAGCCACGGTGATGCAGACTGTGAGGATGGGTGTAGCCAGAGGAATCTTCTCCAACGAATCAGGCCTGGGTTCAGCGCCCATAGCGGCGGCTGCTGCCAGAACGCCCAATCCGGTGAAACAGGCCCTGGTTTCCATGACCCAAACTTTTATCGACACTCTGGTGGTCTGCACCATGACGGGTCTGGTGCTTATCCTCAGCGGCCTGTGGAATTCTGGCCGCACCGGCGCCGAACTCACAGCCCTGGCTTTCGATCGCTCTCTTCCCGGAGGATGGGGGCAGTTCATAGTCACTCTGGGGCTTATCTTCTTTGCCTATTCCACCATCCTGGGCTGGTGCTACTACGGAGAAAAGTCTATCGAATACCTGTTCAAAGAACGGGCGGTGAAAATATACCGGGTCCTTTTTGTGATTTTTGTGGCGGTGGGAACACTTCTCAAGCTGGAGACAGTGTGGACTGTGGCCGACTTGATGAACGGACTCATGGCTTTCCCCAACCTGGTCGGCCTAATCGGATTGAGCTCGGTTATCGCCGCTGAAACCAATAAATATTTCTACCATAAACACTGACCTGGATTATTCACCAGTCGAAGTTGCCGTAGATACGAGGCACAGGATACCAAGCTGTGGTTCTCCACTGCAAGTGTCTTGTAACCAAGTCAATGCGGAAAGACCGGCTCGCTCAGAGGATAAAAAAAGCCGATTTAAGATGAAATAGAATGACAAAGTTTAAGAAGCTTGCTTTCTCTACGGACGCCTCAAGGAATCCTCTTAACCTGCATTATTCATAAATTGAAGGTTTTCCCAGAAGAAGTCATGAATTTAAGGGGAAATCGGGACATGAATCGAATTCTCCTGAATTCGGTATCGTGTCCCTGATTTCCTTTTCCATGGAAATCAAAAACCTATGTGAATAATCCAGGCTTACCTGGATTATTCATAAATTATGGGAAATTAGGGACACCATCCCAATTTCAGAAAATTGGGTCATGTCCCC
>JBKHJA010000108.1:0-8023 GCA_046538375.1 Candidatus Aminicenantota bacterium
CATGTCCCGAATTTCCGGTAACGTGTCCCTTTGTATAATGCAGGTACGCCTGGATTATTCATGAATAATCCAGGTAAGATTAGAACATTTATAGATCTATGGAAGTTACTTAAATATTTAAGAAGGTGAGGGATGGGGGTGACGACCCCCCATCCCTCACCCTCTATCATGGAAAGTGAAATGTTTACCTTTCGGGTTTCCTTTTTGAAAAAGCTGTGATTAAATGATAACTCATGGAAAAATTATTACATATTCTCAAAAAAAACAGGCCCACTTCCATCATCGTCCATAACAACCCCGATCCAGATTCGCTGGCTTCAGCCATGGGGCTCAGGTTTCTTTTGAAAAAAAAGGGCTACAAGCGGGTGAGGATATACTATGATGGATTGGTGGGGAGAGCAGAGAACCAGGCCATGATAAGAATCCTGAGGATATCCCTGTTCAAAACCAAAAGCATTTCTTCCCCCAAGGGCCGCCAGTATGTGCTGGTGGACTGCCAGCCTTATACAGGAAATGTCACCCTTCCAGAAAAGATTTCACCTGCAGCCGCTATCGACCATCATCCGCTGCAGAAAAAAACATCCCAACTGCCTTTCCATGATGTCCGGCCTGATTACGGAGCCTGCTCAACCATCATCTATGAGTATTTCAATTCCCTGGATATGTCTATTCCCAGAAACATAGCCACAGCCCTGTTTCATGCTGTATTCAGCGAAACCCAGAATTTGGGAAGAGAGGGAGACAGGGCTGACAAAAAGGCCTACCTGGAACTTCTCTCTCAACTGAGTTTCAGCCAGTTGTCCAGGATTCAATATCCATCCATATCCAAAGAATTTGTTTCCAATATGTTCCGGGTGCTGCTCAACACCTTTTATTACAAAAATTTAACAGGGGTTATTTTGGATCAGCTGCCGTATCCTGATTTTGTGGCCGAAATGGCGGATTTCCTGTTGAGGATAAGAAAAATGACCTGGTCGATTTGCCTGGGGTCTTATGATGATTTGCTTTATATCTCCCTGCGGACCAAAAATACCCGGGCCAATGCTTCCCGGATGATAAAGAAAATCATTCCCAGCTACGGAACAGCGGGGGGACATGATATGATTGCCGGAGCACAGGTCAATATCGACAAGAAAAACAGAAAAGAAATCATGGCCATAAAAAAAGATGTGGTGAGGAAGATGCTCAAACAGTTGAATTATCACCGGGTGCGGAACCTTTTCCGGGTGGTGAATAACGAAGAATTCCATCTTCTGTGATCTTAAAACATCATTTGATCCAGAAAACGAATGGTGATTATAAATCCTAAAAAAAATCTTCATAACAAAAAAATAGTGAAAAAGAATAAAAAGTTGATTTAGAATGAAAATGATCCATACACATAGATAAACCAGGAGGCAAAGGATGTTTGGAAAAAGAATCAATCTTTTTAAGATCTTTGGATTTTCGGTACGGATCGACCTCAGCTGGCTGATCCTGGGGGTCCTTATCACCTGGACGCTGGCTACCGGCCTTTTTCCTCATTATTATGAAGGATTAAAGACATCCACCTACTGGCTGATGGGCATAGGAGGGGCCTTGGGCTTGTTTTTTGCCATTGTTTTTCATGAGCTCTCTCATTCTCTGGTGGCCAGAAGATTCGGCCTTCCCATGCATGGGATTACCCTGTTCATTTTCGGAGGTGTGGCCGAGATGACAGAGGAACCTCCCAGCCCCAAAGCAGAGTTCTTCATGGCTGTGGCCGGGCCCATCTCCAGCATTGTCCTTGGATTGGCCTTATTTGGAATACGCTTTTTAGGAGATGGGATGGGTTGGTCCACTCCGGTGGTGGGTGTTTTCAACTATCTGGCTTTGATAAACCTCATTCTGGCGGGGTTTAATCTTATGCCCGCTTTTCCTCTTGACGGCGGCCGGGTTCTCCGCTCTGTGCTCTGGGGATGGAAGGACAACCTGAGGTGGGCCACCCTCATTTCATCCAGAATCGGTTCAGGCTTTGGCGTTGCCCTGATTGTTCTGGGAGTTATCGATGTGGTTATGGGCAATTTCATCGGCGGCATTTGGCTGTTCTTGATCGGGATGTTCATGAGAAATGCCTCCCGGATGTCCTATCAACAGCTCATCATCCGCAGGTCGCTGGAAGGAGAAAAGGTGCGTAAATTTATGGTCTCCGATCCGGTGACCGTGCCTCCTTCTCTTTCCGTAGAGGATCTGGTGGAAGACTATATCTACAAGCACCATTACAAAATGTTTCCGGTGGTGGAGGGAGGAAAGCTTAACGGCTGTGTCACCATCAATCAGGTTAAGGATATTCCAAAAGAAGAAAGGAGCAGACATACTGTTGGAGAGCTGGCCCAGAAATGTTCAGAAAAGAATACAGTCCCCCCTGATGAGGATGCCATGAAGGCTCTCTCCGTCATGAAAAAGAACAATGCCAGCCGGCTGATGGTGGTGGAAGACAGCAAATTGGTAGGGGTGATTGCACTCAAAGACCTGATGAGACTTTTGTCACTCAAGGTGGACCTGGAAGAATAGCCAAGCCAGCATGAAAAATTATTTTTAAAACCATAGAAAGGAGAGAAAAAATGGAAGAGAAAGAAGCCTATCGGGAAAAAACAGAGGCTCAATTCAAAAAACTGAATGCCAAGATCGAGGAGCTCAAAGCCAAGGCCGAGATGGCCAAGGCGCAGGCTAAGATCGAATACTACAAAGGCATTGAAGACCTGGAGGCAAAACGGGAAGCAGTCAGAAGCAAACTGCAGAAGTACAAGGAGGCCGGTGCAGAAGCCCAAAAAGATTTGAAAGCAGGAATGGAAAACGCTCTCTCTGATTTGAGAAAAGCTGTGGAGAGTGCCGTATCCAAATTCAAATAAACACTCTATCACCTCACCTTTCCGTCGCCGAAATTGAAATGCTTACCCCATTCTTCTGGTCCTGGAAAGAAAGGAATAAAATTATGAGGATAAAAAGAAATGGCTGAAGTCCTGATCATCGATGATGATCGTTTGGTCTGTAATTCTATAGCCAACGTGGTGAAAAAGCTGGGACACAGTGCACCGGACTGGATATTTTACCTGATTTAATGGCTAAAGAGACAGATTCTTCCCCGGAAGTGATCATCATCACCGGCTTTGGCTTTCCCGGTCCCGCCTTTATACCCTTCTCAAAAAACATCACATATCCCCCTCGGACTGATTCGTTTTCTTTTCGATATTTGTTTTTTCCCAATCTCTCATGATGGCAAGCACTTCCCCATCAGAGACATCATACCAGTTACGGTAGACCTGAGCCACCGCCCGAAAAAAGACAGGCGTTTCCAGGACAACTGTTTCATCCACCATCTCATCTATTTCCTTTATCACTCTTGTGGACGAAACAGGAACAGCCACCACGATTTTGTGGGCTCCTTTCTTTCTGCAGAGCATTATGGCCGATCTCATGGTGGAGCCCATGGCCAGGCCGTCATCTATCAACACGGCAGTTCTTCCGGAGATTTCAGGCAGGGGCTTTCCCTCTCTCAACACCTCGATTCTCCTCTGGATTTCCTCAATCTGGTTGTCTATTATTCTCTGGATTTCCTGCTGGGGAAGCCATCTGGCTGCCTCCTGGATTATATATGTGCTGCCGTCTTCGGCAACGGCTCCGAAACCAGCCTCAGGATTATCAGGATAGGGAAGCTTTCGGCATATCAGAAGAGACAAGTCAGCCCTCAGATAGCGGGCCACCTGATAGCCCACTTCCACTCCTCCCCTTGGAATAGCCAGCACCAGAACGCCTTTATTTCTGTATTTCTTAAGAGCCAGGGCCAGTTTTTTTCCGGCATCTTTCCTGTCTTCAAACATGAATCCAAATTTAAAATGAACCAGAATGCGGCTCTGATATTAAAGCATCAACCTTCATCCGTTTTTCATCTTCCCTGTTAAACACAAAAAGATTTTTCTCATCGAAATCCAGGGCCACCCTGTCTCCTTCCTGGTAAGAAATATCCTCAGGTGCTTTGGCCAGAATTTGGTGGGATCCCACTTTAATGTACAGGATATTCTCATGCCCCAGAGAACCGATGAGGCTGAGCTCTCCCTGAAAAAATCCCTCTTTTTCAGCGGTGACCCGGATGTGTTCGGGACGCAGCCCCAGGATTATTTTTTTCCTGTCTAATTGAGAAGCCTTTTCCAATTTCTTCTGGGCCGTGTCCAGGATATCCCCTTCCATCAGGTTCATGGGCGGGGTGCCCACAAATTTGGCCACAAACATGTTCATGGGGTCATGATAGATTTCATCCGGAGTTCCCTCCTGAAGGATTTCACCCTGCTTCAGCACCCCGATACGGTCGCCCAAAGACAGGGCCTCTGTCTGGTCATGGGTGACATAGACCGTGGTCACCTTGATTTTTCTCTGGATCTGTTTCAGTTCGCTGCGCATGCTGATCCGCAGCAGGGCATCCAGGTTGGACAGAGGTTCATCCAGAAGAAGCACATTGGGCTTGCGCACTATGGCCCGTCCCAGGGCCACTCTCTGCCGCTGACCACCGCTCAGTTCCCCCGGCTTGGCTTCCAGAAGATGAGATATTTCCAGGATATCAGCCGTATTTTTTACTTTTTTCTCAATTTCCCTCCTGCTGAGTTTGGATATCTTGAGGGGAAAAGCCATGTTGTCAAATACATTCATATGGGGGTAGAGAGCGTAGCTCTGGAAAACCATGGCCACGTCCCTTTCCCGGGGAGTGAGATATCTTCGTTGAGGAGCAGATGACACCAACCGGTCTCCGATCCAAATTTCACCGGCACTGGGTTTTTCGATGCCGGCGATGATATTGAGCAGGGTGGATTTCCCGCAGCCGCTGGGCCCCAGAAGGACAAAGAATTCTCCTGGCTCTATGCGGAGGTGGATCTGTTTGAGAGCTTGAATTTTCCCCCTTTTCAGCGAATAAAAGTCTTTCCCCAGATTTTGGATGTTGATTCCTTTCATCCTTTGATGGCTCCTCGAGTCAGTCCCTGGATGATGTGCCTTTGGAAGATGGCTGCCAGGACCACAACAGGAATGGTGGCTATGACGGCACTGGCCATGATATGTCCCCAGGGAACCTGTCCGTGCAGTCCCTCAAACAGGGAAATACCCACCGGAACGGTTCGGGCATTATAATCAATGGTCAGCATCAATGCAAACAAAAATTCATTGAAGGAATAGATGAAAATCAGGAGCAGGGTGGAGAGAGCACCCGGAAGAGCAACCGGGAAGATGATTTTTCGCAGAACCTGAAAACGGGTTGCCCCATCCACCAGGGCGGCGTTGTCCAAATCAGTAGAAAGTTGAGAAAAATAACTGAGCATGATCCACAGGGCAAGGGGTAAGCCTATGGTGATATAAGGAAAGATCAGAGCCTGATAGGTATTGATCCAGTGGAGGGGAGTCATCAATTTAAACAGGTACCCCACCATGCTGATTTGAGGAAACATGGAGAAGGCCAGCATGAAAACAGGTATAATGACTCTGCCTGGAAAATGAAGCCGGGTGATGGCATAGGCAGCCAGACTGGCAAAGAAAGTGGCCACCAGGGCTGAAAGGGCCGAAATGATAAGGCTGTTTTTCAAATAGTGGAGAAGGTGAACCGATTTTCTGGTCAAAATTTCCACATAATTCTGAAGGGTAAACACAAAAGGAGTATGGAGAGATAGAAAATCGGGATTTCTGCTGAAAGAAACAACCACCATCCAAAAGAAAGGCAGGAGACAGAAGATCAGGAGAAAGCAGGCCCCCAAATATTTAAGAAGAGATTTCCACCTCCTTTCGCTCATTTTACCGCTTCCTTAAACCTGCCCAGATGGATATAAAGGACAGCCAGCCCAGAAGCCAGCAGGAAGACCACCACTGAGATTGATGCCCCGTAACCAAAGTCACCGGTGAGGTAATAATTGTACGCATACAGGGAAAGTGAGGTGGTGCTTCCTCCCGGGCCGCCGCCGGTTAGAACATAGACCAGATCGAATATCCGGATAGCATCGATGGTCCGGAAAAGAAGGGCCACCACCAGAACCGGTCTCAGCAGGGGGAGAGTGATGTGGAAAAAGCGCTGGATAAAATGGGTGCCGTCCACCATGGCCTGTTTGTAAAGGTCTTCTGGAATGGTGGATAATCCTGCCAGAAGAATAATGGTCATGAAAGGGGTGGTTTTCCAGAGGTCACTGATGATCAGAGAGATGAAAGCTCCCAGCGGTGATCCCAGCCAGTTGATGGGTTCCTGGGCCAATCCCAGCTCCAGGGCCAGAAAATTGATCAGGCCGTAATCATAATTGTAGATGAGTTCCCACACCCTGGCAGATATGGCGATGGGAATGGCCCAGGGGATGAGAATGGCTGCTCGCAGCAGCCCCCTGCCTGGAAGGATTTGGTTCAGGGTGAGGGCGAATATCATCCCCAAGACAAGCTCCAGGCCCACAGAAACAACCACGAAAAGCATGGTAAACCTCACTGACTGCCAGAAATGAACATCGGTCACCAGCCTGAAATAATTGTCCAGGCCCAGGAACTTATCAGAGAGGAAGGACACATCCCGGAAAAGACTGGTTATGAGGGTGCCCAACACAGGGACCAGGATAAAAACAAGAGCAAACAGGATCATGGGCAGGCTGAAGATATAAGCCTGCCGCACTTCTTTTCGGGTATAGGTGTTTTTATTCTTCATAGAGCGCCGTGATCTTTTCTGTTTGCTTCTGCATCTGCTCCAGGGCTTCAGCGGGTTTTATCTTGCCGGCCAAACACTTGTTGACATATATCTGAATGACGGCGGAGACCTGGTTATAATAAGGCAGGTTGGGCCTGGCCACAGCCTGGTTGAACACGTCCCTCAGTTTGTGGAAATGAGGCAGTTCCTTCAGTATTTCCCTGTCCGCATAGATATCCTTCCTCCCCGGGTTCCAGCCCAGATTGAGGGCCAGGTTTTTTTGGGTGGAGTAAGAAGTGATAAAGCGGACCAGTTCCCAGGCTCTCTCCTTTACATCGGAATATCGAGAAATACCCACATGCCAGCCCCCCAGGGTGGAGGAAGTTTGGCCTTGTTTAAAACTGGGCAGAGCTGCCAATTTCACCTTTCCTTTGACCGGAGAGTCCTTTCTCTGGTGAAGTTTCCAGGCATAAGGCCAGTTCCTCTCAAAGAGGGCATTTCCCTTTTGAAAGGCGCGCCTGACTTCTTCTTCCTTCATTTCCGTATAGGTGTTGGCCGGTGAGATCTGATAACCATGGATCAGATTTTGCATGAACCGGAGAGCTCTGACATTGCGGGGATGGTCAAGCTGAATGCTGTCTTCCATCCATATTCCTCCCCCGGCTGAACAGGCGAATTCCAGGAAAGTGCACACCAGTCCTTCATACTGGGCCCCCTGCCAGACAAAGCCAGAAAAACGAGGATTTTCTCTCCTTTCTGCCTCCTGTATCCGGAGAGAAATATCCACCAGTTCAGACCATGTTTCAGGAGGTCCAGAGTAACCGTACTTTTCCAGAAGATCGCTGCGAAAATAGAGCACCCCGCTGTCCACATACACAGGAAGAGCGAACAATCGGTGATGATATCTGTCCACCAGGGACAAAATTCGAGGAAAAAACAGGTCTACAGGGAATCTGTCCTTTTGGATGAGGTCATCCAGAGGCTCCAGCCATCCTGAATGGACAAATTGTCCCACCCAGATGACATCCATCAGGAAAACATCGGGATCAGGCTGAAGGGATTCCAGGGAAATGACCAGTCCCTGCCTTCTCTGGCTGGAATCAGCGGGCTGGCGGACTAATCGGACTTGAAGTCCTGTCTGGTCTTCAAATTCCTGGATTAAGTTTTCCCAGTAATTGGCTTCTTCCGGGGTTCCGCCGATCCAGAAGGTCAATCCTTTTTCTGTGCCCCCGCACTGCCACAGTGAAACCAGAATAAGAAATAGGAAGAAGCCGGCCAGTTTTTTCATGATGTCGGATAAAAAGGATTCAGTTTCATAGGAAGCTTGTTTATTATTCTATAAAAATATGGAACAAATACAAACCATGA
>JBKHJA010000017.1:0-33233 GCA_046538375.1 Candidatus Aminicenantota bacterium
TACCTTTAACTAATTGTTAATATTATAATTCCCCGGGCCCGACCGCAGCAAGCCCGACCGCAGCAAGCCCAGCAGCCAGCAGCAAGCCCACCAACAGCAAGCAACGGGCCCAAGCAGAAGCAACCAGCAAGCAAGTCAATTTAAGTATAAAATGGGAACTCCTGTCCTTTTGCCTTTACGAACCCAAAACAAGAGCTGGATCTGATAAAAGAATGAAAAATCAACGGCAGAAGGGCTAAGTTCGAATGCAAATCTGAGTCTGGTTTGACTTTCAATCTTTTTCATTAAATAATTTTTATTCCATGATTCACGGCTGAGATATATGAGGCTTTACGGCCTTCCGGGATCAGGGATTGCGGACTCTTCATCCAGGCGGAGTCTCTACAACACAGATGGGGAATAGCATTTACCCATTGACTGGAGGAGGAAGCGATGGAAAAGAAGACAAAGAGAATTTATCTGGAAGATCCTTACCGCCTTGAATTTGAGGCGCGGGTGATAGAGAAATTGATTTATGAACAGAAGCCGGCCCTTGTTCTTGATCAAACCTGTTTTTATCCCCGATCAGGAGGCCAGCCCGATGACAGGGGACAGATCGACGGTGTGGAAGTCCTGCAGGTCCAAGAAGATAACGGCCGCCTCCTCCATCTCCTCAGCAGCGATATCTCCTCAAATAAGGTGAAGGGAAGGATTGACTGGCAGAGGCGGTTTGATCATATGCAGCAGCATTGTGGTCAACATATTCTTTCCCAGAGTTTCCATAAGTTACACCAGGCAAAGACACTTTCTTTTCATCTGGGGGAGACCTCCTCTACGGTGGAGATAGATTTGCGCAGGATCAAGGACCAGGATGTGGAAAAAGTGGAGAGACGGGCCAATGAGATCGTGTTCGAGGATCGGGAAATAAAATCTTATTTTGTTCCCGAGGAAAAAATCAAAGAAATTCCACTGAGAAAGCCGCCCCAGAAGAAGGGAATTATCCGGGTGGTGGAAATCTCGGGCTATGATTATACCGCATGCGGCGGGACTCATCCCCGGAGGACAGGGGAGGTGGGTTTGATTAAAATACTGGCACAGGAGAAGATCAGAGGAAATATCCGGTTTGAATTTGTCTGCGGGAAGAGGGCTCTGGAAGATTACACCTGGAAACACAGAACTCTTCACCAGCTTTCCAACAGGTTTACCGTACATGAGCGGGAAGTCATTGATTCGGTGGAAAAGCTCCTTTCTGAGTTGAAGTCCCAGAAGAAAAAGGCCAATAAGATGAGAAAGAAGCTCATTCAGAATGAAGCCCGGGATGCTGTTCAAAAAGCTGAACGGAAAATTATAAAACAGGTTTTTACAGATAGGAGCCGTGACCAGGTGAGGTTTTTAGCGTTAAGCATCATAAAAAAGGGCGATTTTGTGGTTCTCTACGGCGTGCGAAGCGAAGAAAGGATCGAGCTGATACTGGCTCGCTCAGAAAGCATGGGAATGGATCTAAGAGAATTGGTACCGGAGCTTTGTTCCCTGGTCAAAGGAAAGGGCGGGGGCAGTCCTTCCTTGGTGGAGATTGCAGGAGATCGGGCAGAGAATCTTTCTTCAGCCCTGGATAAGGCCTATGAGTGGGCCGAGAGAAAATTAAGCTGAGGAGAAGAAGGTTCTTTTTATTCGTATCTGAGAGAGATGATGGGGTCCAGCTTGGCTGCCTTCCGTGCAGGGAAGATGCCAAAGAACACACCCACAGATACGGAGACAAGCAGCCCCAAAAAGACAGACCACAGGGTCACAGAAGCGGGCAGGGGAGTGGCGGCTTTGACCAGGAATGCTATGGAAAAGCCGGCCATGATGCCCAGGATTCCCCCGGTGCCGGTCAGGAAAATGGCTTCTATCAAAAACTGCTTCAGGATATCTGAAGGCCGGGCGCCGATGGCTTTGCGGATTCCGATTTCTCTTGTTCTCTCTTTAACAGAGACCAGCATGATGTTCATCACTCCTATTCCTCCTACCAGGAGGCCGATGGACGCAATAACCACCATCACCAGGTAAGCTGCACCGGTGAGTTGGTTGTACAAATCGAGGATGGTCTCTTGGGTGTAGATGGCAAAATCGTTGGGCTGTCCAAATCCCACTTTTCTTCTTCTGCGCAGGACAGTTATGATCTGTTCCATGGTCTCGGTAAGATAGCCATGTTTTTTTGGAGTGGCCACCATCTCCAGGTTGGAGAGGTCATAGGGAAAATGTTTCATGAGAGTGGTGATGGGAATGCCCACGAAATTGTCCTGGCTCTGCCCAAATATGCTTCCTCTTTGTTTAAGAACTCCTACCACCGTGAATTTTTCCGGTCCGATTCTTATTTCTTTGCCCAAGGGATGAGTGTGAGGGAAGAGAGTCTCCCTGATTTCATAACCCAGAACACAGACCCTGGTCCGGTGGATGACATCAGACTCTGTGATGAATCTTCCCTTTTCTGGAAGGTAGACAGAGAGGACCTGAGGGAATTTCTCGTTCATGCCTATGATCACAGCATCCTGGCTTTTGGTGTTTTGATATTTGATGGGGATGCTCTCAAACACATCCACTACCAGGTTTACAGCCACTGCCTTTACCAGGGAGCATTCTTCCTCAACGGCCAGGGCATCCTCAAAAGTGAGATCTTCCCTTTTCCTTTGTTCCTCAGACATCCGCCCCACATGGATGCCGGGCTGGTATTTTTCGACAAGGATCAAGTCCGAACCCACAGATTCCAGTTCACTGAGAAAGGAGCGGTTGAGGCCTTGGATGATGGACACCATCCCGATCACGGTCATGACTCCGATCAAGATTCCCAGAAGAGTGAGAAAGGAGCGCAGTTTATGGGTCTTGATGGAATCTAAGGCCATGCTGAAAATTTCTTTCAAGATCCCTAATCTCATTGTTCCGCTCTTATCGATTCAACGGGATCGAGCCTGGCGGCTTTACTGGCTGGATAAAGACCGAAAAACAGACCCACAGAGGTGGAGACAAGAATTGCCAGAACGATAGAGACAAATTCAATGCTGGAAGGCACAGAGGTGGCAGCGGTGACGATCTTGGCAATGATAAACCCCAGGAGGATCCCTATAAGTCCTCCGGTGCCGGAGATGGTCGCTGACTCTATCAGAAATTGGAAGAGAATATCCCGACGGCGGGCTCCCACCGCCATGCGGATTCCTATCTCTTTGGTTCTTTCTGTCACCGAAACCAGCATGATGTTCATGACCACGATTCCTCCCACCAAAAGAGCTATGGATGAGACGGCGATCATAGCAAAATAGATGCTGGTGGTGGCAGATTTGTAGAGCTGGATAAAGGTTTCTGAACTCCGGAAAGAGAAATCATCTGGGTTCCCATAAGAGAGATGCCGGCGGGAACGGAGAATGGTTCTCACTTCATCTTGAGCTCTCTGCATTTGTTGTTGCGAGGAGGTGTGAATATTGATCCTGATGCTCCGTCTTGACCCGTATATTTTATTAAAAGTGCTTATGGGTATGCGGACATAATTGTCCTGGCTCATGCCCAAGAGCTTTCCTTTCTTTTGTCCTATTCCGATCACCCGGAAATTGTGAGATCCGATCTTAATCCATTTTCCCAGAGGATCCAGATGAGGAAACAGATGTTCCACCACATCTGCTCCGATGATACACACATTCCGGGAGCGATACTCGTCTTCTCTCTGAATGTGCCTTCCTCTTTCCAGTTCCTCCACAGAACCGATCATATGATCCAGGTGGGTGACTCCACTGATGGTGACGTCCTTGAGATATTGATTCCTGAACTTCACGGTCCTGCTGGATCGCGCGGAAGCTCCCACCAGTTCACAGGATTGGCACTGGCTGCGGATGATCTCCACATCTTCAAGAGTCAGGTCTTTTCTCTTCATCTGTTCACGGAGTTCCTTGAGTGACCTGACAGCTATAGAAAATTTGGTGACCGAAAAGTCATTGGCACCGTAAAAAGCCAGTTTGGTGTCCACATAGTTGTTAAGCCCCTGGATGATGGAAACAACAGCTATGATGGTGAGTACCCCGATGATGATGCCCAGAAGGGTCAGAAGAGTGCGGAGCTTATTGGCCCATAAGGAACTTAAGGCCATGGAAACCGACTCTAAGACATTGACCTTAGCCATATCTTTTTGAAACCCGTGTTATTGACTTTTCATTATATATGATACGGTATTGGGGAGGAAGAGTTTTCCTTTCCTAAAATCACGCTCCTCTTTTTCTCTTGACAAGGATTAGCCGAGAAAACAAAATGAGGAATCAGGATTGAAGGAGAAAGGAATATGATGGAGAATAGAAATCAGCCCCATGCAGAGGTTTCGCGCTCCTGCCTTTATTTTGATAAACCCGGCCCAGCCAACACCAGTTCGACTTTAAAGACTGCAGTGCAGCGGGCAGCGGAGCTGGATGTGCAAAATGTGGTGGTGGCCTCCTCCTCAGGAAGGACAGGAGTGATGGCGGCTCAACTTTTCAAGGCCAAAAATTTAGTGGTGGTCACTCATTCTACCGGTTTTCTTAGGCCGGATTATCAGGAGCTTCAGCCCGATTTAAGAGAAAAGATCAAGCAATCTGGAGCAAGGCTCCTGACCTGCCAGCATGCTTTGGGAGGAGTGGGTAGAGCGGTCAGAAAGAAACTGGGAACATATGAGCTGGAAGAGATCATTGCCTATACCCTGAGGATTTTCGGGGAAGGAACAAAAGTGGCCGTAGAAATTACCGTGATGGCCGCTGATGCGGGATTGATTTCCACCCGCCAACCGTGCCTTTCCATCGGAGGGACAGGCAGGGGAGCAGATACGGCCATTCTCCTGCGGCCTGCTCATGCCCAGAATTTTTTTGACCTTAAAATCATGGAAATATTTGCCAAGCCCCGACTATAATAGAGAAGAAGGTCCAGATTCTGAGTGAAGAAAAGGTGGCTTTGACACATCAATAATTTTAAGGAGTCAAAACATGCCAGAAAAAGCAAAATGGGCTGCAGTATTCGTTTTAACCCTGGTGTTTGCCTCCGGTGCTTTTGCCCAAGGAGGATTGTATTTAGGAGTGCTGGGGGGGTATTCGGCCCAGAAACCCAAGATTAAAGACGTGGAGTTCAACACCGACACCACTTTTCTGTACGGACTGCGGGGAGGAGTCAAGTTTATGATGGTGGCTGTTGAGGTGAATTATTTCCAGGCTGCCCATAATCTTGAGCCAAAAGAATTTTTGACTTTTGCCTGGGGAGAACGTGAGGTGGATTACAATTTTATCGGCCTGAACTTCAAGTGGATTTTTCCTTTTTTCCTTATCAATCCTTATCTCACTTTCGGCTACGGTTATTATACGGCAGATGTTCACCAGATCGATAAGGACACCCAGGGAGGCTACAATTTAGGATTGGGTTTGGAGCTAAACCTGGGGAGTCGGCTTTCTCTTCTGGCAGAAGGCAAGTACCATCACGTCAATCTGGATATCGATGAGCAAGAACTGGGGCTGGGAGATCTTACTATCAGCGGAGGGTTGAACATCTACTTTTGATCCAATTCTAGACGCTGCCACCTGGTTCTTCGGCGTTTTGGAGCCTGGGAATTTTTCAGGTCATGATCCTTGCGGGGTTCATTGTCTTTTCATGGGTATGAACAATCAACTCCGGGACAAAACATAATTCTATCATGGGGAAGTGCGTCCGGTGCGGGAGGGAAAGTGCTCTTATTTCCGATGGCCTGGCCCTGTGCAGAGACTGCATCCTGGTTGATTTTTCTGGGTGTGAAGCCCGCATCCTTGAAGTCCACCAGGCATCCAGAGAGTCCTTCCAGCTTCCTCCCTCCCCTCCTCACCAGGAAGAGGGCCTATCCTGTCATTATTGTTTCAACCAGTGCCGGCCGGGAAAAGATTCAGCAGGATTCTGTGGGATAAGACATAATCCACAGGGAAAAAGACTCCTCCCTCCACCAAAGCAGGGATATTTTTCTTGGTATCATGATCCTCTGCCCACCAACTGTGTGGCTGATTGGGTATGTCCTGGCGGCACCGGTGCCGGCTATCCTGATTATGCTTACAGCCAGGGTCCTGAATACGGGTTCAAGAACCTGGCTGTTTTCTATTACGGCTGCACATTCAACTGTCTGTTTTGTCAGAACTGGCAGCATAAACGGCCCATGAAGGGAGAGAAACCTCGCTCCTCAGATGAGCTGGCTCAAGCTGTGGATGAGAAAACCTCCTGTGTGTGCTATTTTGGGGGAGATCCCACTCCTCACCTTCCCCATTCCGTCAGCACTTCCCGTGCGGCTCTATCGCAGAGGCGGAACAAAATTTTGAGATTTTGCTGGGAAACCAACGGGACCATGAACAGACGTTTTTTGGAAGAAATACTGGATATTGCCCGAGAAAGTGGAGGCTGTGTTAAATTCGATTTGAAGGCCTTTCATCCGGAGTTGAATACAGCCTTATGCGGGAGGAGTAATGAACAGACCAAATCGAATTTCGAACTTGCGGCAAAGCGGTTCCTGCAGAGGAAAGAGCCTCCGCTGGTGGTGGCCAGCACTCTTCTTGTTCCCGGGTATGTGAACAGGGAAGAGGTTCATAAAATTGCCTCCTTCATAGCTTCCCTGGATCGCCGTATCCCTTATTCTCTTCTGGGCTTTCACCCTCATTTCTATTTTGAAGACCTTCCCCGCACCTCCCGTGGCCATGCTGAAGAATGCAGAGAGGCGGCTTTGGAGGCTGGACTGGAGAGAGTCAAGGTGGGAAATATTCATCTTCTGGGAAGAGACTACTAAGCATGCTCATCCGATTGAACAAGTTTCTGGCCCAGGCCGGTGTGGCCTCACGCAGGGAAGCAGATAGACTGATCGCCCAGGGGAGAGTAGAGGTCAACGGGGAGATGGTGAGTGTCTTAGGATATAAAATAGACCTCGAGAAAGATGAGGTGAGGGTGGATGGAAAAAGGGTCAAAAAACAGGAGGATCTGATCTATATGATGTTGAACAAGCCGGCAGGCTGTCTGGTCACTCTGAAAGATCCATTTCCCAGGCCTACCATTAAAAATTTGCTTCCTCCCCTCAAAACCCGTGTTTTCCCTGTGGGCAGACTGGATTATAACAGCGAAGGCCTGCTGCTTCTAACCAACCACGGCGAACTGGCTTACAGGCTGACTCATCCCCGGTTTCAGATAAAAAAGGCTTATCTGGTTAAAGTCAAAGGCGAGCCTGGTTCTGAGGAGCTGGCAGAGCTGGAGAGAGGAATTTATTTGGACGGCCAGAAGACTGCTCCAGCAAAACTGGTTCCTGCAGGGATCCGGGGAAAGAATACGCTTCTTCGGGTGGAAATTTACGAAGGAAAAAAGAGGGAAATCAGGAGGATGTTCGGGGTCATCGGTCACCCTGTTCTCCGTCTCAAGAGAATAAAATTTGACGGTTTATCCTTGGGTAAACTCAACACAGGACAGTGGCGGTATCTCACCCGGAGGGAGATCGACAGGCTGAAAAGTCAAACCGGATTGAAATAAAAAAAGCAGGTTTTTCTGGTGCAGGGATAAATTTGGACAGGGGTGGAAATGGCATCCCTGATGATCTAGTCCTTTTCCTTCTCTCCTTCTTTTTCCCCCGCCGGGGCGGCATAGGTTTTCCAGCTTTTTGCCAGGCGGCTCAGCTCCTGGTCCACCAGATAGTTGACTGTATCCTCTTCGAAATTTCCGTCTCCTTTCAATTCGCCTGCTTTGACGCCGGTGAGAATCTCGATTCCTTCATCGATGGTTTTGACCGGATAAATGTGGAATTTGCCTTTGGCCACGGCCTCCGCAACCTCTCTTCTGAGCATAAGGTTCTGGACATTCTGGGCTGGAATGATGACCCCTTGTTTTCCGGACAGTCCCTTTGCCTTGCATACCTCGTAGAATCCTTCTATTTTTTCGTTAACTCCGCCGATAGCCTGAATCTGTCCTCTCTGGTTAACAGAACCGGTGACAGCAATATCCTGTCTTAAGGGGAGGTGGGAGAGGCTGGAGAGGATAGCATAGACTTCTGTGGAGGAGGCGCTGTCGCCTTCCACTCCCGAGTAAGACTGCTCGAAGGCCAGGCTGGCAGAGAGAGAGAAAGGTTTATTATGGGCGTATTTGCCTCTTAGATATCCAGACAGAATCAGCACCCCTTTATTATGGGTGCGGCCGCTCAGGTCGGCTTCTCTTTCGATATTGATCACCCCGGCTCTCCCCACAGCAGTGCGGGCAGTGATCCGGGTGGGTTTACCGAAGGCGAATTCTCCTGATTCTCCTCCCAGAAGGTAGACTGAGAGTCCGTTCACCTGCCCCAGTTGGCTGTCTTCCGTGTCAATCATCAGGGTTCCTTCTTCGATCAATTCTTGAATCTTGTCCTCCACCAGGCTGATCCTTTCGAAGCGCTCATCGATTGCCTTTTCCACGTCTTCCCGGGTGACCGTTTTTTTGTCTTCCTTCTTTGCCCAGTAGCTGGCTTCTCGAATGATATCAGATATGATGTTAAACCTGGTGGAGACTTTCCTCTGCCGGCCGGCCAGCCTGGTTCCGTATTCCACCACGGTTGCAATTCCTTCCTTATCGAAAGGCAGCAAATGATCCTCGTCGATGATTTTCTTGATGAAACTAGCGTATTTGGAAACCGTTTCCTCATCTTTTCCTGTCTCCGAGTCAAATTCAGCTTTGATTTTAAAGATTTTCTTGAAATCCGGGTCCATTGCATATAGGATGCTGTAGATGTAGCTCTCTCCAATCATCACCACGTCAACGTTGCAGGGGATAGGCTCAGGTTTAATTCGAGTGGTGGAAAAGAGAAACAAAGAGGCATAGTTTTGAATCTCCAGAGTTTGAATTCTCAGAGTTCTTTTGAGTGTCTGCCACACTCCTGGTTCAAGAAGGGCATCCAGGGCGTTGATGACCAGATAGCCGCCGTTGGCTTTAAGGAAAGATCCCCCCTTGATTTTGGTGAAATTTGTGGCCATCACTCCTAATCGGGTGGGAGTGAGCTCGATGGAACCGAAAAGATTGATGTAGTTGGGATTGTTTTCCAGAATGACCGGAGCTCCTTCTGTTTCAGAGTTATCGATCACCAGATTGACTTTGTACTCTTCGAACGGATCAACGGGAAGTCTTTCCCTTTGTTCTTTTTTTTGTTCTTTGAATAGATCGATATTTTGGACAAGGTTTTTCTCCACCTCATCCAGGTAATCTGAAATTTTAGGATCATCAAATTTTGACCGGATTCCGCTGATGGCCCCCTTGATGATGGGAGTGATAGATTCCTCGTCCCATTCTTTTAATTTCCGTCTGGTTTCCTCTTCGATTTCTTTGATCTGTTTGAACACCTCTTCCAGCCCGTCCGTCAACTCCTCGTACTTGCTCTTCAATTTTTCTAATTTTTCCTTGGAGAATTTACCTTCTCTCACCATGGCTTCCAGCTTGTTGAAGGGAGTCGGTTTTCCGTCGATCATGGGGACCAGGTCGGGCCTGGAGAAAAGACCCATCTGGACCTGAATCACTGTAAATCCTTCTTTGGACACCTCATCTTCGAATTTCTTCAAGATTTCTTTCTGTTTTTTCTGCTGACTTTCCACGATATCATCTTTTTTCTCTGAGTAATATTTGCTTTTCAGCAGTTCCGGGATGTTCTTTTTTAGCATTTCAATCAGATTGTGCATCTCATCTCTGAACCGTCTCCCTTTCCCCGCAGGCAGGGTGATCAACCGAGGTTCATCAGGATTGATGAAATTATTGACATACAGAATGTCATCAGGGGTCTTTTGTTTTTTCTTCATCTTCTCTAAAAGCTTCTTGATGGTGGTGGTGCGTCCGGTGCCGGCCATGCCGGTTATGAAAATGTTGTAGCCCAGACTCCTGATGTCCAGACCGGTTTTTATAGCTTTGAGCGCCCTTTCCTGGCCGATGATTTCATCACAGACTTCGCACTCATCTGTGGTTTTAAACGGAATTTTGTCCGGATCAAGCTTCCACCTCAATTGATCTGCAGACAGTTCTTTAAACTCTGAAACGGTTTTCATTCCGACCTCCTTTTCGATGACGTCAGCTCTATTTTTTTATCATAAAATCCCGCCCAGCACAACGCTAAAGACGTGAAGGCAAGCATCTTTTTATCGGGGGTAAAAAGATGTTTGGGGATGGCTGAAGCGACCATTGAAGGAACGGCGTGAAAAACCTGGACGGGAGCGAAGCCATTCCCAAGTACATGTTCTTAGTATCTCACCCCGGAAAAAAAGATGCTTCCAGCGTGGAGTCGGTGATGATAAATCAGCAAAGACATTTATGCTGAGCACGGTTTTGGGAGTGCTTCCCACTTGGAAAAACACGGGAATAAGGATGATTGCGGTGTTGAATTTATTCGTGCAAAATTAACTTTTATCTGTTAAAATATGAAAAACTTAGGAGGGAATAGGAGTGAGTGATATTCGCATCGAGCAGGTTAAGACAAAAAAAGATTTAAAGAAATTCATCCATTTTCCATGGAAAGTATACAGGGATGATCCATATTGGGTGCCTCCTCTTATCTCCGATATCAAGGAAAAATTGGATAAGGAAAAGAATCCTTTTTTCGAACACGCAGAAATGCATCTCTATCTGGCTTACAGAAACAGCCAGATGAGGGGAAGAATCGCAGCCATCCTGGATGAAAATCACAATAAAGTGCAGGATGAGAAAGTGGTCTTTTATGGACTTTATGAAAGCTTTAATGACCTCAAGACAGCAGCCAGCCTTCTGGATAAAGCAGCCCAGTGGGGAAGAGAAAGGGGGATGGAAGTTCTGAGGGGACCTGTGAACCTTTCCATGAATGATGAATGTGCCTTTCTGCTGGAAGGTTTTGATTCTCCACCTGTTATCATGATGCCTTACAATCCTCCTTACTACATAGAGCTCATGGAAAAATGTGGGATGAGCAAGGCAAAGGATCTGTATGCTTATTACATGCACAAGGATCATGAGACGGCTGCCAAGGTGAATAAAATCGCGGAACGGGCCAAAAAAGAGATAAAGGTGAAATTAAGGACGGTGGATATGAAGAATCTGGGAGATGAGGCCAAAAAGATCCTGTATGTCTACAATCATGCCTGGGAAAAAAATTGGGGTTTTGTCCCCTGGACAGAGAAAGAAATGGATCACATGGTTCAAAAGCTCAAGCAGTTCGCTGATCCCCGCCTGGTCATCCTGGCTGAACACAACAGCAGGCCGGTGGGTTTTGCCTTCGGGCTGCCCAATTATAACGAAGTGATCAAACGGATGAACGGAAGAATGACTCCCTTGGCCGTCATGAAGTTCTTGATTTATCGGAACAAAATAAAAGGGATGCGGGCAGTGGTGTTTGGAGTAATCAGAGAATACAGGCTCACCGGGTTGAGCTATATCCTGTATTCGGAGCTGGAAAGAAATGCCCTTGAGGCAGGGTATGAGTGGGGGGAAACCTCCTGGCAGCTCGAGGACAACCAAGCCATCAATAAATTTGTGGAGTCCCTGGGAGGGAAGGTGTATAAAAAATACAGGATCTTCGAACGGAAAATCACTCCATGAGTATAAAAATTTTATTCTGTACACAGAAGGAGGATGAATGGCCTTCAAAAATTTAATAACCAAAAAGGAAAATGACTTAGGCTGGATTATCATCAATCGTCCTGATAAGCTCAATGCCTTGAATGCGGAGACAGTCAAAGAATTGACAGAAGCGTTTCTCTCCTTTCAACATGATCAACAGGTAAAAGCTGTTATCTTGACCGGTTCTGGAGAGAAGGCTTTTGCGGCTGGAGCCGATATAAAAGAACTGTCCGGGCTGGATAGTTCTTCAGGAAAAGACTATGTTTTGGCCGGGCAGAAACTGACCAGGTTGATGGAGAACTTCAAAAAACCAGTGATGGCAGCAGTCAACGGTTTTGCCCTTGGCGGAGGTACAGAAATGGCTTTGGCTTGTCATGTCCGCATCGCCTCTGATAATGCCAAAATGGGCCAGCCGGAGGTGAAGCTGGGCCTGATTCCTGGATTTGGCGGAACCCAAAGACTGGCCAGATTGGTGGGAAAGGGCAAGGCCATGGAAATCATCCTCAGCGGCCGGATGATTGATGCTGAAGAAGCATTGGAATCTGGTTTGGTGAACAGGGTGGTTCCCTCCAGTGAACTTCTCTCCACCTGTGAAGACATGGCCAGAGAAATGACAGCCAATGCTCCTTTGGCCCTGCAGTACGCCATCCAAGCTATAAATGAAGGACTGGATATCAGCCTGGAAGAGGGTCTGCGGCTGGAAGCAGATCTTTTTGGAAAATCCTGTGCCACCCAAGACAGCAAAGAGGGAACTCAAGCCTTCCTGGAGAAAAGAAAGGCGAACTTTCAAGGAAAATAAAGGAGAATAAGATGGAGATATACCAGGGAAAACTTCAAGCCAAAGGATTAAAAATAGGGATCGTCCTCAGCCGGTTCAACCAATTCATATCTGACAGACTTCTGGAGGGAGCACTGGATGCTCTCCATAAGCTGGGGGCAGAGGATGGAGATATTTCCGTTTATAAAGTCCCTGGGTCTTTTGAAGTCCCGCTGGTAGCCAAAAAATTGGCCCAGGCCAGAGAAGTGGATGGAGTGATATGCCTGGGAGCTTTGATCAGAGGAGACACTCCTCATTTTGAATTTCTCAGCGCCGAGGTCACCAAAGGTTTGGCTCAGATAAGTATGCAGGAAGGGATTCCTTTATCTTTCGGCATCCTGACCGTGGAGACCATCGAGCAGGGGATAGAACGGGCCGGAACCAAAGCAGGGAACAAAGGTTATGACGCAGCCTTTTCAGTGGTAGAGACCATCAATTTGATAAAAGAAACAGGGTGGAAATAGGATCAGAAATTCTTCATGGGCAAGAGAAGGAAAGCCCGAGAGAGCACTTTACAGATACTCTTTCAATTAGAATTCGACAATACCCACCCCCAAAAAACCATTGCCCGCTACTGGGAAGTCAAAAAAGCACCTTCTGAAGTCCGGGAATACAGCAGCTGGCTGATCAACGGAATTCTATCCCGAAAACAGGAACTCGACAATATCATCCAATCTGTCTCCGAACACTGGCGGATATCCCGTATGGCCCTGGTTGACCGCAACATCCTGCGAATGGCTGTGTTTGAGCTTCTCTATGAAGAGAATATGCCTGCGGCTGTAGTGATCAATGAAGCTATCGAGATTGCCAAAAAATACAGCAGCGACGAGGCGGCCACCTTTGTCAACGGAATTTTGGATGCCATTAAGAAAAATTTGGATTCCCTCAGGGAATCGAAGAGGGAAAGGGAAAAATGACGGACAGCAAAAACAACAATCAACAAAAGAATTCCGGTGAATCTTCCCCTAAGAAGAAAAGCGACCAGGAGATAGCCCGTGAGTCCAAGAAGGAAGAACTCCGCCGGCAGGGAGTGGATCTTTTTCCCCACCAGGCGGAAAAAACTCATTCTGTCGCTGATATCGTTTCCCGGTTTTCCGGCATGAAAAAAGAGGACCTGGAGAAGGAAAAAGTCAATGTCATCGTGCCAGGGAGGATCATTTCCCTCCGACAGATGGGCCGGGCCACTTTTTTTCATATCGCCGACAACCAGACCAGAATCCAGGCCTACCTGCGGGAGGATAAGGTGGGCAGGAAGAATTATGAGCTTTTCTCCCTTATAGATATAGGGGACGTGGTTTCAGTGAAAGGATTCTTGTTCAGAACCAGAACAGGAGAGCTGACCATCATGGCTCAATCTTTCACTTTTTTAGCCAAGTGCCTCCATCCTCTTCCCGAGAAATGGCATGGCTTGCAGGATGTGGAGCTGCGCTACCGCCAGCGGTACCTGGATCTCATCGTCAATCCGGAAGAGAGTGAAGTTTTCAGGTTGAGAAGTGCTCTGATCACCAGAATACGGGAGTTTTTCGACAAAAGAGGCTATGTGGAAGTGGAAACACCCATGATGCACGCTATTCCCGGCGGAGCTCTGGCCAGGCCTTTCAAAACCTTTCACAATGCCCTGGGAATCGAGCTTTATCTGAGAATAGCACCTGAGCTTTATCTGAAAAGGTTGATTGTGGGAGGATTCGAGAAGGTCTATGAGATCAATCGAAACTTTCGAAATGAGGGGATTTCCTCTGAACACAATCCGGAGTTCACCATGCTTGAATTCTACCAGGCCTACAGCGACTACCATGATATGATGGATTTGACCGAGGAGTTGATTCCTTTCCTGGCCCAGACGCTCCTGGGATCAGATGAGATTGTTTATGGAGAGGAGAAAATTTCTTTGAAAAGGCCATGGAAGAGGTTGAAATTCAAGGAAGCTATATATCAATACAGCGGCATTGCCCCGCAGCGCCTCCAGGACGAGAAGGAAACCATAAAATTGGCATCCATCCTGACATCGGACCAGAAAGGGCTGAGTTATGGAAAAGCTCTGGATGTCATCTTCGATAAATATGTGCAGCATAATCTCATTCAGCCCACCTTTGTGATCAACCTTCCCAAAGAAGTCTCTCCTTTGGCCAAGGCTTCGCCGGAAAATCATGAAGAGGCAGAGAGGTTTGAACTGGTCATGGGAGGACTGGAAGTGGCCAATGCCTTCAGCGAGCTGACCGATCCCCAGGAGCAGAAGCAGCGTTTTGAAGAACAAACAGAGGAAAGAAAAAAGGGAAGTGAGGAAGCTCATCCCATAGATATGGATTATGTCCGGGCTTTAGAATACGGCCTCCCTCCCACCGGGGGAGAAGGCATCGGGATCGATCGGTTGGCGATGCTTTTTACCAACAGAAAATCGATAAGAGAAGTAATCCTTTTTCCTCTGCTCCGCCCCAAATAGATCTAAAATGAATTATGAATTCTTCATCGCCAGGCGGTACCTGACCGCCAAGAGGAAGCAGGCTTTTATTTCTGTCATCACTCTTATTTCCATTCTGGGCATCGTCATCGGGGTGATGGCTCTGATTATCGCCATAGCTTTGATCACCGGTTTTCAAGGAGATATCCAGGATAAGATTCTGGGTTCTACCTCCCATATCATGGTCTCTGACCTCAGCGGCGAGGGATTAAAGGACTATCGCCAACTCATGAAAAAGATCAACCGGATTAAGGGGATCATCGCGGTGACTCCTGTGGTTCATGAAACTGTCTTGTTGAAGGGGACGCATCAAGCTTCCGGAGCCATGCTGAAGGGGATTGATTTTGAGGTGGAGAAAAAATACGCTCATTGGCTTCAACAGCTGGAAAGGGGCCGTCTGCCCCATCCTGATTCACCAAGGGAGGAGATCATCCTGGGCAGAGAAATGGCCTACAATGTGGGGGCTGGCCTGGGAGATGTGGTCACCGTTTTGGCCTCTTCTTCGCGTCTTTCTCCCATCGGCCTCATCCCTAAAACCAAAAGATTCCTGGTCGCCGGTATCTTCAACACCGGATTGTATGAGTTCGACTCCTCCACCGCTTTGATATCTCTGGAATCTGCCCAGAAATATTTAGATTTAGAAGAAAGAGTGAGCTTTCTTCAGGTGAAAATAGAGGACATTTTTAAAGCTCCCAAAATAGGCAGGGAGATAAGAAAAATGATCTCTCCGGTGGCTTATGTGACCACCTGGATGGAGCTGAACAGGTCTCTTTTTTCGGCCCTGAAGCTGGAGAAAAACGTGATGTTTCTGACCATTGCTCTTATCGTGTTGGTGGCTGCCCTGAATATCATTGCCACATTGATCCTGATGGTTATGGAGAAAACAAGGGACATAGGCATTCTTATAGCCATGGGGGCCAACTCTCACAATATCAGGAAGATATTTTTTCTCCAGGGAGCCATGATCGGAGTCATAGGAACAGCGGCGGGAGTGATACTGGGATTATTGTGGTGCTGGCTGGCCAACTCTTTCAAGCTGATCAAAGTTCCTGTGGATATCTACCAGATTTCTTATGTGCCTTTCCATATCCAGCCCTTTGATCTCCTGTTGATTGTGGGGATCACTCTGTTGATATGCTTCCTGTCCACTGTTTTCCCTTCCCATCGGGCCTCCCGGGTGGATCCGGTGAAGGCTTTAAAGTATGAATAGCATGGATATCATGGTTAAAACAGAACAGTTGGGAAAGAGTTACCCTCTGCCGGAAGGAGTGCTGCGGGTTTTTGAGGGGGTTGATTTTGAATTAAAGAGGGGAGATCTGGTAGCAGTGATGGGAGTCTCTGGAGTGGGGAAGACAACCTTTCTTAATCTTTTAGGGGCTTTGGACAAACCTACAGCAGGGAAAATTTTTCTGGAAGGAGAAGATCTTCTCTCTAAAAGTGAAAAAGAAAAGGCAAGCATAAGAAACAAGAAAATCGGTTTTGTCTATCAATTTTATCATCTTCTTCCTGAGTTTACCACCCTGGAGAACGCCAGTTTTCCTCTCCTCATCAGAGGCGTAGACAAGAAAAAAGCTCAACAGCGTGCGCATAAGATTCTTAGGGAAGTTTCCTTGGAGAAGAAAGCACCTCTCCTGCCCAGCCAACTTTCAGGAGGCGAGCAGCAGCGGGTGGCCATTGCCAGAGCTTTGGTCAATGAACCACAACTGTTGCTGGCCGATGAACCCACAGGAAACTTGGACTGGAAGACAGGGAAGTCCATCTTGGAATTGATTCGTGGTCTGCATCAGAAGAAAGGCCTTTCTTCTATTCTTGTCACCCATAATGAAAAGGTGGCCCGGTTCTGTCAGAAAATTTATTTGATGGAATACGGAAAATTGAAACTTTCGCTCTCTTCCTAGAGTTTTAGTTAATGCATTCCAGGACATATTGAGATTGCAGAGAAGATCGCTTTTTTAAAAACAAAAAGCTCCAGCCGCAGGCCATGGAAAATGTGGAACAAGAGGGCTCGTTTTTCTTTTGTTTTCTCAAACATAGCCAAGAATGGTCCCCATCAAACAGAGGGGCATTTTTTGAAAAAATAAGGTGATTGTGGTATAAGGAAAATGAAAATGAGAAAAATTATTTTGGCTGTATTCCTGCTGATGATCCCACTTTTTCTTTTCAGCCAGGATATGGTGGAGAAGATCGAGATCATCGGTAATGAACGGGTCACCCGGGAAACCATTCTCTATTACCTTTCTTCACGAGAAGGAGATTATTTTAGCGAAGAATTGTTGAAGAGAGATTTCAGAGTTTTATGGTCCACAGGATTTTTCTCCAATATCAAAATCGAGGAAGAACAGGGAACAAAAGGAAAGATCGTCAGGATCATCGTGGAGGAAAATCCTGTGATCAAGAATATCGTTTATAAAACTGGAAAGAAACTGAAGGAAGATGATATCGTCAACAAACTCAAGGAAAAAGATGAATACATTCTTCCTTACTCTTATTACAGTTCCTTCAAAGTCCAGAGGATCAAGAAGACCATCCAGGAACTCCTGCTGGAAAAAGGCCTCCAGTCAGGGGAAGTGGAGGTCCAGATAGAAAAGAAAGGCAAGAACGAGCTGGATGTCATTTTTGATATCCGCGAAGGGCCAAAGATCAAGGTGGCTGAAGTGGAGTTCAAAGGCAGAACCAAGCTGCCGGAAAGCATTCTCAAGGAAGCCATGAAGCAGAACAAACCGCACAGCCTTCTGTCTTGGGTTACAGGAAAGGATGTGTTCAAGCGGAACAAATTGGAAGAAGATTTGGCCTCCATCAAGAAGAAGCTCCGGGAGTACGGATTTATGGAAGCAGTGGTGGGAGAGCCGCGCATAGAAGAGGTCACCAAAAGATCTATATTCTTTAAAAAACAGAAGATGAAAAAGATTATCGTTCCTGTTGATGTGGGCTATCCCTACATGGTGGGAGATATCAAAATTGAAGGGAATGAAATCATTTCTTCCAAACACCTGCGGGAGTTCATCCAGTTGGAACAAGGAGAGATTTACAACACCCAGGATAGAGAAAAAAGTGTGGAGAAGGTCGGCGAGCTTTACCGTGACATAGGATACCTGTATGCTCAGGTCATGCCGGTGGAGAATCTGGATCCCAAACACAAGAAGGTCAACATCACTTTCCAGATCTATGAAGGAGAAGTGGCTTATCTGCACAGGCTTAATATCAGAGGCAATACCTACACCAAGGATAAAGTCATCAGGAGGGAGATTCTGATAAGAGAAGGAGACCGATTCAGCCTGGCCATGTTCAAAGACAGCATTCTGAGGATGAAGCAGTTGGGTTTGGTGGAGCTGGAGAAGGAGCCGGAGATTCAGCCCAATCCCGAAGATCCTTCCCAAATCGATGTCACCCTCCGGGTCAAAGAGCTTCAGAGAAACAACATCCAATTCACTGCCGGATACAGCGGCTATCAGGGCACCTTTGTGGCTTTGAGCTATTCCACAGTCAATTTCTTGGGAGCCGGCGAGAAATTGGAACTTGTGTTTCAGCACGGAAAAAGAATCAAGAACTACATGTTCGGATTTACCGAGCCTTATTTTCTTGATCATCCTATCACTGTAGGATTTAATGTCTACAACCGATACATGGTGTACCCCTATCTTTTCGACAGAAAAGGAAAAGGGATTGATCTGGTGGTAGGAGCCAGGATCAAGGGATACTGGCGGACAAACCTCACCTATACTTACGAATATATAAACATTGAGGTGCCTGAAGACAGCGGACAGGATGGAGGATACATGGGCTATGATCCCTATTATTTTTCCATGTGGGAAGGAGGCTATGCAGTCAGCAGTATCATGCCCGTAGTCTATCGTTCAACTGTGGATAGTCCCCTGACTCCCTCCAGAGGAACCCTGTATTTGGCCTCTTGTAAGTTTGCCGGGTCATTCCTGGGAGGAGACATCAGCATGATCAAGCCCCGTTTTGAATGGTCCTTCTTCCATCCTCTGGTCGGTGAACATGTGGTGGGTCTTCATCTGGAGTACCAGTTTATCAAGACCTTGAGAGAATCAAACATTCCAATCTGGGAGAAGTTCTTTCTGGGAGGAGAAAGGTCCATCCGGGGCTATGATATCTACAGCATCGGTCCCCGAAGCGAGAGGGGAGCCAATATGGGTGGGACCAAATCTCTGGTATTGAACGCCGAATACATCATTCCTGTGGGAGGGCCTTTGTACGCTATTTTCTTCTATGATGTGGGCAATGCCTACGGCCCTGATGAGAAGCTCAGTTTCAGCAACCTCTATTCTTCCAAGGGATTGGAAATGAGAATTTTTGTTCCGGCCCTGCGTGTTCCTTTCAGGCTCATTTTCGCTTATAATACGCCAAAAATATATCCCGATGATTCCAATTTCGCTTTTCGTTTTGCGATTGGAACCACTTTTTAGAAAACATCTTTGGAATCATATTAAGGAGGCTAAGATGTGGAAGAGAAGCACTGGGATCAGAATCATACTGGCTCTTTTGGTGACAGCGAGTTTTGGCTTCGCCCAGGACTCTCTCAAGATCGGAGTGGTCAATTCCCAAGAGGTGCTGGAAAAATCCGCAGAAGGGAAAAAAGCCATAGCTCAGCTCCAGGAAAAAGACAAAAAAAGTCAGGAACGACTCTCTCAACTGGATGAGGAAATCCGGCAGCTGCAGACAAAGCTGAATACTCAGAGACTGACCCTGACCAATGAAGCTGTTATTCAATTGACTTCTGATCTGGAGAAAAAACGCACAGAAAGGAAGCGTTTGGCAGAGGATTCTTTACAGGAACTTCAGGATCTTCAGCGCCGTCTTTTCAGCAGGGTACAAAATGAGCTGCTGCCTATCATCGAGCAGGTTGGAAAAGAAAAGAACCTGGATATCATCTTTGATCTGGCCAACAGCGGAGCCATCTATTTCGATCCTGCCATTGACCTTACCCAAGAAGTGATCAAGAGATACGATGCCTCAAAAGCCGCCAAATAGTCAGCAGCCCTTCAATATCCAGAAGATCCTCAACATACTTCCTCACCGCTATCCATTTCTGCTGGTGGACAGAGTCTTGGAGATAAAAAAAGGCCAATCCATCGTGGCCGTCAAGAATGTCACCTACAATGAGCCCTTTTTTCAGGGGCATTTTCCTGAATTGAAGGTGATGCCCGGAGTTTTGGTGGTGGAGGCCATGGCCCAGGCCGGCGGCATTCTTCTTTATCATTCCATTCCTGATCCCACCAATAAAATCGTTTTTCTGAGCAAGATAGATAAAGCCAAATTCAGAATGCCTGTGGTTCCCGGCGACCAGATCAAGCTGGAAGTGGACATATTGAAATTGAAGAACAAAATCTGCCAAATCAGAGGCAGAGCTTACGTGAGAGAAGAAAATGCCGCAGAGGCAGAGATTTTGGCCACTGTCTTGGATCTTGAGGAACTGAATGAATGAGAGCGGGATACGTGTCCATCCCACCGCCACTGTCCACCCTAAAGCTCAATTGGAAGAAGGGGTCAGGATAGGGCCCTACTGTTATCTCGGAGAAAAAGTCACCATCCACAAAAACACCAGGATAGAAGCCCATGTGTCCATTGTGGGAAATACTGAAATCGGCGAGGGCTGTCTTTTCTCTCCTTTTTCCTCCATCGGCACAGAACCGCAGGACCTGACTTATAATCAGGAAGAAACTGTGGTCAGGATAGGCAGCAAGAATATCTTCAGAGAGTTTATCACTGTCAACAGGGGGACAGTTAAGGGGAGAGGCCGGACCGTGGTGGGGGACAGAAATTATTTTATGGCCTACTCCCATATTGCTCATGATTGTGTGGTGGGAAACCAAACTGTCTTTATCAATGGAGCGACCTTGGGCGGTCATGTCACTGTGGATGATTATGCCACTTTGAGCGCCTTCACCGGAGTGCATCAGTTCTGTCGGATCGGGAAGTACGCTTATATTGGCGGTTATTCGGTGATCACCCAGGATGTGGTCCCTTTCTCAAGAGTGGCGGGAAGCCGCCCCGCGCTTCTTTACGGATTGAATGCGGTGGGATTGCGGAGAAAAGGGATTTCAAGAGAGCGGATCAAAAACATTAAAGAAATGTTCAAAATCATTTTTTATTCAGAACTCAACACCGCCCAAGCCCTGGATAATATTACAAAGAACTGTCCGGCCGGTGAAGACCGGGATGAGATCATCAATTTTATCCGCTCTTCTAAAAGAGGCATCATAAAAAAAGCAGATGAAAAATGGGAAATCAGCTGGGTATAATCGCTGGCTCGGGAGAATTTCCTTTTCTGGTTCTCAAAGAGGCTCAGAAATCCGGCTACACCTGTGTGGCAGCGGGAATCAGAGGCCAGGCCGGTGGGGATCTTGCCCAAAAAGCAGAGGTTTTTGAGTGGTTTGATGCGGAAGAGATTTTAAACCTGATATCTTTTTTCAGGAGTCGGGGAGTGGATGAGGCCGTGTTTGCCGGTAAAGTCGACCACAGGATCATATACAAAATCAGACAGAGTCACCTTCCTGTAGACCTGTCTTGGAAAAACAAAACGCCCACTTCTGTGGTTAAGAGCGTCATTGACTTTCTGTCTCAGAAAGGGATTGAAGTCAAAGACCCCATGTCATTTCTGTCTTCCACCTTGTGCAGGGAAGGCATTATGACCAAGACCGAACCTTCTCAGGCCGTTAAAGAAGATATTGCCTTTGGCTGGAAAATTGGTAAAAATATAGCTGACCTGGACATCGGACAGGCGGTGGTGGTTAAAGACAAAGCAGTGGTGGCCGTAGAAGGGATGGAAGGGACAGATGAGGCCATAAGGAGAGGAAGTCAGCTGGCAGGAGATGGCACAGTGGTGGTCAAGGTGGTTCGTTCCCACCAGGATTCCAGGATTGACCTGCCCGCCATCGGGCTTCACACTGTTAAAAGTCTGGTGGAGGCCAAAAGCAGGGCTCTCTGCTTTGAAGCTCGGAGAATGCCTTTTTTTCAGAGAGAAGAAGCTGTTTCGTTGGCTGATAGACATGGGATTGTTATGGTAGCTAAAAGGTGATGATTTTCAGGTGAGATGGGGTGAGATATGGAAAAAGTTAGAGTAGGCATAATCGGGGTGGGTTATTTGGGAATGCAGCACGCCAGGATTCTCTCCTACCTGGAGGGAGCTGAACTCAAGGGAATAGCAGATATCAACTTCAGGAAAGCGGTGGAAATTGGCAACCGCCATGGGGTGCAGTATTATCAAAACTATGAGAGCATGCTGGATGAGATCGATGCGGCCATCGTTGCCACCCCCACTTCTGAACATTTTGCCATATCCATGAAATTGTTGAAGGAAGGCAAGTCCGTACTGGTGGAAAAGCCTATCACCGAGACGGTTGATCAGGGCGATGAGCTGGTGGGCATGGCCAACAAGAACGGAGTGATACTCCAGGTGGGTCATTTGGAAAGGTTCAATCCGGCTGTGGAAGCAGCGGAGAAGATGATATCTGAGCCCAAATTTATCGAGGTTCAGAGGCTGGGATCTTTTTCTGCCCGGTCTTTAGATATCGACGTGGTCTTAGATCTGATGATTCATGACTTGGATATCATCCTGGCCTTGATCAAGGATGAAGTCAAGATCATCAAATCTTCTGGAATCCATGTCCTTTCTGAAAAAATAGATATTGCCAATGCCCGGCTGGAATTCAACTCCGGCTGTGTAGCCACTCTCACTGCCAGCCGGGTCCATCAGGGAAAGGTGAGAAAACTGAGGATATTCGAACCCACCTCCTATTATTCCATCGATTATATCGACCAGGAGGTGAAAATATTTCCGTTGAACGGCCGGCAGATAGATATCAAATCCATGAAAATAAGGAAGGAAGAGCCGCTGAAAAAAGAGCTACAGAACTTCATCAAGAGCATCAGGGATAAAAAAAGGAGCAAGGTCAGCGGTGAAGAAGGACTGCGAGCCCTCAGGCTGGCCTACAAGGTTTTGGAAGAAGTCGAGATGTAGGTATTCCTCTTACCCCCCACGATCTTAATCAATTGATTTATTCGCTCATCTGGAAAAGAGAATCTTCCAATCCCGTATTGACGCTCACTTCGGTGATGTTTATTTTCATGAATTCTTCACCACCCTGAAAAATGGTCAGGGAATGGGGGACCATCATCCCTTCCACTAGTTTGTAATCACCGAGGAGGGTTTCTGCTTCCACTTCCACTCCCATTTGGTTGGTCGTTTTGGCCCTGGTCTTATGAGTCAGATAGGTTTGGGCATCCACATAAAGAGTGGCCTTGAAGCCGTCAGCAAATGTCTGCTCCAGAAGGTGATAATCTTTGTCTTCTATCTTTTCCTTTCCCTGGTAGGTGAAGCTGATCCCGTATTTTTCAGGATTAAGGAGAGCATCATTGCCCAGGGACTGCCTTTTCATGTCTTTGGCCTGTTTTTCGGGCATCTCTTCGGTCGCTCCAGTCTGGGGATTGACCATCCAGGCTGTTTGGCCGTCGTAGGCTTGAGTGATCAGCATGCCCATCAATTCCATATCCATCCGCATCTTGTTGGGTTCTTTTTGGTACATGGTGAGCGAACCACTCATTCCCATCTGGATCATTTCCATGGTACCCGATAAAGTGGTGTCTTCGATTCCTTCCAGGATATCTCTTCCTCCTTGGGCTTTGATCATTTTCTCCAGAATTTCAGAAGTCTCATCACAGAACCCAGGAGAAAAAGACAGGGAAGTGAGAAAAAGAGTCATTAGAGACAGGGTGAATACTTTTTTCATGGTTTCCTCCTTTTATTCGCCTTTTTCTGCGGCCTGGGGACGGCCGGCATTCAGATTATCATAATTTAAGGCGGCGTTAAACAGTAAAAAATAAGCTCCGTGAGTTTCGTGCCGCCACATGGGATTGATGGCAAAGAGAAGGATATGTCCTTTTCCCAAAGGGATATCCACCACTGCCGCCCGGTTCTGGAGTTCCTCGGCACCATCCAGCATTCCACTGATGAAAAGCTTTTCTTTTCTCTCAAACCGAAGGACTACCCTGATCTTGGTCAAATCAGGAGGCATGTACAGGTTCAAAAGATCTCGGTATTCAGGCGGGATTCCTGTCCCCGCTCCTTTTATCCTGGGAGGTTGGTAAGGACGTCCCTGGATGACATCAGGATCTTGGGGACCACCTCGACCGCTGGCCCTTCCCTTGGTTTCACCAAACAGCATCTCCATATCTAAACCGCCGGTCACCGCTTTCATGCCGGTCTCCAACACGGGTTTTCCTCCGAAATAGACCCCCAGGGTACGGCCGTAGCCGTAGGTGATGGGGCTTCTGATGTCTGTTATTCGGGCCTGCAGCACAGCCCCGGATGTCTTAAGCTTGCTGGGCTTGACCACGGCTACACTCTCCACCAGCCCGTAGTCTATGGGAAGATGGGCATTGGTGGTGATGGGGATAAAAAGGCCTCCTTCGGCGATGAACTTGCGCAGGTGGAGAAGGCCTTTGAGTTCCATACCGCCCCGAATATCCCCGCGGGAATCGGGGCCTCCCAGGTGAGGGTATTGCTCCGATTTTTGCCATGGAATAGGGTAATCGCTCTGAATGCCGTTGACCAGCCGCTGGGCTTTGCCGAACATCACGGGAGGAAAAATGATAACGTCGTATTGGCTTTTCAGGTCTTCTGTGTCCCTTATATCCTGGAGCGAGATGTAGGAATAAGGTATTCCCAGCCGCTCGAAGGTGAGCCGGTACCAGCCTTCGTTTTGGGTGAATATCCAGGTGTGGAGGATAGCGATGCGGGGAACAGCCAGTGGATGAGTTTTGACTTGGGGGAAGGATTTTGTCCCGTAAGCCGTAACTCCCAGGTCTTTGGTCACTTTTTCCAGACGGCTCACCAGATCAGGGGGATTTCCCTCCACGGGGATGATAAAGGTTCCGGCGTTGAATCTTTTTCCGTCAGCCTTAAAGCTTCTCTCCGCTGCCAGCATTTTTATCTCTTTAAGCTCAAAGCGGAACTTCATCAGCGCATTTTCAGCAGTATGGTTGATCAGGAAGCAGGGGGCCGAGGGAACCTTCACTACTCCTCCTTCCACTTTCGCATCTTCCTTCAAAAGGGTCATGGGAACTTCCAGGATTTTTTGATCCAGAATCCGGAAAGTGTTGACGTTATGGAGAGCTCCCAGTGTCCAGCCGGTATCATCGTAGGGGCGGGGGTCTTCCGGGTTATAATACTGCGTATCCAGGAGCATATCCGCACAGCGGCTGTAAGGCTGATCCATGCGGATGATGTAGCTTTCCGCAGGGAACTCGCCTTTTTCCACCGTGAATTCCCTGTCCGCCCGGTGGATTTCAACCCCGTGTCTTCGCAGCAGGTTGACCAGGTCGGCCGCTGCCAGCAGACGTCCTTTCTCCGAAGGAATCACCCAGGCGGCCGGCCCTTCGGTGGAGGCCTTGGCCACAGAACGTTTGCTTTTCAGGTAAAAATTTTTAAGGAAACGGCTGGGATTGTCCGCCACATGTTTGAAGGCAAACAGGAGGCCGCTCTGCTGGAGGTTGATGTTGTTGCGGAAAGACCATTTCACCACTTCCAGCGGAGGATTTGGCCTGTACCAGGCACGCTGGGATTGGGCTTTCACATTCCTGACCAGAGTGTCTGCGCCTGTGCCGCCGAAGGTCTCATAGAAGCGGCCCACTGAATTGTGGAACATGGCAATATAGAAGGCATAGCTGGGAGCCCAGCCGTCGAAAAATCCGTGAGTCCACACCCCAGGGACTCCCCGTTTGGTCATCTCCGAGATCTCCGCATAGGCCAGCTGGTGCCACTCGTTGATGGTGATGGGATCAAGCCAGGCATTGTAGGGACCGGTTCCAGTGGATGTGTAGAGGTAGGGAATAGATTCGTGAAGGTCATGCATGATGGTGGGATGCCAGTCCAGGTAAGTTTTTGATAAATTCTCTGAGAGCTTAAGGGCAAGACCTATGGTGTCGCGGTTGTTGTCGTGAGCCACATAGTTTCCCCAGTAGACAAGAGGAATGGTCCTTTTATCTTGGTGATCTTTCTTGTAGCGGTAGGTATCCACATAACGGTCTCTGCCGTCCACTTCTAGGACCGGAGTGACCAGAATAACAAGGTTTTTCCGGATAGTCTGGTAAAAACTGCTTTCATCCACAGCCAGGCGGTAGACCAGCTCCATCAGCATCTCCGGAGACCCACATTCAGGTGAATGCATGGCTCCAGTGATCCAGTAGATGGGCACACCTTCTTTGACCAGCATCTCTGCTTCGACTTCTTTGAGGGTGCGGGGATCCGAGAGGAGATTCAGTATCTGTTTGATTCTTTCCAGTCTTTGGATGTTGTTCTCATCAGAGACAGCCACCGTGATCATGTCCTTGCCCTCATCGCTTGAGCCTATGGAAAAAGCGACCACCCGGGAGCTGGCCTCAGCCACCGCTCTCATGTATGTGTTGATGTCTGCGGTGTAATGGAGAATGTCAGGAGCGCCTATGACGTGGCCCAGAATATCCTTAGGGGTGGGGACAGTCTCAGATGAAGGGAGATGATCCACCAGCTCGGTGAGAAAGAATTTTTCTGTGGTGTATTCCTGTATTTTTTGGGTGTACTCCTGGTCGATTTTCTTTTCGGCTTGAAGAGGAGAAAAGAGCAGGAAAATACACAGAAAAAACAGAGAAATGGAGCGAGCAGATCCTTTAATGAAATTATTCATGAATCCCTCCTTGGTGAGTGTTGCAGATTTCAATTGTAAATCATTAAAATTCTTTTAGAGGAGAAAAATCTATATCCGGTCTTTCATAGACATCTGTCCCTACAATTTGATCGGTGTAATCTTTTCTCCAGTAATAATTGTGGCCTGCTTCCACCTTCCATTTCTCCCCGGTTTCCGGATCAATAACATCTGTCACTCCCAGGATCATGTTGGAGAATCGACGGTGGATATCATCCATGGTCCTCTGTCTGGCCCAGTAGGAATCATTGATGATTCGGGATATCTCCTGGTTGGTCCGGGTTACGATTTGAGAAACATTGGCGGTGAGCTGCTGTTGAGAAGCCGCCCATCGAGGATTGAGTTTGATGCTTTGAAACATATGCTGAGAGATGGAGTGGACGCGGTCAGATTTTTCAGGGGGGCAGGTGTATATCATGAGGAGAGGCACAGACCATGTTCCTCCCTGCATGGACACGGATTGGACAACTTGAGTCAGAGCCAGTCCGTAGCCCACAAAGGAATGGGAATTTTTTACATACCGAAAAGCCACTTCCCCGGCATGCATGGTAAAAGAGATGCCCAAAGAGGCGAACTGGGAATAGATCCGGTTGAAGGTGTCGGCCACATCCGGGCGGTCATTTTGGCTAACCAGTTCATAATTTTGGAAAAGGTTGAACTCATGACTCTGGAGGTATTCTTTCAGGAAATGAAAGCCAGGAGTGTATCTCTTCACCAGCATGCGGACACCGTAACCGGGAGAATACCATGAGCCTTCTGTAAATCCAGCCATGGCTAACATAGGGCTGGGAGCCGTAAAGACCGGAATATCGCTGTCGTTGAACCGGATGCGTATATTTTCATCAGGAGAAGTGACCACCAGCACATGGACTAAGTCCACGGCAGCTCTTCGGAATGTCCCCCCTTCCACCTTCCATTTCTGGGGAACCTCCAGGCTGAAAGCTTTCTCTACTGGGTCTGTCCAGGCGGTATATTTTACCCCTGGGGAAGGGGGTTGTTCAGTCTTTTCTTTTTCCGTCTCTGCGAATTGAAAAGATTCCAGGATGGTTATCAACCGGGCTTTTTTTTGCTCAAACGCCTCTTCAGGTGCTCCAATAATATACAGGATTCCGCTTTTTTCATGGATAGAACAGAGGGCCATTCCTGTATGAGGAAGATTTTTTCTGTGAAAGTTGAATTTAGCCATGGATTCGTCCGGCTGACTCCGAATTTGGCGCTTTTTTTCAACCCGGACTTTTTGGAAAAATGAAGAGAGGCGGGGAAGAGAGCGGTCCAGCCAGGTTGAACTTGCGGTGGATCTTTTCAGGAAAAAGGGATAGACAAGGATAAATCCTGGGTCTTCTTTTTCATCCTTGGCAGAACCCCAGATGTAGGCTTCATCCACAATTTGTACCTCCCAATCTTTTGGGTGTTCAACAGAAAAACCCTGCGGATAGTTTCTGGAAATCAGCTTCTGCGAATTAGAGCCGCATTGGCAGAAAAATAGAGTCAGGGCCCACCCGAAACCAAAAAATAAAACAGCCCCCCTTTTTTTTATTGAACAGTTCATTTTTTTTCCTGGATTTGAGATTTTATAACAAAATGAAGATTTTTCAAACAGAAAAAATCTTCGTAATCATTTTTTTTCCGTGATAGAGGCTTCCTTGCCCCTCTCCCCATCCCTCACCCTTTTCAATCAAAATATATATTTATAATCATCACGGTTTTGGAAATGCGAGGATACCCGGCTTTTATGGGTCAATCTCTCCGGTTGAAATTTACCGGTCCCACCATGGCTCCTGTGATTTTTCCTTCCTTTTCCTTGAACACCAGTTCTTCATCCATGTACAGACCGTAATCCGGAAATTTAAACTTTAAATTTCCCAGAGGCTGGAGAGGATATTCATAAAACCATTCTATCAATACAGTGAGCCTTCCGTCTCTAACATAGATGTTCATGATGTTAAAGTCTGGGCCGTAATCTCCGATGAGTTTTTTCCACTGTGGGGATGGAGCTTGCTTTTCCTGTTTTACCTTTTCATAGAATGTACTGTTAATATTTATTCCTCTCACCCTGCCTTCTTTTTTCACCACCGTGATCCTCTCTCCGTATCCCGTAAGGTCATCGGTGATGAATCCGTTGGTGGATACGGCTGTCAATTGTTTCCTTGTTCCGTAGGGGTGGTAGTAGAATTTTTCGTCTCTTAGAACCAGCCAAACCGGAGTTCCATCTTTCACATACTTGCCCTGATAGGTCTTGAGTTTCAAGGTGGGGATTTTAAAAGGTACTGGAAGGTCCAGAATTTTCTGCCCTGTTATCTCTTCCAGAGCCACCCCCAGGATGATGAACACCAGCTTGAAGTTGAAGCCGTTGGCACCATCCAGGTTACTGCAGACCACCACTCCCAGCTTTTTTTGGGGAACAGTCAGCAGGTTGGAGCTGAAGCCGTAGACGGCTCCGCTGTGTCCGATGGAGCGGAAGTTGTGGATTTTAGAGATGAAAAAGCCCAATCCGAACCCCTGGTTCTGCTCTTGTGTGAACTGGACTGTTTTCATGTGGTTGAAAGTTTCCCTTTCAAGGAGTGGTTTTCCTTCATCCATCATAAAATTCATGAATTTTGTGAGATCGATCACCGTGGAATACAGGTTGGCGGCAGGCAGATAGCCGAACCGGAAATGGGGAGCTTCCCACTGCTTCCCCTGTAAATCTCTCATGTAGCCTTTAGCCACCTTTTCTTTGATATGATCTTCCAGCAAAAAGCTGCTGGATTTCATTCCCAGGGGATTCAGAATAAATTCCTTTTGGTAGCCGGCAAAATCCATCTTCGCCACTTTTTCCATGATATGGCCGGCCATGCCTACTCCTATGTTGGAATATTTTGTTTTCATCCCCGGGGGGTAAATCAGCGGTGTTCCCACCATGCTTTTGACCGTTTCGGCAAGAGATGGTTCGCTGTCATCGAAATAGTGTCCTACCGGGCATTCCCTCAGTATACCCGCTCTATGAGACAGGAGATGACGGAGAGTGAACTCGCCGGGCTGGTCAAAAGGATTCTCAAAATGCATAAAAAGGAGATATTCTTTTATATCGGAGTCGATATCCAGGTTTCCTTTCTCCTGCTGCTGCATGATGGAGATGGCATTGAAAAGCTTGGAAATAGATCCCACCCTGTACACTGTTTCAGGAGCAGCCGGGATCTTTTGCTCTCTGTTTTGATATCCAAATCCTTTCTTCCATACTGTTTTTCCCTCCCAAACCACGGCTGCGGAAAGCCCGGGAACCTTGAACCTCTTCATGTCTTTTTGTATCAGAGGACCGATCTCTTTTTGGAGGCGGTTGGATATCCTTTCTTCTATCTCTGTGGAGAAAGAAGTAAGCTGGAAGATTAAAAGAAAGAATATGGTGAGGATTTTTTGTTTCTTCATTGATTTCCTCCGGCTTTTATAAAAGGAGAAGTATCCCCCTTTTCCGTGATAAAGGTGAGGGATGGGGGCTTCCTCACCCCCATCCCTCACCCCTTACAATCAGTATTCATAATCATCACGGTTTTGGAGATGCTTCCTTATAAATTCGGCGCTGTCTCATAATGACAGTTCATACCCATAAAAGGATTGGTAAGTCTTGGCAGGCCGATCAGGTTTGCTTTCTTCCCGAATAAAAGGAGAATCTGCCAACGCCCGAAATCCAGGCGTTGGCAGCCTTGAGTTCTGGGACTACAGCAGTTTCAGATGAGTTCCTCTTAGAATCTGTAGCGCACGGCTACCTGAGCGTATCTTGGTCCCATGATGTCATAGGGCGTTCCCCAGTTGACATCGGTGAGTGTTCCGATTTCGGTGACTTCGTTTGAATTAAAAGAATTGAACACATCCGCTAAAATTCCAAGCTGGCCGGGTCCTACCCTGAAATTTTTCTCTACTCTAACGTCCAAGATGTGCTGATCCGGGAGATTATACGAACCCCGGGGCTCGGCTAAGATGGTGACAGTGCCCTGGAAGAGCTCCCCAAGCCCTGCTTCCCAGGTTCTGATCGATCTTGAATAAGGCACACCAGATCCGAATTGATAATAGGCGCTGAGCTGGATTCCCAGAGGAGCTGAATAAGTGATCTGGAGATCGACCACGTGCTGCCTCTGGAAGTCCAGTAGTCCCCAGGCATTGATGTGCACATTAGGATTGTCATAAAAGCCGCTTTCACCGGTACTTTGACCGCGGGAAGTGTTCAACAAGCCTTCTCCTCTCGACCACACATAGCTGGCCTGCATGGCCCAGTTGTTGGACATGCGTTTTTTCAGTTTGAGTTCTAATCCCCTGTATTTTCTGACTGTTCCGGGAATGTTCATGACCAGCCATTGAAAGGCGCCAAAATCGGGGTTCATTTCATAAAATGTGACGGGATTCCCGGTCATGGGATCTGTTCCCTGGACAGGAGTATAGCCGCTCCACATCAGTTCGCCCGTCTCTCTGAAGTGGTCAATATCGAGGTGCCCTTTCTCCACATCGTCGATCAGGTTCTTTTCCCATTTGGCGATAAATGTGGCGCTGAAGGAAAGATCTTCTATGATTTCTCTTTCCACTCCTAAAGTTATTTCGTCGGAATAGGATGGGCCTATATCTGAATCAACCTCCACAGCATCAGGGTCACTGAACCAGGCGCGGTAGTCCTCTGTCCAGTCAGGATTGAGGTGGACCCAGAAGCTCCTGCGCATGGCTGGATTGCCCCACCAGAAATTGGTCATGATGAGCGGAGAATAATACCGGCCGTAGTGAACTTTGATAACGGTCTTGGCGTCACCTATGGGGTCAAAATTGATTCCCACCCTTGGAGAAAGGGTATGAGCTGTCATGGTCACGATGGATTCTTCATTGACAATCTCTCCGGTGTACTTTTTCTTCTGCGGAGGATACCAGTGTCGGGTGAGGTCGTATCTCAACCCCAGGCTGAAAGTGAAATTCCTGGAAGGAGACCAGGTGTCCTGGAAAAAGACTCCGCTCTGGATGAGGCTGGCTTTCTTCTTGATTTCTTCACCCACCCAGACCCAAAGTGGGATTCCATCCCAGTGCTGGATATCAACGCCTTTGTATCCTGGAGGAAACATGCCTTCAAACCTGGGATCTTGATGGTATAAGCTGTCCTGGGTATGCCAGGCGTATTCAAAACTGAAACCGGCTTTAAACTCGTGAGTTCCAAACCAATCATCCACAAAATAGGTGGCATCCTGGTTCACCTGAACACGCCTCCTGTTCAGCCACCAGTCAGACCCGTAACCTCCTTCCCATAGCCAGTTTTGAGCAATATTGAACCAGGGAGCCTCGTCATTCTTTGACAGCAGGTACTGATGGAAATCGTAATAGGAGCTCTTGAGATTAAGAAGAAAATCTTTGCTGAACACTCGAGTCCACTGGAGAGTGAACAGCCATCCTCCTCTGTCCTCATCCCAGGTGGTGCCCAGTGCTCTGTTCCAGGATGCATCACGCTGGTCATTATAATATCCTCTCCAGTATCCTGATCCCACCAATTTGTCTCTTTTGGTGATCTGCCAGGTGAATTTCAGGAAAGGTGAATAAACATCGATATGAATGGGGACATTCTGTTCTTGAAGGGCCGGAAATCCCTGCTCGTAGAATTCTCTTTTGTCCAGGTTAAAGCTGGCGAAGAACCAGACTTTATCCTTCATTACAGGTCCCCCCAGCGAAATTCCTGATAAATACTGGTGGTCGAACCCCACAAAGAGGCCTTCAAAGGGGGTGCCTTCTGTGTTGTCGTCCTGCAGACTTTTGTTTCGCAGAAAAAAGTTCACTTCTCCACTGAAATCATTCCCTCCAGATTTAGTCAGCACCTGAACCACAGCACCCTTGACGGCTCCATATTCTGCGTTATGCCCCGCGGTGTCAACTTTGACCTCATCAATAGATTCGAATCCAACCTCCATTATGGGATCACCGGTTACCGGGTCCTGGTGCATCACTCCGTCCACCAGAAATTTGTTGGAGCGGGCATCGCTGCCGTGTGAAGTCCTGGAAAACATTCCAGGAGTGGCGTTGTAGATGTTCGCCAGATAGCGGGGGAGAGGCAGGTTTGCAATCAGAGTTTTAGTGAAGGTTGTGCCGGTGGTGGTGGTTTGAAGGTCAACTGTGGGGGCCTGTCCGACCACGGTCACCATTTCTTCTAAAGCTGTCTGTTCCAATGTTATGTTGAGAGTGGTGGTGCCTCCCGCTTCAACCACTATCCCTTCTCTGATAAGGGTTTTCATTCCCGGCATTTCCACTTTGACCTGGTATTTTCCAGAGGGGAGCCCCACAAACCTGTAAAATCCTTTTTCGTTGGTTACGGATACCATCTGAGGCAGGATCATAGCAGGGCTGGAGATGGTGACTGTCGCACCTGGGAGAGCGAGGCCCTCTTCGTCCATCACAGTTCCGTTTAACTTGCCGGTAGGGATAACCTGAGAGAAGCAAAGAGGAAGGGACACCATCAGTACAGCCAGAAAAAAAGAGATTTTCTTCACCTTCATTTTTTTTACCTCCTGAAAAAATTTTTATGAGAACTGACTTTCATATTCTTTTTTATATCCTCTCTTTTACCACCTCCTTTCTGAATAAAATTCATCTTTTCTGTTATTACAATATATATGAAACATTAAATAGGATATAATTAATATTGAAAGAAACGGATATCCTTTCCTTGAAATGAGTCATTTTTAATCAAATGAGAAGAGGCTGGTCGTAGATG
>JBKHJA010000018.1:0-33176 GCA_046538375.1 Candidatus Aminicenantota bacterium
CGTCGGAAGGGGGAAAGCGGAGCTGTTCCCCCTCCGAGGAGTCGCTGGGGAAAATAAGCGTGCTGACGACCCCCCTCCCTCACCCCATATCACGGAAAAAGAGATGCTTACAATCACCCGCTTTACGTTTTCTGCTTCCCGTTTTATTATATATACGCAATGGCAGAAGAAACCATTATCGCCATCTCCACACCTATTGGCTACGGAGGTCTGGGAATAGTCCGATTGAGCGGTGATAAATCCTTTTCTATCGCCAAAAAAATATTCAGACCCAAAAAGCCAAAGGCTAAAATTCAGCCCCGCCGCCCTCTCCTCGGAAATTTATATACCTTTGAGCAAAAGGAATTCTTTGAAGAAGCCTACCTCACCTATTTCCCCCCGCCTCAAACTTACACCAGAGAGGAGATGGTGGAAATCAGCTGTCATGGAAGTCCGGTGGTTCTTGAAGAGGTGGTCCGCTTAGGAATCAAAGCAGGAGCCCGCCATGCCCATCCCGGCGAGTTCACCCTGAGGGCTTATCTTAACGGAAGAATCGACATCCTCCAGGCTGAAGCAGTCAACGACCTCATCCAGGCTTCCTCTCTATTCCAGGCGAAAATCTCCTTCAGCCAGCTTCGGGGAAGCCTTTCTCAAAAAATAGACTCTCTCAAGAAAAATATCATTCATCTTTTATCTCAAATCGAGGCCAGCATCGAATTCCCTGAGGAGGGACTGCGGATTTCTGGCCGGCAAATAGCCAAGACCACAGAAATGACTATCCGAAACATAAAAAATCTCATCCGAAGCTACAACCTGGGCAAAACATTAAGAGAAGGCCTCCATCTGGCCATAACCGGAAGAGCCAACGTGGGAAAATCAACACTGTTCAATTCCCTGCTGGAAAAAGAAAGGGCCATCGTCACTCCTTACCCGGGTACCACCAGGGATTTTCTCCAGGAAAAAATAAGCATCAAAGACTCTCTTTTCACTCTCACAGACATGGCTGGCCTTAGTGCTCCCTCTCATCCTGTGGAAAAAGAAGGAATAAAAAAGGGAGAAAAACTGCTCTCTCAGGCCGATGGGGTGCTCCTTATGTTTGACTCATCGCAGCGGGAAACTCCTGATGATTTAAGACTCATCACAAAGTATAAACACAAAAACCTTTTTCTGGTTTTCAATAAAATGGATCTTCCCACAAGAATAGACAAAGAAAAGATAACCAATCAGGGAAAAAACTTCCCCGGTTTAGATATCTCGGCTTTAAAAGGAACCAACCTGGAAAGACTCAAACAGATGATCCATGAGACTTTTGTGCCCACCCGGGATCAAGGGGAAGAAATCTTACTCCATCTTCGCCAGAAGCTTCTTCTGGAAGAAACATTGGCCTCTCTTTCAGAGGGAAGGCGCCTTTTAGAGGAAGGTTATTCAGAAGAGATCTATGCCCAGGAAATCCGCAAGGCTATTTCCACCCTGGGTCAGCTCACAGGAGAAATCCGGGTTGATGAAATCATGGAGAACATATTCGACAATTTCTGTGTAGGCAAATAGGATAATCTTGAACACTCTGGATAAATATGACGTCATCGTGGTGGGAGCCGGACACGCGGGCTGTGAAGCAGCCCACGCAGCCAGCCGCATGGGACTGGAGACATGCCTGATCACCACCCACCTGGAAACCATCGCCCAGATGTCCTGCAATCCAGCCATAGGGGGTCTGGCCAAAGGGCACCTGGTCCGGGAGATGGATGCGCTGGGAGGCATCATGGGCCTCCTTGCCGATGAGACAGGAATCCAATTCCGCCTGCTGAATCGAAGCCGAGGGGGAGCCGTCCAGGCTCCTCGAGCTCAATCAGACAAGGCTCTCTACAGGATGACCATGAAAAACTGGCTGGAAAAAGTGCCTCATCTGAATCTTTTTCAAGGAATTGTCACCGAAATCCTGGCCAAAAACCACCAGGCCATCGGAGTTACCACTCTGGAAGGAAACCGAGTGCTGGGCAAAGCGGTGGTGGTCACGCCCGGAACTTTCCTCAACGGACTGATCCATATCGGTCTGCGCAGCTATTCAGCGGGCAGAGCCAACGAACCCGCTTCCCGAGAACTCAGCCACAACCTGAAAACACTGGGCCTTAGAACATTCCGCTTGAAGACAGGAACCCCGATGAGAATCCATCAACAAACCATAGACTGGGGACGCTTCACTCCTCAGGGCGGTGATGAAAAGCCGGTGGCTTTCTCTTTCCGCACCAAAAAAAAGCTGGAAAATAAAATTCTTTGTCATATCGGCTATACCAATGCCAAAACCCATGACATCATAAAAAATAATTTAGACCAATCCCCCCTGTACAGTGGAAAAATTACCGGCACAGGAATCCGCTATTGCCCTTCCATCGAGGACAAAGTGGTCAAATTTCCTCATCATTCCAGACATCAGTTCTTTCTTGAGCCAGAAGGACTGGAAACAGAAGAAATATATGTCAACGGCCTCTCCTCCAGCCTCCCTCTCCAAGTCCAGAGGAAGATATTGAACAGTATTCCGGGACTGGATCAAGCCAAAATGTTGAGACCTGCCTATGGGATAGAGTATGATGCTGTTTTTCCCACCCAGCTTTCACCCACTCTGGAATCCAAAAAAATCAAAAACCTTTTCCTGGCCGGCCAGATCAACGGCACTTCCGGTTACGAAGAAGCCGCTGCTCAAGGCTTAATGGCCGGCATAAACGCTGTGTTGAACATAAAGAAGCAGAAACCTTTTATTCTGGGCAGGGAAGAAGCCTACGTTGGGGTACTGATCGATGACCTCGTTTCCAAAGGAATCGAAGAGCCCTACCGCCTGTTTACTTCTCGAGCCGAATACAGGCTTATGCTTCGCATTGACAATGCTGACCAAAGACTGCTTAAATACGGACATAAATACGGGCTAATCAAGGAGGAAGAGTACCAGGACTTTCTCAAAAAGCAGCGGAAAATCGCCAGAGCCATGATTATTCTCCAGGATGAAAATATCAAAACGCCAGCCCACGGCAGAATCTCATTGAAAAATTTCCTGAAAATGCCTGAAGTCAGGTTTAAAAATGTGTTAGAATATAAAAAATTCAATTTTGATTTAACGGATGAAGAAATCCGTCATATCGAATCCGAGGTGAAATACGAAGGGTACATAAAAAAGCAGGAAAAAGAAATCTCCCGTATCAAAAAGATGGATAGGGAAAAAATCCCTGAACACATAGATTTTGGCAAGATTCCCGGAATTACCCGCGAAGTCAAGGAAAAACTGGAAAAATTCCGTCCTCAGACCATAGCAGAGGCTAAAAAAATTCCTGGAATCACCCCAGCAGCCATGGTCAATCTCCATATCTATTTGAATACACTAAAACGAAAGACATGTTCCACGTGAAACATCCTGGCCAATGAATAAAGTTATTGCCTTAGCCAACCAGAAGGGAGGAGTGGGGAAAACAACCACCGCCATCAACCTGGCCGCCTCCCTGGCCTATAAGAGAAAAAGAGTTTTGATTGTGGATTTTGATCCCCAGGGAATGGCCAGCTCAGGCTTAGGGAAAGTCAAGGAGGAAAAAAAAGGGGTCTACTCCGCGCTCATGAACGGCCAGTACATGATGGATCACATCCAGCCCACAGAACTTGAAAATCTGTATATCTGTCCTTCTTCGCCCGAACTGTCCGGAGTAGAGGCTGAGCTTTTTTCCCAACAGGAACGTGAGACCCGTCTGAAAAACGCTGTGGAGAGAATCAAGAAATTTTTCCATGTCATCCTGATCGACTGTCCTCCTTCCTTGGGTTTTTTGACTATAAACGCACTGACCGCAGCCGATTCAGTGCTCATCCCGGTCCAGTGTGAATTTTTCTGCATGGAAGGTATCCCCGAGCTTCTTGGTGTCTTCGATGAAGTCCGCGGTTATCTCAATCCTTCTCTTGTTCTGGAAGGGGTCCTCCTCACCATGTATGACGAACGAACCAACCTGTCCAAACAGGTGGCCGAAGAACTGAGGCAATCATTGAGAGGAATCGTCTACCGGGTGATAATTCCCAGGACCGTTAAACTGGCTGAAGCTCCCAGTTTTGGAAAGCCTATCCTTCTGTACGATATAAAATCAAAGGGAGCTGAAGCTTATCTAAAGTTAGCCGAGGAGATGATCACAAAATGAAAAGGAAAGCATTAGGAAAAGGTCTCAAAGCCTTCATCCCAGAAGAATACGCCATCTTAAAGGAAGAAAGATACACCGAGTTAGACATTGACCAGCTCCAGCCCAATCCACTCCAGCCCAGGCTGAAGTTCAGCCAGGAAGCCATCCAAGAGCTGGCCCAGTCAATCAAAGAATCGGGGGTTCTTCAGCCCGTTGTGGTGGTTCCAGAAAAGGACCATTACCGGATAATCGTTGGCGAGCGGAGGTGGAGGGCTGCTCAAAAAATCGGGTTAAAAAAAATTCCTGCCCTCATCCGGACCCTTCCCAAAAAGAAACAGCTGGAAATCTCTCTTGTGGAAAACCTCCAGCGTGAAGACCTTAATCCCCTGGAAATCGCCCTGGCCTATCAGAAATTGATTCAAGAATTGAACTACACCCAGCAGGAAATCGCCGAAAAGGTGGGGAAGGACAGATCTTCTGTAGCCAACTCTCTCCGCCTTCTCAAGCTCCCCCAAAAAATACAAGGTCATTTAGCCGAAGGAAGGATTTCCATGGGGCACGCCCGGGCTCTGCTCTCCCTGGAAGAGGCAGAACTTCAAATCTCCCTGTCTCAGCGTATCGTCCGGGAGAATCTTTCTGTCAGGCAGGCAGAGAAAATCATCCAAAGGACAAACCGGCCGTCGGCTCAGCCAAAAGAGCTCTCTGATCCCGACTTGAGGGCACTCCAGGAGGAATTTTTAAAAATCTTAGGAACAAAGGTCTCCATCTCTGGAACTCGGGAAAAAGGTATGATAAAAGTATATTATTTCTCCATGGAGGATTTAAACCGAATCCATGAAAAAATCAAAGGAGACGGATGATGAAGGAAAAGAAAAAAGAAGTGGACGAAAACAAGATCACTGGTTTCTTCGATAGAGAAACGCGTTTCAAAGGAGATTTAAGTTTTAAAGGCTCCTTCCGCATCGACGGGCATTTCAACGGAAAAATCGACTCTGAATCTATCCTGGTGGTGGGAGAGAGGGGGAAGGTGGATGCAGAAATAAAAGTGGGTCATCTGGTGGTCAACGGCGAAATCAAAGGAAATATTCAAGCCGTGGAGAAGGTGGTCATAAATTCCACCGGACGGGTTACGGGAAGCGTAGTCACCCCTAAATTGGTGGTGGAGGAAGGAGCTTTCCTGGAAGCCAACTGTCAAACCACCGATAAAGTTCCCCAGACACTGCCCGAAAAAAAGAAGGAGGAGGGAACAAAACCTTGAGAGACGCTGCTGGAGTCATACCGGCCCGCTACCATTCTCTCCGCTTTCCAGGAAAACCGCTGGCTCAGATCGCCGGAAAACCGATGATCCAACGGGTCTACGAAAGCGCCAAAAAAGCCAAATCCCTTACCAGCCTGGTTATTGCCACTGACCATAAAAGAATTTACCAGGCCTGCCGGGATTTTGGTGCTGAAGTCCGGATGACTTCACCCCGACACAGCTCTGGAACAGAGAGAGCGGCAGAGATAGCCCAAAAGCTAAACACATCCATCGTCATCAACATCCAAGCCGATGAACCCTTTATCAGTGGAGAGATGGTGGATAAGCTGGTGGCTGCCCTGGAAGACGAGTCCATCCCTATGGCCACCCTGGCTGCCAAAGTCAAGAATCTCAACCTTCTGTACGATAAAAATACGGTCAAGGTGGTCACAGATAAACACGGCTTCGCCTTGTATTTTTCGCGCTCTCCCCTTCCTTTCCGATGTTCAGATTATCTCCTGCAGCATATCGGCGTTTACGGATACCAAAAAGATTTCCTGCTGCAACTGACCCGGCTGAATCCCTCCCGGCTGGAAAAAGCAGAAAAATTAGAGCAGCTCCGGGCCTTGGAGAACGGCTACAAGATAAAAATCATAGAGTCACCGGTTTCCACCCTGAGTGTGGATTCTCCTCAGGATATCATCAAGGCCGAAAAATATTTGAAAACAAGAAATCATGAGTAAATTCATTTTCATCACCGGAGGCGTGCTCTCCGCTCTGGGCAAAGGAATAGCCGCCGCCTCTATCGGCAGGCTGCTGGAAAGTCATGGTTACAGGATAACTCTGCAAAAGTTTGATCCCTATCTGAACGTGGATCCTGGGACCATGAATCCTTTCCAGCACGGTGAAGTGTATGTGACCGATGACGGAGCCGAGACAGACCTGGATTTGGGGCATTACGAGAGGTTCACTTCCACCCAGACCACAAAAGCTCACAACTGGACCGCAGGAAAAATTTACGAAAACATCCTCAAAAAGGAACGGATGGGAAAATATCTGGGCAAGACCGTCCAGGTCATTCCTCATGTCACCGATGAAATAAAAAAGGCTTTCTATGCGGTAGCGGATAAGAATGACATGGTCATCGTGGAAATAGGAGGAACTGTGGGGGACATTGAAAGCCAGCCTTTCCTGGAGGCCATTCGACAGATGAGGCTTTCCCTGGGAAAAAACAGCACACTTTTCATCCATCTGACCTTGGTCCCTTATATCAAAACCTCCGGCGAACTGAAAACCAAACCCACTCAGCACAGTGTCCGGGAGCTGCGGGCCATCGGAATTCAGCCTGATATCATCCTCTGCCGCACCGACAGGTTCCTCCATCAAGACATCAAAGCCAAAATTTCCCTTTTCACCAACGTCCCCTTGGAAGCGGTGATCACCGCTAAGGATGTGGATAATATCTATGAAATTCCTCTCATCTTTGCCCAGCAAGGTCTGGACAAAATCATCCTCACTCAACTGTCCCTTGCTCCCAAGAAACGCCGCCTGGAACAATGGAAGAGGATGGTGGAAAGGATGAGCGCTCCCCAGGATGAGGTCAACATCGCCCTGGTGGGAAAATATGCCGGTCTTCATGATTCCTACATGAGCCTGAAACAGGCCCTGGAGCATGCGGCCGCCGCTCACCGACTCAAACTCAACCTTTCCTGGGTAGAAGCCGAGGATTTGGAAAAAAGAACACCAGAAGAGATGTTGGGAGAAGCCGACGGAATCCTTGTTCCCGGGGGATTCGGGGTCAGGGGAATCGAAGGCAAAATAAAATCCGTAACCTTTGCCCGCCTGCAGAAAGTTCCCTATTTCGGCATCTGCTTAGGCATGCAGTGTGCCACCATTGAATTCGCCCGGCATACAGCCCATCTTTCCGGTGCCAACAGCACCGAGTTTGACCCCAGAACTCCACATAAAATCTTCTTTAAATGGAGGGAGCTCAAGGGAGTGAAAAAACTGGGAGGCACTATGAGGCTGGGACAGTTTCAATGCCTCCTCAAAAAAAATACTTTTGCACACAAGGCTTACCAAAAAGCCAGCATCTATGAAAGACACCGTCATCGCTACGAACTCAATCCCCAATACGAAGACATTTTAGCCAAAGCCGGTCTGGTGATTTCCGGAAAAAACCCAGAGCATGAACTGGTGGAGATGGTGGAAATCAAGGATCACCCCTGGTTCCTTGGCTGCCAGTTTCATCCAGAGTTTAAATCAAAACCGTTAGAGCCTCATCCTCTGTTTAAAGCCTTTGTGGGAGCAAGCTATGCCAGACGCCGCCAGAGAAATAAGCATAAACAACATTAAGATAGGGGGAGCTAATCCTTTTTTCCTGATCGCCGGCCCCTGTGTGATCGAAAGCCGAGAGCACGCCCTGCTCCTGGCCCAAGAAATAAAAAAAATATGTGAGCAGCTCCAGATTTCCTTCATCTTCAAAGCCTCCTACGATAAAGCCAACCGTTCCTCCATCCAGTCTTACCGTGGACCTGGTTTGGAAAAAGGTTTAGAAATTCTGAATCATATCAAACACCGCCTGTCCATTCCTGTGCTTTCAGATGTCCATGAAACAGGCCAGGTGGAGAAAGCCGCTCAGGTCCTGGATGTGATCCAGATCCCGGCTTTTTTAAGCCGCCAGACAGACCTGCTGGTGGCAGCCGCCAGCACCCAAAAACCGGTCAACATCAAGAAAGGGCCGTTTCTTTCTCCCTGGGAGGTTAAAAATGCCGTGGAGAAAGTCCACAGCCAAGGAAACGAGAACATCATTCTTACTGAAAGAGGGACCAGCTTTGGCTACAGCAACCTGATTTTTGATGTTCGCTCCATCCCCATCATGAAGAAATGGGGTTATCCGGTGGTCATAGACGCCTCCCACAGTGTCCAAAGACCAGGAGGAGAGGGATCTTCTTCAGGAGGAGAGGCTGAATTTATTCCCCATATCGCCAGCGCTGGTATCAGCGTGGGAGCGGATGGACTGTTTGTGGAAGTGCATGACAATCCCGCAAAAGCCCTGTCGGATAAACACAACTCATTGAATCTAAACAGTTTAAAAGCTCTGCTGGGTTCCTTGATTCGAATTAAACAGGCCATAATATGAATAACACTCCCTTTAAGGTATAATAAACAGCCATGAAAAAAGAAGATATCATCAGAATCGGCCAAGATGTGTTAAACACAGAGGGAAAGGCGGTCAGCGCTATAGCCTCCCGGCTGGATGAAAGCTTTGCCCGAGCCGTCAATCTTATCTTCGAAAACAGCTCACGGGTGATCGTGACGGGCATGGGAAAATCCGGCCTCATCGGCCGCAAAATCGCTGCCACTTTGGCCAGCTGCGGAACCCCAGCTATTTTTATCCATCCCGCTGAGGCCGGACACGGGGATCTGGGTATGATCCTTAAAGAAGATGTGTTGATCGCTATCTCTTACAGCGGAGAGACGAGGGAAATCGTCGATTTTCTGGATTTTGTCAAGAGAATCGGGGTGAAACTGATCAGCATCACCGGCGATAAAAATTCCAGGCTGGCCCGTTACAGCGATATCGTCCTGGAAGCGGTGGTGGAAAGAGAAGCAGGGCCCAACGGACTGATTCCCACAGCCAGTTCGACTGCCGCCCTGGCCCTCGGAGACGCTTTAGCCATTGCCCTGATGAAAAAGAAAGGCTTCGGGGAGAAGGATTTTTTTCTCTTCCATCCCAAAGGACAAGTGGGGAAAAGGCTTATCAAGGTTAAAAATCTGATGCACAGAGGCTCCCAGGTCCCCCATGTGTTCAAGAAAACTCCGATGAAAGCTGTTCTGGAAGAGATGAGCAGAAAAAAATTCGGTATGACCTGTGTGATCGATGAGGAGAAGAACCTGGTGGGCATCATCACGGATGGGGATTTAAGGCGAAAAATTCAAAAATACAGGAAAAACTTTCTGCAGAAGACGGCTGAACAATGTATGACTCCAGGCCCCATCACCATCGAGAAGGACGACTTAGCCACTAAAGCCTTGAACCTGATGGAGGGGAACAAAATCACTTCTTTGATCGTCAAGAACAAAAAGGGGAAAATCGAAGGCATCATCCACCTTCATGATTTATGGCGCACAGAGATGTTTTGATGAGCAATAACCAAAAAGCGCGCAATATCAAAATGATCCTGATGGATGTGGACGGAACTCTGACCGATGGCACTCTTCTTGTCCTTCCTGACGGAGAAGAACTCAAGGCCTACAACGTCAGAGACGGCACCGGCATTTTACTGGCTCACCTGGCCGGTCTGAAAACAGGGATCATCACCGGAAAAATCTCCAAATCCCTGGAAAAAAGGGCAGAAAAGCTCCGAATCTTTGAAGTGTATCAGGGAGTTTTGGACAAGAAAAAAATTTTGAACCAAATTTTGGAAAAAAACCACCTTGGTGTGGAACAGGTTGCCTACATCGGAGATGATCTGGGCGATCTTGAGGTGATCAAAGCGGTGGGACTGGCGGGAGCGGTAGCGGATGCCCACCCGGAAGTCAAAAAACACAGCCACTTCATCTGCTCTTCTGCCGGAGGGAAGGGCGCTGTGCGCGAGTTTATCGAATTCATACTGGCCTCTCAGGATAAATGGAAAACGGTGGAAGGAAAATTCGATATGCTGGTGAGGAAGAAAAGCATACTGGAGAGGGAGGAGGAATAAATTGGATATCAACCCTGACATTTTCAGACAATACGACATAAGAGGCTTGGTGGACAAAGACCTCACTCCTGATACGGTGGAATGGCTGGGAAAAGCGATGGGCACCTACCTGCGCCAGCATCAAAGAAGAGAAGTGGCCCTGGGCAGAGACTGCCGCCTCAGCTCCCCCTCCTTTTCTGATTACCTCAGTAAAGGCCTCCTCTCTACGGGGTGTGAGGTGGTGGATTTGGGAATCATTCCTACTCCTCTCCTCTATTTCACCATCTATTTCAAAAAGATAGAGTCTGGAGTAATCATCACTGGATCCCATAATCCTCCGGAATACAACGGATTCAAGATGATGCTGGGGGAAGAAACTCTTTATGGAGAAGCCATCCAGGATATCTACGCCATCATCAAAAACCAAAATTTCACAGAAGAAGAATACCATGCCAAAAGATCCTATGACATCATTCCAGAATACCAGGATTATCTTCTTAAAGACATCAGCCTGGAGAAAAAACTGAAAGTGGTGGTGGATGCTGGAAACGGAACTGGCGGAGTGGTTGCCTGCCCCATTTTTAAAAAATTGGGATGCGAGGTGAAGGAGCTTTACTGTGAGATGGACGGGAATTTTCCCCACCACCATCCTGACCCCACCCTCCCTGATGCTCTTCAAGATTTGATCCTTCAGGTGAAGGAAACCAAAGCTGATTTAGGTTTAGCCTATGACGGCGATGCCGATAGGATAGGGATCATCGATGATCAGGGAAATATCATCTGGGGCGATCAACTGATGATCATCTTTTCCAGGAATATCCTTCCTTCCCATCCGGGAGCATCTGTCATATCTGAAGTGAAGGCTTCCAAACTTCTGTATGACGAGATTGAAAAATTAGGGGGGCAGCCGATCATGTGGAAAACAGGACATTCTCTGATCAAGAAAAAAATAAGAGAAGAGAAGGCTCTTTTGGCCGGAGAGATGAGCGGCCATATCTTTTTTGCCGACAGATATTTTGGGTTTGATGATGCCATCTATGCTTCGGCCCGGCTTCTGGAAATCCTCTCCCGCTCAGAAAAGAAACTCTCTGAAATGCTTGCTGACCTTCCCCGGACATACTCCACACCTGAAATCAGAGTCTATGCATCAGATGAGGTCAAGTTCAAAATCGTGGAGAAAGTCAAAAAAGAGCTTGCACAGAAATATCCCATTGAGGAAATCGACGGAGTGAGAGCCACTTTTCCCAAAGGCTGGGGTCTGGTCCGTGCTTCCAACACTCAGGAGGTGCTGGTCCTCCGCTTCGAGGCGGAAACCAAACACCATCTGGAAGCCATAAAAAAGGAAGTGGAACTAACAGTGGAGAATGCTATAAAGAGATTAGATGGTTCTTGAGCTTGATCAACCCTCATCCTCTCAAAGATGACTCAAGGTAAGGGGAAAAATGGATTTTAAAGTGGTGATTATGGCCGGCGGCCAAGGCACCAGGTTCTGGCCCTTGAGCAGGGAAAAAAAACCCAAGCAGTTTCTTCCCATCATCAGCGCCAAAACCATGATCGAAGAGACAGTGGAAAGACTGCTTGACCTGGTTCCCTATGAAAAAATCCACACCATCGCCAACCTGGAGCAGACTCAAACCATCCACAGTCTCCTCCCTCAACTTCCTGAGGAGAATCTGTTCATAGAACCTCAAGGGAAGAATACTGCTCCATCCCTGATACTGGCTACGGCCCGGATTTATCTTCAGAATCCGGGGGCGGTGGTGGCCGCACTGCCTGCCGATCATCTGATACAGGAACCATCCCTTTTTCTGAAAAAGCTTAAGGCCGCAGCCACAGCGGCCTGGAAGGAAAAAAAGCTCATCACCTTTGGCATTCCTCCTTCCTACCCGGCAACAGGATACGGCTATATCCAATTTTCCAAGGAAAATCCTCATCAAATCCTGGATGAATATTTTTATGATGTTCAGGAATTCAAGGAAAAACCGGATCTGGAAAAGGCCAAAATGTTCCTGTGCCAGGGAAATTACTTCTGGAATTCGGGAATGTTCCTGTGGCAGGCTTCTGTTTTTGCCCGAAAGCTGGAAAACTATGCCCCCTCCTGGTTCACTTATTGGCAAAAAATTCTTGAGGCTCTGGAAATCAGACAAAACAGCCAGATAGAGGCCATTTTTGAGGACATCCCTTCCCTATCCATAGATTATGCCCTGATGGAAAAGGCCCAGGGAGTGTTGATAGGGGAAGGAGACTTCGGATGGTCAGATGTTGGTTCGTGGTCTGCCTTGGCAGACATCTGGCCTCAGGACAAAGCAGGAAATACTTCCAGAGGAGAAAACCTGTTCCTGGACAGCCAGGGCTGTGTTGTTTACAGCCCTCAAAAGCTCACCGCTCTCATCGGGGTCAAAGACCTGATCGTGGTGGATACAGACCAGGCTCTTCTGGTCTGCTCCAAGAAAGAGGACCAGAAAGTGAAAGAGGTGGTGGAAAAGCTCAGGAAAAAAGGAGATCGCAGATGAAGATAGCATTCACCCACAACATTCAGCTTACTATAAGCGAGGAAGAAGCAGAGTTTGACCGCCCCGAAACTGTATCCACCATCACCCAGGCTCTACGAGATCTGGGACATACAGTGGAGCCCATCGATGTGGCCGGCCCGGCCTCCCGGTTGGTGGCCAGACTGGAAGCCCTTAATCCTGACCTGGTGTTCAACACAGCCGAAGGCTCAAAAGGAAGATTCCGGGAAGCTTTCTATCCTGCACTGTTTGATCGCCTCAGCCTTCCTTTCACAGGATCTGATGCTTACGTGTGTGCTCTGACTCTGGATAAAAACCTCACCAAAATGGTATTGACTTCCCAGGGAATCCCCACTCCTAGATGGATCTTCATCAATGACCTGGCTGCCTTTGATCCCGGCCAAACAATCCCTCTTCGCTTTCCCCTCATGGTCAAGCCCAACTTCGAAGGAAGCTCCATGGGAATCACCATAGAATCTGTGGTGGAGAATCCCGACGAACTCCGAACCAGAGTTGAGTATCTCCTCTCACGCTACCCCGCAGGTATTCTCATAGAAGAGTTTATAGTGGGGAGAGACCTTGTGGTCCCTTTTCTAGAGAAGGCCTCGGCTAAAACAGGAGGGGTGCTGGAACCCGCTGTCTACCACTATGATGAAAAGTATGCCTCCAAGCGAAAATACCTGTTTTACGACTTTGAGATGAAAACCACTGGTTTTAACCATCTTCTGGTCAAAGTCCCGGCAGACATCAGCAGTGAACAGCGTGAAGAAGTTATATTCTTCTCCAAAAAAGTGTTCAAAGCTCTGGACATTCACGATCTGGGCCGCATCGATTTTCGCATGGGAGAAGATGGAAAAATCTATTTTATCGAAATAAACGCTCTTCCCAGCCTGGAGGCAGGAGCATCCCTGTATAAATCAGGGGCTTTAGCGGGCCTGGACACAACGGAAAAAGTTTTACAGGCTGTCCTGAGCAGCGCTGCGGAAAGATATGGGTTAAACATCCCCTCAGTCAGGCCGATCAGACGGAAAAGCCAGATTCGCATCGGCCTGATCTACAACCTCAAACGGCCTGAAAGCACCGCCCAAAGAATAACCGACGCCGAGGCTGAATTTGACAAGCCAGAGACCATAGCTGCCATCCGCAGGGCCATCGAATCTTACGGCCATGAAGTGGTCAAACTTGAAGCCACCCCTGAACTTTCATCAATACTTCCCAGTTCAGGCATCGATGTGGCCTTCAACGTTGCCAAAGGTCTGCGGGGAAGAACAAGAGAGTCCCAGGTCCCAGCCCTTCTGGACCTTCTGGGTATCCCTTATACCGGCTCCGACCCCACCACTTTATCCATAGCTCTGGATAAAGGCCTGGCCAAGAGGCTGGTGGCTGAGGCTGGCCTGATAAACCCTCCCTTTGTCCTGATGACCACCGGAAAAGAGCGCCTCCCCAGGAATCTTTACTTTCCGGTCATAGTAAAACCTGTAGCTGAAGGAAGTTCCAAAGGTATAATAGAAACGAACGTGGTGGAAACAGAAGAAGAACTCAGGAAGCTGGTGACTGAAATATCAGCGAGATACATGCAGGCCGTCATCGTGGAAAGCTATTTGCCAGGCCGAGAATTCACCGTGGGTCTGTTGGGAGAAAAGAGACCCAAGGTTCTTCCGGTGATGGAAGTTCTGTTCACGGATCACACCCAGAAATATCCCGTCTATTCTTTCGATAACAGGTTTGTGGAAGACCAAATCAAGTATGAAGTGCCAGCCAACATAGAGTCTTCTCTGATGTCTGAACTTGAACGGACGGCCAGGAGTGTCTTTTCCATACTGGGCTGCCGCGATATAGCCAGGATAGACCTGAGACTGGATAAAAAAGGACGGATCAATTTCATGGAATGCAATCCTCTTCCCAGCCTCATACCCGGCTACTCTGATTTCTGTCTCATCGCAGAGGCGGCGGGGATGAACTACCGTTCCCTCATCGGAGAAATCCTGGCCCCTGCTTTACGGAGGCTCAGGGAGAAAAGCAAAGAAAGGCTGTTAGCAATGGGGTAAGCCCATGATGGCTAAATCCAAAAAAGATCATTCCGGTCCAGGGGGAAGGCCCTCTGGTCAAAATTTTCCAGCATCGAGGAAGAGGCTTAGAGACCTGGGAATCCGAATAGGCCGCTATCCAGCGGGCCGCTATAACGCCATCACCGATGTCCCCAATGTATGTGTGGGTCATTCCACCATAATATCCGGCTCAGGAAAATTGAAAGCAGGCAGGGGGCCGGTCCGGACAGGGGTCACCGCCATCCTGCCCAATCGAGGAAACATCTTCATGGACCGTGTGGTGGGCTCCGGGTTTATCCTCAACGGCGCCGGCGAGGTTTCAGGACTCACCCAAGTGATGGAGTGGGGCATCATCGAAACCCCTATCCTGCTGACCAATACGCTTTCGGTAGGAACTTGCTCCGAAGCCACCGTAAAATTCATGATAGAAAAATATCCTGGAATCGGGGTCAAAGAAGATGTCATCATCCCTGTGGTGGGAGAATGTGACGACTCATGGTTAAATGACGTTGCTGGAGGCCATGTCAAACACAGTCATGTTTATGAAGCCATGGAGAACGCCTCCAGCGGAAGGGTGGCTGAAGGAAGTGTGGGTGGCGGCACGGGAATGATCACCTGCGATTTCAAATCCGGCATGGGGACTTCCTCCAGAAAACTTCCTGAGGAAAAAGGAGGCTACACAGTGGGGGTCATGGTCATGAGCAACTTCGGCCGCATGAGGGATCTCAGAATAAACGGACTGCCCATCGGAGAACTTCTGCACAACGACTACAAAAACTTCGAGTTCAGAGAAGACAGCTACGGGAGCATCATCGTGGTGGTGGGCACCAATGTTCCGCTGTCCACCCATCAAATCACCCGCCTCTGCAAGAGATCTGCTCTGGGAATAGGGAGAGTAGGCTCGTATGCCTCCCACGGCTCTGGCGAAATCATAGTTGGTTTTTCAACAGCCAACACTGTGCCTAGACAGGCCCAGAAAATGATATACAAAATCAAGATTCTTTTAGACGAAGCCATCGATCCCTTGTATGAAGCCGTGGTTGAGGCCACCGAAGAAGCCATCCTCAATTCTCTGTGCATGGCTCAAACCATGGAGGGACATTCTGGTCATGTCTCTCCAGAGCTTCCTCTCGAAAAGGTAAAAAATATATTTGAGGCAATCCAGAGAAATTGGTGAACTGCAAAAATGTATCATCTATGGTACAATGCAAAAACAAAAAATCATGAAGGATTTGCACAGAGATGGAAATAAAAGAAAGAAAAAAATTAGAAGTCTCTGTGGATAAGCGCCACATTGTCTCTATCGGTGAACGGCTTTACACAGAAAGCGTGGAGCTTCTCCGGGAGCTGGTCAACAACGCCTATGACGCCGATGCTACAGAAGTCCATGTGGATATACATCCAGATGAAATTGTGGTCAAAGACAATGGAACGGGTATGGATTTGGAGGGATTGAAACAGTATTTTATCATCGGATCAGAGGAAAAGATCATTCACTCCCGTTCTCCCAAATACGGAAGAATAAGAATCGGCCAGTTTGGCATCGGAAAATTTGCATCCCTGGCTGCAGCCTCCCGGTTTGAGGTTATCACCCAGCATAAAGATTTTGCCGCCAGGGTGGTCTTTGACAAAAAGGACTGGGAAAAAGCAAGGGATCAATGGCATCTTCCCTGCGCCATTCTCTCTCCAGATCCTGAAAGAGGAGACGGAACCACTGTCATCCTCTCTGAACTTTCCAAATCTTTCCAGGTTGAAGATGTGGAAAAAAAGTTAATGGAGGGGGTACCTCTTAAGGCCCCTGATTTTGCCGTCTATTTGAACAAACGCCGCCTTTTCCCAAGAAGCTTCATCGGCCAGAGAATTCCCATCATGGAAGGAACAAGGTATGGCCTGGTTTCGGGAGAAATCATCATCACTCCCAAGTCCAAGGCGTCACTAAAGGATCTGGGAATCGATATCAAAGTCAAGGGAGCCACCATAAAAAAAGAGCTTTTCGGGATGGAAACTTGGGGGAAAGTTGTGGCCAGGATAAAAGGAGAAATAAATGCCGATTTTCTTCCTATCACCTCAGACCGTTCTAGCTTTGTTACTGATTCAGACCAATACCAGCAATTCCTCAAGATCATGGTCAAGGTGGTGGGTATCATCAAGAAAACGTTGGGAAAGGAAGCGGACCGCAGGGACGAGAGAAAAGCCAGCCGGGCAGTGAGAGAAGCTCTTCAGAGAATCCATAAAGCCTTAGCTCATAATCCCGACCTTTCTCCTTTTGGCCCCATTCCTTATGGAGAACCTTCAGAAATGGGGGGAGGAGCAGTAAGTGAAGCCCAGAAGAAAAAAGCGGAAAAGGAAACTGAACTTAAGTCTCAGGAGGAAGCGAAAAAGAGGGCCGCACCTCAGAAAAAAAAGAGGCGCCACCCTCTCGTCAAAAGGATCACCCCCAACGCTATTGTGCGCAGGATGAGAATGGGGAAAGAGAGCGTTTCGGTCTGTCTTGATTTCTTCGGAGATCCGGGACCGGAATGCTTTTCTGAGGGAAATGTTGTTTACATCAACCGTGACCACCCCCTTTACAAAAGGGAATCCCGCCGAGCCGTCACCTACACCATGTACATTGGCCGGCTCATAACTCAGGAAATTTCCATGATGAAAACCACCATAAGCCCCCGGGTGGCCTTTAACCGCCAGAGCCAGCTTCTCAAAGACGCCTTCACCGAAGAATAAATCTTGGTTATTTCCATAAGCCCACCAAATATTCCTGGTGGCGGGCGAGAAGAGAAGCGGTGCTCATGAGAGCTTCCGTGATGTCAATCAACGAATTTGTGGACAGAGTCTGATGAAAGCCTTCCGTAACAATAAAAAATGAAGGGGCTTATATTGAAGAAAAAAAATAATATGCGATCCCTTGTGTCCTGGAAAAGATGTGTTGAGTCTGAAAGCTGGGGTCTTCTTTTTTTCTTGATTCTCCTGACTTCCTGTCTCTCCTCTCCAGTCAGTGACCATCCCCGCTTTCAGAAAGGGATGGCCTTTCCCACCTGGGTTGCTGGACAGTACTGTTCTTCTAAATCTGATGAGTCTCTGCAGCTTCTGGCTCAGACAACCTGTACCGAATGGGTTCAACTGGTCCCCACTTGGTATCAGCAGGACAAATATTCCGTGGACATATTCCCTGATCATGAAGGAATGACCGCCAGGGATAAATGTCTCCTCCAGGCCATCCGGACCGCCCACAGCCTCTCCCTTAAGGTCATGCTCAAGCCCCACCTGGATGCACTCAGCGGGGAGTGGAGGGGAACTTTCCAGCCCCAAACTCCTGAGGAGTGGTTCTCAAATTATCAAAAAATGATCTTAAACTATGCTGAACTGGCCGAAAAAGAGAGAGTGGAAATTCTGGCTGTGGGCTGTGAATTCGTTGAGCTCACCACAGCAGAATTCACCTCAGAATGGGAGGAAATCATCCAGGCGGTCAGGGAGAGTTATTCAGGAGAACTGGTTTATGCAGCCAACTGGGGAAGGGAATTCCTGCAGGTTGAATTCTGGCCGCAGCTCGATTTCATGGGCATTGACGGCTACTTCGAATTGACTTCGAAGACTGACCCCACTCTAGATGAGCTGGTGGCTGCGTGGATACCCTATGTCGGAGAAATGGAGACCCAGTCCAGTTTCTGGCAGAAGCCCATCCTTCTCACAGAAATCGGCTATCGAAGCATTGACGGTTCCAACACCAGGCCCTGGGATTGGGAGACGCCAGGAACGGTTGACTGCGTAGAACAGGCCCTCTGCTACCAGGCTGTGTGGAAGGCCTTTAAAGGAAAAGAGTGGCTGGCAGGGATTTACTGGTGGAATTGGGAACCTGATCCTTCCCGAGGCGGCTTGAATGATAAAGGATACACACCCCAGAGGAAACCAGCGGAAGGCATCCTGAAGAGATGGTACTGTGGATTGGGCAGCACCAAGAAGGGCCGCACAAAGCGCTAACACTTTCATTATTCCCTTTTATGCTGTTTTCTGATGGGTTTTTTTACCTGCGCTCTATCAACCACTGACAACCACCGGCGTTTTTCGCGGCCTGGCTTCAGCAATGAAGGCTCCCACGAAGGCCACCAGGGTGAACAAGAACATCCTCCATATAGCTGCCACTCCAAAACTGTTTATAAATTGAGACCAAAAGACAAGTTCACTTCCCTGCCCTGAGAAGCTTTCCGCCGCCGCATTCACTCCTGCATAAACCAGGCCGATCAAGGTGCCGCACACAGCTCCCATAATCATCCGTTTGGAGAAAAGTGCTCCTCTGGCCCAAGCAGCCGCAACCGCGCCCATGATGAACGGGACCCACAGACTAATCCACCAGATGTGGCCAAATCCGGGGATATGACCGTTCAAACGGAAGAATGCATAATCTATAAAAGCCAACAGTCCCGTCCCTGCCACCGCACACACCGGCACCTGCCAATAACGGGGCTTTAACAAGGAACGCCTGGCGTTGAGGTGACGGATACGCCGGCGCAGGCTGAGGGGATAGTTGTAGAAGAAGTCAAACACGGCGTGTTCCAGCAGCGCTCCCCTCTCCCCGAAGACAGGGACAATATGAACCACTCCGGTGGCCCAGTGTCCAGCCATGAACCGGGCCAGCTCTAGATAGCGGTAAGCCATCTGTATGGGGAAAGCCAGATACCCGATGTACTTAAAGAAACTTAAATAGAAGGCAATATGATAGTCTTTAAAATTTCTCTCTTTCATCACCAGTGCTGTGACATAAAGCCCCCGCACAATCGAACCAGGCGAAATGGGAGTCACCTGGAAAAACCCTAGAATAAGGCCGGCATGCAGAGAAGCCTCCTGGAAGGAAAGCTCTGGATGCAGCCGGACATAGATGACAGCGACAAGCACTGAGACGATTTGGGTCACCGGCGCAGTGCAGATATGAACGGCCAGACTTTTCAGGTATTTCTGGATGAAAGGCTCTTTAATCTGGGCAAGGATATGGGCGGCTTCTTGGGCGGTCAGCATTCCCCTTTTCTTTCCCTGGGAGATGATCTGCCGAAGCCACTTCTCCCGGACTTCAGCTTTAAAATAGAGCCGCAAAGGCCTTAAAAAGATGTTATCCAGGCACTTCAGGAAAAATCGCCGGTCTGAAAAAAAACGGTGAACCTGGGGAGGAAGAAGGGAAAGCGGCAGATGGGCCAAGCAGCGCCAAGGATGCCTGGGAAGCTCTTGGGCCCGCTTTTCATCCACCCGTCCTGACCGGTGCCATCGGATACCGACCTCAGCCATACGGGCTCTGCCGGCACGGAGAAAATAGTCAAATTGGCTGAACAGAAGTTTTTGGTGCTGGCGAAAATCAGCTCTCCCCCATAGTTTTCGTATAAAATTGCCAAGAAAGGGGATAAGACCTAGCAGCCAAAAAATCAAGGTGAGAATCTTGTTTTCAGGCAGCTTCTGCGAAGTCTTTCTGTCAATGAAATGACGGATTTCCCAGCTTCTGATGCTGGCGGTCAAGATATTTTTCCACAGTTCTCGGCTGTAAAGTAATCTCAGATGATGATGGGCGACATCAGGAAGGGAACCACGGTAAGAGTCTTCTGCCTCCTTGAGCTCCTCCACCGCATGGTCCATGCCCGCAAAAGCCTCCGGGTGCTGGCGGACAAAGTTCTGCAGCCGATCCAGATCTCCCCGGTCAAACTGCACCCAGCTTCCACGGGCTATACCCTGGACAATCAGCTTGAAGTCAGCCGGGCACATGGGCAAAAAGGGGAGAAGAGCCAATCCGGCCCTGAAATCCACCGCCACCAGACCTTCATCGGGATGAGGATCAGAGGCACATCTTTTGAGGACATTGGGCTGGCTCTTGCAGGTCCACCACTCAAACTGCCGGGCCAGCTCAAAGGCCCCCATCTCATGCATCAGTTTCACCAGGTGGGACATGAAGGCCTGCTTGGCTCTGTACTCTGGAGAGCCCAATCCTTCCTCAGATTGGCCCACCTTCCATCTCCACCTTGCCTCCAGGTTGTCGTCCACCTCAAAACGCCACATCCTCCCCTCAATCCATTCACTGATCTCACCACAGCTTCCCAGAATAGGATCGATGAAAGTAGCATACACATCCACCACGGCCTTCTCAGAGCCTAACCGTACTCTGGCTCCCCGGCGGATCAGCTTCTGCCACAGCGCCCCGGCCCGATGTGCGGCCGGGTTTACCTGAAGAGAGAAAGGGCCCTGGAAAGAAACCGCATAGATCAGGTTGCGGAACCAACGGGCAAATCCAGCGCTGGGGACCAGAATCTTCAAAGCATAGTGATTTCCTTTCTCCAGTCCTTCTATGGGTCCTTGGGGTGTCTCCATATCTTTGATCTTTACCCGGTAAACCTGGCCCGCATAACCGCCGCCCACAAACTTCTCCACCTCCAGCTTGACTTTTCCTGTTTTGGCTGGGAAGACTCCTTTGATCTGGTAGCTCAGCTCAGCACCTGGATCATAGCGCCGGATGCGGAGAGGACGGATGATTTTCTGTCCGTAGAAAAACTCCTCTAAGGACCGGAGAGCTGGAACCGAATAATCAACGGCCATCCTTATTTCCCATGTTGGCGGCTGCAGATTTTTCCCTGCGCCTTTATGAAATTTTCTAAAGAAAAGCTTATAACATTGCCTAAATGGGTTGTCAAACGGAAGAAAAGTTAAAAATACACTCTGAAGGAGGTAAACAGCATATCCGGATAGGTGCCGAATTCAGACCTCAACCGGAGAGGGGAAGAAAGGCCCTGGATAGACTGGGGATTTTTCCCCAATCCCAAGTACCCTCCGGCCGCCAGATAGATGTTCTCGGCAACGCTGTATTCCAGAAGCGGAGCCAGAACCAGGGATCTATCGTTGAGGTTCAAGATTACCAGACCTGTAACCGGCATAAGAGGAGAAAGCTGGTAGGTGGTGCCCAAGTTCAGGTAATGTTGCCCCAACAGGTAAACAGCTCCATCTTGATAGGCAGAAGAGGCAAAGAGAGGGGGGTAGTTTTGGGGATTGTTCCTGCCAGCGGAATTGAAATGATACTCGATGAATCCATAGGTTTTGCTGGTCAGGTTGTAATCAGCGCCCACAGAGGCCCTCACATAGTTTTTTTCCGGGGAAGCTTTTGATTCCTGGAAGAAACCGGGGATCACATAGGCTGCCTCTACCCAGAACCCGGCTCCTCCCAGAGCCCGGGCCATATCTACACCCACCAGGAAATGTTTTCTGAAGGCGATCAGGAGAAGGGATAGATCGGTGCGGAATGTATAGATTTTTCCTCTTAAAAAGAAAGCATTTTTATCCCAACGCAGATCTTTTCCCGCCACAAAACCGAAATCCAGTTCATCCATCATGCCCAGAGGCACTTTCACCCGGACGGCATCCACTCCTCTCCTTTCTTCTTTATCCAGCTCATTGAAGGCAAACGGAACCAGGATGTCGGTGGGATTGATCACCCGGGCACTCCCCCAGGCGACAGCCTGCCTGCCCACAAATATATCGGCGAATTCTGTCTTGATGGTCAGGTAAAAGCGGTCAACATTATGAAACAGGCCAAAGCTGGAAACAGGCTCCTCAGGAGGTGGATAGATCCGGGAGCGGAAATCAGAAATCCTGTATTCCAGCGGCTTCAATCCGCCAAACAGAGCCTCCTCTCCAAAAAGGAAGCGGTCCTGAATCCTGGGAGAAAGGTCATAGTCCAGCTGGAAAGACAAACGGTTTGAGGGGCGGAAGAAGAGCTTGAGCCTGAGACGGTTGGTGACCGCACCCATGTCTGGCTGGCTTATGGGGGTATCACCCGATTTATATCGGGGGAACTTAAACACAATGGAAAAATTCTTGTAATATCCCTGAAGGGAAAAACGATCTTCTGCCCCGGCCAGCCCCGTTAAAAACAGAAGGACCAGGCCGAAGCCGGTGAGCCTTTTCAATTTCTGTTCCTCACTTCATCCTTGACCACCAGGCCGTCTTTAAGAGTAATCACCCGGTCAGCTCTTTCCATGACCATCCGGTCGTGAGTGGAAAACAGAAAGGTCATTCCTGTTTTTCTGTTCAGCTCCCTCATCATGTCCAGAAGTTCTCCTCCGGTCTTGGAGTCGAGGTTGGCGGTGGGCTCGTCAGCCAGAATCAGCTCAGGCTGGGACACCATGGCTCTGGCAATGGCCACTCTTTGCTGCTGGCCGCCGGAGAGCTTGGGAGGAAAGCGGTCTTCAAGTCCTTCCATCCCGATATCCTGCAGAATCTCATTCACCCTTCTGTGCCGCTCTGCTTTGGGAATGCCCTGCAGGAGCATGATATACTCGATATTCTCTTCTGCGGTGAGAACCGGAATCAGGTTGTACGCCTGAAAAATGAACCCGATATGATCCCGTCGGAAATCCGATAGTTCCTTACCGCTCATGTCGGTGACCAATTTGTCTTTCAGCCAGACCTTTCCTTCAGAAGGGTAGTCAAGTCCAGAAATAATATTCAAAAAAGTGGTCTTGCCCGAACCCGAAGGGCCCACGACGGCTGCAAATTCGCCCACCTTCACGGTCAGATCAATCCCTCTGACTGCTCTGACCACCAGGTCATGGTCTTTGTAATCCTTTTTCACCTTCTCTGTGACGATGATGTTTCCATCTTGCTTGGCCATGTTTCACTCCTTCTACAAGCTTTTTCTTAAAGCATCGGATATGGACATCTTCCCAGCCACTACAGCCGGATAAAAGCCCACCAGAACAGTAAACAGGAACACAGCAGCCGGATAGATGATGTACTGCTTGATCTGGATCACCGGATAAAGCATCTCATACATGGTAGTGCCGGCAAATTCTATCCCCCGATAATCGATGCCAGTCCTGGTGATGATAAAAGTGACCAAAAAACCGATCACCACACCCAGAGCTATGCTCAAAACAGACAGGGCTCCTGCTTCAAAAATAATCAATCTTCTGATGCCGGAGGGTCGGGTTCCCACCGCCCGCATCACCCCAAACTCAAACAGGCGTTCATAAAGCGACATGAACAAGGTGTTGATGATCCCGAAAGCCACGATGCCAAAAAGGATGATGGCCAGGACCAGAAGAGAAATCCAAAACAGCCCCAATATCGGCTTCATCTGGGGAAGCAGTGTGGTCCAGCTGGCTGCCTCGTTCCCCTGTTCAGAATATTTGGCCCAGAAAGGATTGTCATCTTGGAGGGCGAATTTGATATCCTTGAACTGGATAGCGATCTCGTGGACCTGCCGGCCAATTCCCAGCATCTGCTGGGATTTAGACAACCTGATGAAAGCAAAACCGGTGTCCATCTCCTTGATGTTGAAATGGTATATTCCGGAGATACGGAACATATCTTGAGAAAGATCACCGCTGTAGGCCTGAGAAACGGTTATCACCACCCGGTCTCCCAATCCCACCTCCAGCACTTCCGCCAGCTCACTGCCGATGACAATATCCCGTTCATTCTCTCCCTTAAAAAAATCCCCCTGCCGGATAGCATCATTGACTTGAGAAAGATGCTTTTCTGTCTGCGGCTTGACTCCCACTAAAATCACGGAGCTGACGTTGGCCGGGGAAGTGATCATCCCGAAACTCTTGGTGCGGAGGGTGAAGCGCTCCACCTGGCCTTCTCTTTCCAGGTCTGAGACCACCTGATTCAGATTGTTTATGGTTTTCTCTACCTCTTGAGTTAAACGGAAATTTTCCCGGTGTATCTGCGCTTCTCCCAGAAATGAGGCGGTGGCGGATTTGATCATGTTGTTCTTCATCCCCACCATCAGAGCATCGAAAAAGATCAGCGATGCTAAACCCACCCCGATGGCTGTGCCAGCAATGAAGGTACGCCGTTTGTTCCTGAAAACGTTCCGCCAAGCCAGCTTCACATAGAACCACATTTTTTTCCTCCTAATGTATCCTCATGGTCCTTGAAGGCTCGGTTCTGGCCGCTTTGACAGCCGGAAAAAGACTGACCACAAGAGCACAGAATATCACCGTACATGCTGGAATGGTGAAACTTCTCATGTTAACTTCAGATCTCAGAACGTCGAATTTCATCCCTCCGTAAGTGAACCCCTCCCCCAGGCTGATGCCATGGGTGGAAAGTAAGGAATTGGCCGCCAATCCCAGCGCTGCTCCGATGATGATGCAGATAACAGCCATGAGGGTGACTTCCATCAAAACGAGCCTGACGATTTGGGCGGGCTTGGTGCCCACCGCTTTCAAAACTCCATATTCCCGCTGCCTCTCCAGAACCGACATGAGCACTGTGTTCAGCACCCCCACTGCCACAATGATGACGATGATAACGAGCATCCACCACATCCCTTCTTTATCAGCTTTCATGGCTTCATAGAAGGACCGGGCAAAAATTTGCCAGGGCACGGCTTTCAATTCTGGATTCTTGATTTTTTCGTTGAGAAGGCTGTTGATTTGACGGACATCTCCCAGCTTTTTTACAGTCACTGCTATTTCATGCACCCGTCCCCCCAGGACCAGAAGCTCCTGAGCATCTTTGAGATGGAGGTAAAACGAACTCCGGTCAGTGATGTCATCGCCGGTAGAAACCATCCCCACCATGCGGTAAAGATCGTTGGCGATAGACCCATCAGCAGCCTGGGAAATGATGACCATTTCATCGCTGATGTCCGCTTTAAGGATCCTGGCCAGCCCTTGACCCAGTACTGTTTCCTTTGAAGGCTGGTTTGAGAAGCAGCGTCCCTGGACAATCTTTTTGTCAAAATTAAAGGTCTCCTCCTCTTTTTCTGGATCAATGCCTATGATCTGAACGCCCGCACTCTCTTCTCCCACCGAAGCCAGGCCGGCCGAGTAGAGCCGAGGCGCCCAAGACTCTACTCTCTGGGTCTGTTCCAGAGTCCTGGTGATGTTGGAATCCACATCTATGGTCTTATACAAAGACGGACGATGGAGGTAGGTTTTTTGATGAATCTGTATGTGGCCCAGCCGATTCCGGGTAAAGGTATTGATGATATGGTTGTAGGAGCCGTCAGACCAGCCGATAAAAATGGCTGCCAGCACAAAGCCTCCCATCATGCTCATTCCGGTGAGGATGCTCCTCCGTCTGTGTCTGAACATGTTTCGGAAGGCCATCTTGAGTATGAGCATCGGTTAAATCCTTTCTCTTAAGTGGCGCAGGGTAAAAACATCCTCATCCATGGGCACATCAAACCGGGCTTCAATATAACGGAGAATTGTCCGATGGCCTTCTTTGGTCTGAGGAATCACTTCCATGACAGAAGGAATTTCTCGGTCTCCGAACACCCTGACCTCTTTGAATCTCATCACCCTCATCAGTTTTCCTTTCTCATCATAGTAATTCTCCCAGAGGGGCATATAGTTTTGCTGGCGGACCGCAAGAATGATATATCCCCACACAATGGGCAAATCTTTCTTGGGTATGCACTTGACATAGAGCACGCCTTCCTCTGGATTATCAACATTGGTCATCTGGAAATGGTAAGATTCCAAGAAGGTGAATTCCTTAACCAAGTCATCGTTGGTCAGGTCAGAGCCCATCCAGGAACTCATCATCATGGAGGGAGGAATTTTCATCACTTTATTGGTTTTGGGAAGATAGTTCCACATTTCATTGCCAATCCTGAGGGTGGCAATTCCCCGTTCTTTTTTGGGCTCCAGAATTCTGATAAATGTTTTCTCCATGCCCTTGCTCCACACCCTCATTTTCAGGGTTCGCTGCCAGTGGGGAGTGATGATCTCCATCTCCACCAGGGCCTGACTGGCGCTGCTGCGGTAAAGCTCATCCATCTTTTTCACAATCCTCTCTGCTTGGCTGTCTGGCCTTTTTTCGCACCACAAAGAAGAGAAAACAGAGATCCATGTCAACAGAGCAGTCGATAAGACCGTCAGGAGTTTTTTCATGTGCACCTCCTCATCTCTTTAAACTCAATCTTTTTGTGACTTCTCTTTTGAATACACCTTCCTGCCAGGATCATCATCCTTTTTTTAACCCGCTTATGACAATTTGAGCCAAAAGATCAAAGCTTTTTTTTATGCTGAAAATTCTGGGGTCTGTTATAAACTGAACTATCAACCCATCCATGGTTCCAATGATGATAGAGGCTGCAATTTTTGTATCCACAGGACGGATTTTTCGCTGCTCCACGCAGTCATCAAGGATATTTTTTATCAGTTTTCTGTTCTCATCATAGATTTTTTTCAAGCTGAAAGCGGCACTCTCATCTTTGCTGCGAATTCCTTCCGCCCAGAAATCAAGCATGATCTCCATGTGTTCCTTGAACTCGCTCCCTAATATTTCTTTCCAGGCCTCAAAAAGCAAGCACAATTTTTCCAGCGGATCCCCCGTGGTGGAAAGCCGCTTGGCCACAACTCTCTCTGCTTTCTCTATCACATAATGGAAGGCAGCCAGGAATATTTCGTCTTTACTGTTAAAATATTCGTAGATGGTTCCTTTGCCCACATCGGCAGCAGCCGCGATATCAGCTATCTTTGTCTTGAAGATTCCTTTTTTGGCAAAAACTGAAATAGCGGATTCTAAAATTTTTTCTCTCTTGATCTTCTTATCCACAATCTTGGGCATAGTGTCTATCTTGCCGGATGAATCATTGCTTTACTCGGCCGCACATTCATGACTGACCATTCGGTCAATATCAATATTATATTAATACATATATCAGAGCCAGTCAAGAAAAGGACTTTTGCCAAGCTATTTCCTTTGGGGCCCAATTAGTGGTAATATGAAAATTGGAATTCATCCGAAGGCTCCCCGTACACGGTATGTATTCTAGGAATTTTCTTTCCTAAGAAAAATAAGGAGAACATAAAATGTCACTATCCAAAATCAAGTCTCTCACCCTGTGCATTCTTATACTCCTGGGAGTGGCGGTAACAATTTCCCCTCTTGATGCTCAGTATTTCGGACGAAACAAAGTGCAGTACGAGAGCTTCCAATTCAAGGTCCTGAAAACAAAACATTTTGACATATATTTCTATCCTCAAGAACAAAAGGCGGCCATGCAGGCCGCCCGTCTTGCAGAACGCTGGTACGCCCGGTTATCACGCATCCTCAATCATGATCTTAGGGGAAGACAACCCCTGATTCTCTACTCCAGCTCTCCCCACTTCCAGCAGACCACAGCCATACCTGGGGTTATCGGAGAAGGGACAGGCGGGGTGACAGAGATGTTCAAAAGAAGAATCGTCCTTCCTCTAGGAGCCTCCCTTTCAGAAACCGATCACGTGATCGGACACGAACTGGTCCATGCCTTCCAGTTTGACATAACCTCCCAAGGTCACCCGCGGTATGCTGCGGCCGCTCCCTCAGCCCTTCGGCTTCCGCTGTGGTTCATAGAAGGACTGGCTGAGTATCTATCCATAGGATCTGTGGACCCTCACACCTCCATGTGGATGAGAGATGTAACCCGCAGGGAAAAATTGCCCACGGTCAAAAAACTCAACAATACTCGCCGCTATTTTCCTTACCGCTACGGTCAAGCCCTGTGGGCCTACATCACTGGCAGATGGGGCGATGAGACGGTAGAGAGGATTATGAAAGGCGTGAGCCGGACAGGAGATTATGAAGTTGTTTTGGAGAAAACTCTGGGTGTCTCCTTAAAAAATCTGTCTGAGGACTGGCATAAATCTATGAAAAATGCCTACAATCCGCTGGTGGAGATGACCCAAATCTTTGAAGACTCCAGCCAGGTGCTGCTCAAAGGCACCAAAGAGAACGCCCTGAATATCTCGCCTGCCCTCAGTCCGGATGGAAAACAGATCGTATTCCTCTCCACCAAAGATCTGTTCTCCATAGATATGTACCTGGCTGATGCAGAATCAGGCAAAATCCAGCAGAAACTGGTCAAGACTGCCGTTGATCCTCACTTCGAGAGCCTCCAGTTTATCAAATCCTCAGGGAGCTGGGATGCAGACGGAAAGCGTTTTGTTTTTGCCGCAGTCAGGAAAGGAAAACCGGTTCTCTCTTTCCTCAACGTGGAGAGAGAAAAAACAGAAAGGGAAATCGCCTTTTCTCACCTGGGCGAGATCCTGAATCCCACCTGGTCTCCAGATGGCCGGTATGTGGCCTTCTCCGCTCTGGATGGCGGCTTGACAGATCTTTTTATTTATGACTTGGGGAGCGATTCGTTGAGAAAAATGACTGATGATCCCTTCGCTGATCTCTACCCCACTTGGTCTCCTGACGGAAAACACATTGCTTTTGTCACCGATCGTTTCTCCACCGAGCTTTCCATCCTGAGTGTGGGAAATTACGATCTGGCCTTAATGGATCCTGAATCAGGCGAAATCACTAGAATCCCTGGATTTGAAAAAGCCAAAAACATCAATCCCCAGTGGTCTCCTGACTCCAGAAAACTGTACTTTATCTCTGACCAAAACGGAATTTCCAATGTCTACAGACTGGACCTGGAGACCCAGAAGATATCCCAGATCACAAACCTGTACACAGGAGTCAGCGGGATTACAGACATAAGCCCCGCTCTCTCCATAGCCCAGAAAGACGGCCACATGGCTTATTGTGTTTATGAAGAGGACAGGTACAGCATTTATTCGCTGGACGCATCCAGAATCGAAAAGGACAAGGAACCTATAGCCCAATTTGGTCGGATTCGCCCCTCCATTCTTCCTCCCAGAGAAAAAACTGAAGGAAGCCTTCTGGGCCTTCTGAACAATCCTCTGTTCGGTCTTCCCGAGGAAACCAGCTACCCGGTGGAAGATTACAAACCGAAACTGACCCTCGATTATGTCACCCAGCCGCAGCTGGCAGTGGGAGTGGATCGGTTCGGCACTTATGCAGGAGGAGGAATTGCTCTATTCTTCAGCGATATGCTCGGTTATCACTCCCTGGTGTCCATGTTTCAACTGAGCAGCCGGGTTGAGGATTCGGCTGCCCTGGTCGGCTATCAGAACAGCAGGCACCGCTTTAACTGGGGAGCCGTGGCCCAGCGTATTCCCTATGTGACCGGAGGATACAGCTCCACCATAGGTCAAGTCTTTGGAGAACCAGCCATTGTCCAGCAGGAATACATCTTTAGACAGGTCAATTATCAGTTGTCTGGATTCGCCTATTATCCCTTCAGTCAGGTGCAGCGTTTCGAACTTTCCGGCGGATACCGAATGATCGATTTCAGCCGGGAAGTCCGCACCCGGGCCTTTTCTTTGATAGACGGCCGGGAGATCATCAGGGAAAAAGAGGATCTGCCTGCTCCTGATTCACTCCATTTCGGATTTGCTGCAGCTGCCTTGGTTTACGACAGCTCCTTTTTCGGCGCCACCAGCCCTATCCTCGGCCAGAGCTACCGTCTGGAGATATCCCCTTTCCTGGGCTCTATCAACTTCTACACCCTCTTGGGGGACTACCGCCGGTACATCATGCCGGTGAGGCCTTTCACTCTGGCTTTCCGTATCCTCCACTACGGCCGCTACGGAAAGGGAGCTGAAGACACCCGGCTCTACCCGCTGTTTGTGGGATACGAGTCTCTGGTACGAGGATACAGCCTGGGTTCTTTTGACTTTAATGAATTCGGAAACGGCGGTGGTTTTGATTTCAACCGGCTGTTTGGGAGCAAATTGATAGTGGCCAACGTGGAGCTGCGTTTCCCTCTGTTCCAGGTTCTGGGCATCGGGAGGGGATACTATGGAGTCTTTCCCATCGATTTTATTTCCTTTTTTGATACCGGCTTAGCCTGGGAGAGTGGAGATAAAGCCTGGTTTCTGGATGGAGACCGCAAACCCGTCTCCAGTGCTGGAGTGGGCCTGCGGGCCAATCTTTTCGGCTACTTGATCATGGGAGTCAACTATGTCCGTCCTTTCCAGAGGCCCCAAAAAGGATGGCACTTCCAGTTCACCATCACCCCGGGCTTCTGATCCTGGCTGTTGATGAAGAAGTTGAAATCACAGAGAGGAAAATACGGCTTTCTTCTCCAATCCTAGAATCCGAATAAAAGGCCTGCTGTGGCATTGAGGCTGTTTACGTTCTGGGGGTCAGCGAAGATGATGGTGTAACGGACATCCAGCCTGACTCCTAAGCGGGGACTCAGAGAAAACAGTGTGCCAGCTCCGATATTGACCACAGGATCAGTGGTTTTCTCCGGCGGCAGAAACTCAATCTCGTAGCCATACTCTGAGGCGTAGGTCTTCGGATCAGCTAAAAGCTTATCTATCCCTCCTCCTGCCAAAATATAAGGCCTAATCCTTCCCTCAAAAAAACGGTAGATAAAATTCAAAGTTATAGCATAATGTTTGGAGGAGTCGATCTCCACAGTGTCCTGATCAGAGGGATCCTTAAGGGTCAATCTGGAGGAGAGGGTATAGCGCCCATCCAGCTCCACACCGATGTTATCACCAAGCAATACAGCCAAAGCTGCTCCCCAGTTGAAAGGAGTATGGCCTGGGGTTACCGGAAAATCGTTCTCACCCAGCACATAGTCTTGTTCAGAACCGTATGGGAAATGGTGGTTCACTCCTCCGAACACAGAAAGCTGAAACTTTTGGGCATGACCATCTGGGCATATAAGACCAATCAGGAATATTCCTAATAAAAGGCTCCCCGGTCGAATCTTATCCCGCTCGTGCTTTATCATTTTAATACCCCGCATATGCATTCATCCTTTATTTCACCTTAACCAAAGGCAAAATTCAATCTCTTTTCATTTCTATTTTCTAACGAACCGCAGGTTCCGGACACGTCCGGCGTTCAGCTTGAATCCGGATATTTCTCCCCGTTGATCCCGAATGAAACGGATAGTAAAGCCTCTGACTGTAAACCTGTCCTGCAGGGTGGGCAGCAGGGGCGGCTCCGGGGCATGGCGGTGGACAAAATACAGCTTTCCTTCCTTAAGAGCCAGCTTGAAAGTCACTTCCAACTCCTCACTGTGGTATTCCCCTTCATATTCTCTGAGTTGTGCTGGTGTGGGCTTGACCGGTTTTACGGCTTCAAAGGTTTCTGGCTTCTGACCCTGCACATACAAGTGCATCAGCAGGGGCTTTTCCTTGCTCTTTTTTTCAAATTCAATGACCGCCTCCACAGGAGACCCCAGCACCTGGAATTTCATGGCGCTTAAAGGCCCTAAAGGAAATTTTTGGCCGAATGCTTTCATGATCAATCGATCATCTTTAAAAAATATCCTCCTCACTTCCCCTGTATTCCGGTCAAGGTAAGTTCCTGCTTTCTCTTTTAGCTTTTTCTCTGGAAGCTCGATGAACCCAGGCCCGGACCTGGGTTCAGTCTTTGCTTTTTCTGTAAATTGACCGGCAAGGTAAATATCCGCAACTTGATGACAGAGCTTGATGGGGTTGAAGCTGCTGAGATTGGCCAGACAGATGACAGAAAACCTCTGCTGGGGAAAACGGATATATCCGGCTCTGTAGCCTCCCAAGGCCCCGCCGTGTCCTACAGTTTTTAAACCTCTGTATTTTCCGATTTTGAGGGCAAAAGCATAGTCTAACTCTTCTCCGGTGGAGAGTTTCCCCGGTGTCTGGATGAGGTCGATCAATTCTTTTCTCCCCACTTTATGATGGTAGAAGTTCTGATCCCAGAGAAAGAAGTCTTCCACCGATGTGTATAACCCACCGGAGCCTACACAGTCAAAAGTGGAAATATAATTCTTGTATTTCCCGTCTCCTGCAGGAAAATAACCCCTGGCTCGATTCTTGATGATCTGGGCATAATCATCATGAAAACGAGAATTCTCCATTCCCAGAGGCTTAAAGATTTTTTCCTCCGAAAGTTCCCGAAGAGTCCTGCCGCTGGCTCTCTCCACAATCACTGCCAGCAGAAAATAACCGGAATTGCTGTACAGATACTCCTCTCCTGGCTTGAAGTTCAATTCCCTCTGCCGGGCCATAAGCTCCATCACATCCTGCTGATGATAATAGCCAAAAGGAATGCCAGCGATATCCTCCAAGGCGAGGTAATCACGGAGACCGCTGGTGTGGTGGATGAGATGTCTGATGGTTATGGGTGTCCCGTAATCGGGCAGCTCAGGGATATATTTTCGGACATCATCATCCAAACTGAGCTTTCTCTGCTTGTCCAATAGGGCCACACAGAAGGCCACAAACTGTTTGGACACAGAGCCAACATAAAAGACGGATTGAGGAGTGATGGGGATCTGATGTTCCAAGTCGGCCATTCCGTAGCCTTTCTTGTGGATAATTTCTCCATCTTTGACTACAGCCAGAGCACATCCGGGAGTGTCTGACTTATCCCAGTGTGAAAACAGCTTATCCACCTTCTCCGCTCTTTCATCGGCAAAACCCAGTGAAAAAAATATCAATCCCAGGATGATCATAAAAGTGGCGGGGGATGGCAATAATCTTTTCATGGTTTGATTGGACCTCCTACCGCTGAATGGTAAAATTATACAAATCCTCAGCGTTCATTTCCACAAAAATCCTTTCTTCCTTCCAGAACTTCACCATCCCCGCCTTCTTCCATCGGCTGGGACCCAAAAATGGGGGGAACTCCTGGTTCAACATGGAAGCACTTCCAAAAACGTGATGAATATAAATATATACGTGGATTGAATTGCTTTTACGTTCAACATGTATGTGTTGACTTTTGGGCAGGTAAAAATTACTATG
>JBKHJA010000019.1:0-32909 GCA_046538375.1 Candidatus Aminicenantota bacterium
TAATTATTACATACAAATAAACTATAAGGAGGAATTTGATGAATAAGAAAGAGGGAAAAACTAAAGAAGAAAGGCTAAGCCGTAGAGAATTTTTCGCAGAGGCTGCAAAAGGAGCTGTGGTTATGAGCTGTCTTGGTGTTGGTGTGGAGAGTGCTTGGGCTCAATACATGAAAACCGGAAAGCCTCTCCTGACAGTGAAAAATCTGAATGAGTTTTATAAAGAGAAATGGACAAAACCTGAATTTGATAAACTTGTCAAGGAAGCAAAGTCAGATTTACCAAGATTCCTCAACAGTCATTTCTCCCTGACTGATAAACAAAAACAGTATCTCAAAACCCGATATGTAAAGGACAAAGAAAAGATAGGCAATTTTGTAAATAATGTTGCTGAGAAGACAAGAAGCCATTTGAGATCAAAAGCTGCAGGTACTCCTGGCCAGTTCGTGGCGGTTTCAGAAGGAAAACAATGTTCCGAAGGCCAAAGCTGGAAATGCTTTAAGATCGATCTTTTAACATTTTCAGTTGAGTACTGTTACTGTGCATAAAAAAAAGAAATTAAGGGACGAAAATAGAGAATAGATGCCTTTTCCTCTTTTATTTCTACAATACGGATAGTTCGACTTTTAAGTAATAGTCGGCGACAAGATCGGCTTTAAGAAGATGTTTCAGACTATAAGCTGTGGTGAAAACTACATAATTCATGTCGATTCTTTTGCAGCTGGAAGACTTGGAAGCAGTCAACCGGGGTTGGCATGGCGATGTTCTTTTGGCCAACTTCTGTTGACGATTTTGATCGATTGAGCCTGTCTCCATCCAGTCGTTTCCAGGGGAAAATGAGCGGGTCCACTCTTCTGGCCTGTTTCCTGGATATTCTTCACTGCTGTGGCAGGAGCCTGCCCCTGCGGAGGCAGGGGCAAGGTGCGTAAGTCAGAGCAAGGACGGCATAGGCTCCTGATCGTCGGGGAGCAATGCCCGAGGATCCCCCGCCGGGGCTGGGCCGAGATGATCCGGAAGGTCTTGATGTGAACTAACATTTCCCTTGTTCTTTCCTTTATTTTGAAATGAACTGTTCTATTATTTCTTTTTATCTCAGAAGGTAAGGTCTGCTACCGGTATGGAAAAGGAGCTGAAGAAGTAAAAAGGATGGATTGCCTGGAGTTCATCGCCCGGGTCACATCCCATATTCCCGACAAGGGTCAGGTCACTCTCCGTGAAAAGAGCGCCCTGTCTGTGGTATTTTCCCGCAAAGGCCCCTGGGCAATCTCGAATATGAAACCCGTCAAGGTGGCGATGCCGAACAGTTTCTTTGCCCATCGAGGTCTCCTTTTTCTCTCCCGTCATTATGACTCTTTATTCAGCTCATGCTTTTTAAAGGTCAATTCTTGGAAATTCTCTATCTTGTTAGGTAATTGTTATTGAAGTATATGTTTTTTCTTGTGATTTTATTAATGAAGCTGCTTTGAGGGTTGGTATTTGATGAAAGGAAGTGAAAACGATCATCAACAAGAAACGAATTGCCTGTCTTCAGATTCCTATAGTTTTTCCAGGATATTCAAAATATCTTTAATAAATGGAGATAAATATTCCTCTCCTTTATACAAGCTATTTTCTGAGAAAGATACAGCGGTTTCCCTGGCTAAGACTTTTGTTTTTTTCGAAATCTGCCGGAAAAATGAAGAAAGAAGATATGGATCGCTGCCCCAAGGTTCAGTATATAAAGATTTCATGACACGCGCCAAAACATGAAATGCTTCTATCCAGTTTAAATATTTGACCGAATCCATAGGGTGTCTTAATAAGTTTGATAGCTGATCCGGTTTAGATATAATATATTTCCTTCCTGTTTCTTTATCTATAAAACCTGCCTCGGTCCATTTTTCGAGTATCCGATAAACGATCTTCTGATCAAATTGAATGATTTTAGCAATCTGATTCGAGCTTCCCTCTTTTTCATACAAAAGATAAAGCAACACTTCAGTCCTGGCATTTACTCCAAAAAATCCTCTTAATAACAATTGCAGTAAAGGGTTTTTTTGAACTTCCGGCTGTGATGTTACGCCTCTCATCTGGAATTTTTCCAAGATCTGCTGATATTGATTGGATAAATTGTAATGGCCCAACTGCTCCCGCACTTGTTTGAGATCATCAGATCCCCTTGTCTTTTTAAGAGTGTTTTTAACTAATCTATAGAAATTTTCAGGCGCTAAAGGAACCTTCAATTTTTCATCGACTTTATAGTAAATGGATCCTATTCGCTTTAATCTGGAGACATTGATCCATTCTCCATATTTATACACCCACTCTAGAGCTGATGTAAGCAATCTTTTATCAAACTGTCCTATATAAATGGTAGAGGATAGTAATGCCTCCAGGTCAATGATCCATCTTTTTTCCTCTTCTAATTGAGAGGCCACTCCAAGACACCCCCACTGCTTCCAATGAATATCAAGGAGGTTATTTTTAAAATCCTCTTTAAATTTTTTTAGCGATGACTTCATATCCGTGCTTCCTTAAGAAATCTTTCATCATTGACTTAAATCCTATAGAAACATCTTGAGTCAGAACCCATTTCGCGGCAGCTTCAATTTCTTTTTGTGATGGATTCAATTGAAAAAGATCATCCGTATGATAATCATCTCTGTCCACCGCCGCATAAAGTTTGAAGTATATCTGATCAAGTCGACTGATATAATAAATAGAAAGATAATTTCCGTATTGCTTTTTGACCAGTCTCTCTTCAAATCCATGCGGCAAGCCTGATTCAACCTGAGATGCTGGTCCTTTGTTAATCCATCCGTCAGGCAGTCCGAAATCTTGTTGGACAGCTTTGGATGCTGCGATAAAAAATGCAGGGAATTTATCTATTTTTCTGACTGAAATTTTTCCGTGCTCTTCGGAGACAGTTCCAAGAATATCAATGTCCTTGGTGGTTCTCATGATATGTCCCAAGGCAAAAAGCGCAGTACCTCCGCATACAACCAAAGAGATAAAGATGATCCACCATGAACTTGTATCAGGCGATCAAGTGCCTTTAAGATATCATCCAGATTATTTCTATTAAGCATAATAGGATTTTATCGCCTAATATATAGGCTGTCAAGTCCTATTTTACTATTTTTGCGCGTCAATTTTCATCCTCATCTTTATTTTCTGGTTATACCCTATTCTCTCTCTTAAGAATCTTTACTTATGGGGAGAGAAAACCTTAATATCTTTTTCGGATCAGCTGACCAATTTAACAGACAAAACAGCCAATCCGATGTAGAAGAGGCTTTTCAACAGCCAGAAGCTGTAAGAAATGATAAGAGCTTTTTTTAGATCGATTTTGAATATATATGAGAGGCCATAGCCCAGGATTCCGAAGAGCCAGAGTTGGAAAAAGTCAATCTGGGTGAGTACCATAAAACTGAGAGAAGTGGCTTCCAGACGGGGGAACAAGAGAGCAAGGCTGGTTGTGGTTTGCATGACTGATTTGCGGCTTAAAACCAGGAAAAGCCTCACCCCGTTGCCCAGAAATTTGTCGATGAAATTGGCGTGGAGAAGGACAGAAAACACCTGGATATACTTTCCTTCAGTGGAGAAAAGTCTTGCTATAGCCATGATGATCAGGCTGGATAACAGAAAGCCCACTGCAGTGGAAATCGGACTCAGGACAAAAGAACTCAGGATGATGAGGGTGGAGGAGGGATTCTCCATCTGTTCTATTTTCTGGTTGAAGCTCTCTTCACCCAACTGCTCTTTGAGTTTCACATTATCTCTTAATGCGTCTGCCCTGTCGCTGATGGAAAAAGGAGTGACCAGATAACTGAAAAAAGCCACCAGGATGAGGAGAGCCACCAGAGCATCAAGCCAGACTGGTTTTTCGGCAATGGCTCTAAAGGTCTGCTGGGGACTGAAAAATACACCTTGAAGACGGGTGAAAAAACTCATGTTTCACTCTCCTTTGCGTTCTTCCTTTTCGATTTTTCCATCCTTTATGTGGATAATCCGGCGGGCCAGGGAGGCGATGTCTTTATCGTGGGTGACTATAAGAACAGTATTCCCTTCGGAGTGTATTTTGTAGAAAAGATTGAGGATTTCTTGTCCGGTTTTGGAGTCTAAGTTGCCGGTGGGCTCGTCTGCCAGAAGAAGGGCAGGTTCGTTGACCAAGGCTCTGGCAATAGCCACTCTTTGTCTTTCCCCACCGGAAAGCTCTGAGGGCCGATGGTTCATCCTACCCTTCATTTCTACCATTTCCAGTGCCTTCAGGACCTTCTCCTGCCTTTCTTTTTTGCTGGCTCCTTTATAGATGAGGGGAAGTTCGATATTATGGAAAGCTGAGGCCCGGGCAAGAAGATTGAAGACTTGAAACACAAACCCGATTTCCTGATTTCGGATGCGCGATAGTTCATTCTCGCTCAGGGTGCTGACTGCTTTTCCCTTTAAAAAATATTTTCCTCTGGTTGGAGTATCCAGACATCCCAAAAGGTTCATCAAAGTGGATTTCCCGGAGCCAGAAGGTCCCATGATAGCCACCAGTTCGTTCTGTTCAATAGTGAAGGAAACACCACAGAGAGCTGGGACCTCCTGTTTGCCCAATCGGTATATTTTCCACAGGTTTTGGGCTGAAATCAGGATATTGTTTTCCCCATCCATTATTCTTCTTCTGTTCTCTTCTTTTCTGGTTTGATCAATGCTCCGTCTTTCAATTGACGAAGAGAAGCGTAGGGGCCGATCACAATCTTTTCTCCCTCTTTTAGGCCTGATAAAATCTCCACCTCCATTCCTCCCATGATTCCTTTTTCTATGGGACGAAATTTGGCCCGGTTTTCTTCAACCACATAGATGCCTTCTTCTTGTTCCTCTTTTGCCCGGCCTTCTTCTGTCTCTTTCTCCCTCAGCACTATAGCAGAGATGGGGACAGCCAGGACCTTTTGTTTTTCAGCGGTGATGATATCTGTAGAAGCGGAAAGGTCAGGCTTTAACCCTTCAGGTGGATTTTCAAGAGTTATGACTACCTTAAAATCTTTCGATTCTTCGGCCGCTCCCACTTTTTGAATGGCTGAACTTCCGATTTCAGTGACTTTCCCCTGGATGGCCTGGTTAGGGAATGCATCTATTTTGACATCAGCAGGATGTCCTGTTTTGACATGAATAACGTCTGTTTCATCCACTTCTACCTCAACCTGCATCACTGATAAATCGGCTATGGTCATCAGGACTGTGCCTGGATTATTCATGGTGCCAATCATAGCCACTTCTCCTTCTTCTACCCGCAGGCTGGTGATGATTCCATCTATGGGGGAGTTATAGACAGTTTTACTCAAGTTATCCAGAGTGCTTTGAAGAGAGGCTTCAGCTTGTTTTTTTTGGTAGAGAATAGCATCGTACTGAGCTTTGGATATCTCATATTGAGCGCTGGCTGCTTCCAGTTGTTCGCGCGAGATGAGCTTTTCGTTATAAAGGGCTTTTTGGCGATGGTAGTAACTTTCATCTTTTTTGAGTATAGCCTTGGCCTTTATAAGCTCTGCATTGTAGGAACGGATGAGAGCATTATCTCGATTGGCATTGGCTTCGTATTGGGCGGAGTCAAGCTTGAGCAGAAAGTCTCCTGCTTTGACTCTTTGGCCTTCTTCTACACCGATTTTAATGATTCTTCCAGGAACATTAGCACTGATGTTGACATTCTTTTTGGGCTTGACTTCTCCAGATGCGGAAACAGTGGCAGCGAGATCACGGCGGGAGACTTTATCCAGGGTCACTTTTACCGCTTTTTCTCTCTGGGCTTGGAAGTTAAAGAATACGATGAGGGCGATCACAATGACCACAGCAGCGACGATGATTGGCTTTTTCCTTCTCTGGAAAAAAGTCCTTTTTTCTTTCATTTTATTTATCCTTTTTGGCCTCGATAATCATATTATACTACGGAGTAAAAGGCAAAAGGTTTTGACTGTAACCAATTCATCTTTCGTGATAAAAAGGAATATTTTGAGTCAGGCTGGGTGCTTCGAAAACACGCGGCCTTTTCCCCAGCGAGGAAAAGGCCGCTCGGTTTCAGGCCTCGCTCCTCTCTCCTCCGGAGAGAGACCATGCCCGCTCAGCCTTCAAACGGTTTTCTCAACACCCACCCTGACTCTCTTCGTTTTTTATTAGGGGGGATGTTTGTGTTATGTATTTAGAAATGCTTCTGCTTTGAGGTGAGCCCGCTGCCTATATTGAGGTTGATAGAAGCGTGCAGAGCTGGTAATATGAGTGGGCCGTGAATATGGATAAATACTTGAAAGAAGCTGAGGCAGCAGCAAGAAAAGCCGGGAAAATGCTCAAAGAGAACCTCAACGCTGCCGCTCAAATCGTTTACAAGGGAGCTGTGGACTTGGTCACCAATTTTGACAACCAATCTCAAAAAATGATTTTTGACCATCTCTCTTCCTGTTTTCCGGACCACGGTTTTATGGCCGAGGAAGGACTGGACAAAGCGAGAGGAAAAGAATTTCGTTGGGTTTTTGATCCTCTCGATGGAACCACCAATTATGCCCATGGATTCCCTGTGTTCTGTATTTCCGTTGCCATGGAACGGAAAAATGAAGTGGTCCTGGGACTGGTTTATGATCCCATGCGGGAAGAAATGTTTTCTGCTGTGAGGGGGGGAGGTGCCTTTCTCAACAGCCGCAGGATTCGGGTCTCTGGCGTCCATGATCTAGATAAAAGTCTTGTGGCTACAGGATTTCCCTACGACCTTCGGGAGAGCGAAGTAAATAACATCGATCATTTTAACCATTTTCTCCTTCGAGTCCAAGCCATACGCCGCTGTGGTTCAGCAGCCATGGATCTCTGTTATGTGGCCTGCGGGAGGTTTGATGGTTTTTGGGAATTGAAACTCAAGCCCTGGGACATGGCGGCTGGGGCACTGATGGTGAAGGAAGCCGGAGGAAAAATATCTGATTTTCAGGACAAGGAATTCAGCATTCATGGATCTGAAATCCTGGCCTCCAATGGTTTGCTTCATCAGCAGATGATACAGGTCCTTCAACAGGCTGACATATAAGCGGGTGTCTCTTGGTGAATTTTTGTAAAAGGCATGGATTTTGTTTCTTTCTCATCTTGGGATTGATGCTGGTGCTGGCTCCTGCCCAGGAAAAAAAAGATGACATTCTGGAAACAGATGATGTCATCCGGGTCAAGGTGTTAGCTGATGTGAGATGGACACATACGGGAATAGAAGTCAGGGAGGGGGAAGAATTCCGGTTTGCAGCCTCAGGCGGGATATCCCTTCAGAAAGGAAATCCTATGGCCTACTGTGATCCGGATGGCTACAAATTGAAAACCGTTCAACAGCCTCTTCCTGACTGGAATATCGGAGCTTTAATCGGCAGGGTTGTGCATCTGGTCTCCGTGGAGATAGATGAGGAGACCGGAGAAGAGGTTCGAAATGAAGTTGAGGAAAAATTTTATATCGGATCGGAAAATAGAGTTAAGATGCCGCTCAGCGGGCATCTTTTTTTGGGTATAAACGAGAATGTGGTGGATGACAATTCCGGACAGTATGAAGTGAAGATGTACAGGGTAGCAGGCCAAAAAAAAACATGATTTTCTTTTTCAATCTTTTCTCTTGGAGAGGAATTTCTCCATAAAATGAATATTGTAGTCTCCCTTCTCAAAATCAGAATTGGAAAGAATATCCAGATGGAGAGGGATGTTGGTCTTGATGCCCACCATGGTGGTCATCTCCAGGGCTGTATGCATTTTTTTGATTGCCTCGGGCCTGGAAGGGGCTAAAGCCACGATCTTTGCCACCAGAGAATCGTAATCAGGTGGGATTTCCCAGCCGCAGTAGACAGCCGAGTCCACCCGGACCCCCTGGCCTCCAGGGAGGACTAAGAAATCAATCTTTCCTGGAGAAGGAATGAAGGTTTCTGAATCCTCGGCGTTTATCCGGCATTCCAGGCTGTGGCCTTTTAACTTTAGATCCGATGAGAAGGAGAGTTTATCCCCGGATGCTATTTTGATTTGCTCTTTGATGAGGTCTATTCCGTAGACCATTTCCGTAATGGGATGCTCAACCTGGACTCGGGTGTTGGCTTCCATAAAATAGAATCTCTTTTTGTGGTCTACTAAAAATTCAAAGGTTCCTAAACTTTGATAGGCTATATTCTGGGCGGCTTCTTGAACGGATTTGATGATTTTCCTTCTGAACTTGTCGTCTATGAAGGGAGAGGGTGTTTCTTCCAGTAATTTTTGGTGTTTTCTCTGGATAGAACATTCTCTTTCTCCCAAAGCGATAAAATTTCCTTTCTTATCTCCTATCACTTGAATTTCAATATGCCGGGCCTGGGGCAGATATTTCTCCAGATACAAAGAAGAGTCACCAAAAGCTGCCTTAGCTTCGTTTTGGGCCAGGACATACTGCTCATCCAATTCTGCAGGATTGCGGACCACTCTCATTCCTTTTCCCCCTCCTCCAGCTGCTGCTTTTAGAATAACAGGATAGCCTATCTGCTGAGCAGTTTTTTTGGCCTCAGATTGATCATGAATTACCTTGTCGCTTCCTGGAATGATAGGCAGTTTGGCCTTTTTCATCTCCTGGCGGGCTCTGTTCTTGTCACCCATCAGTCGGATAAGATGAGCGGGCGGGCCGATGAAAGTGATGCCAGAGGCTTCACAAATCTCAGAGAAGCGGGGATTCTCGGCGAGAAATCCATATCCTGGATGGATAGCATCCGCCTTGGTGATTTCAGATGCGCTCAAAAGGTTGGGAATGTTGAGATAACTTTCTGAGGCTTTTCCAGGGCCGATACAGATTTTTTCGTCAGCGAACATGGTGTGGAGAGAGTTTTCGTCGGGCTCGGAATAGACGGCCACTGTTTTGAAACCCAGCTCTCGGGCCGATCGAATGATACGCAGGGCGATCTCTCCGCGATTGGCCACCAATATTTTTGAAAACATGGAAGGTCAGGAGAGAGGCTCAATAGAAAAGAGTTTTTGTCCGTATTCTACAGGCCGCCCATTTTCCACATGTACCTCTTTCAGCACTCCTTCCGTGTCTGATACAATTTCATTCATCAACTTCATGGCTTCAATGATACAAAGAGTCTGGTCTTTCTTCACCGTCTCCCCCACATCCACAAAGGGAGGGGAGTTTGGATCAGGGGCTCGGTAGAAAGTTCCCACCATAGGTGAGGTGACGTAATAGAGATTATTTTTGCTTTTTTGAGCGGACACTGGTGAAGAGGAAATGTTTTCCTCTTTTATCTGTTGGGGAGAGGAAGAAACACCTGTTGAGACCTCAGGGGAAGAAGCTGGGGGCTGGGTTCTGCTGATTTTTATTTTGAATCCTTCAATTTCCAGTTCGAAATGGGAAAGTTTTTTCTCTTCCAAAAGATCTATCAGTTTAATGATTTCTTTGTAGTCTATTTTAGGGCTCATTTTTTTTCTCATCTTCAACACAAATAATCATGTTTTTTTATTTTATCATCAAGGAAAATTAGTAATACCTTAATCACAATAGTAAAAAATGTCAAGTCAGAGAGTAACCTCATATCTCCGTGATGAGCATGGGACCTGTCACGGTACATCCCCCTCCCTCCGCGCTTCCTTACTTGATAGAAAAAATAGAGTTCATGATTACAGCTCAGAATAAAACTTTCAAAACTCCGGTTTTAAATTTGACCATCGATTGATATGGCCCAGCGATCCTCCCTCCCGGTTGACTTCAGAAGGCAGTTTCGCTTAACATATTGTATATCAGCCAATTACTGAGGTAAAAAGAGAATGTTTGATCAACTGTCAGGCCGCCTGCAAAAAGCATTGAAATTCCTTCGAGGTGAAGGGAAAGTCACCGAGAAGAATATGGCTGAAGCCCTGAGGATGATCCGGCTGGGTTTCCTGGAGGCCGATGTCAATTATCGAGTGGTCAAGGATTTTGTGGAGAGAGTAAGGGGCAAGTCTTTGGATCAAAAGGTTCTGCAGAGCCTCACTCCTGCCCAGCAGGTGATAAAGATCGTCAGGGATGAGCTGACCTCTATTCTGGGACAGGAAGAAAGCAAGTTGAGATTTTCCAGTCCCCCGCCTTCTGTATTCATGTTGGTGGGGCTCCAGGGTTGTGGAAAGACCACCACCTGCGGCAAGTTGGCAAAATGGGTGCTGAGTCTGGGCAAGAATCCTCTCCTGGTCTCATTTGACCTGAAAAGACCCGCTGCTCAGGACCAACTGAACATGATTGCCGGCACCCTGAAACTTCCTTTCTTTGAGATGGAGCCAGAACGGATGTCCCGTCCGCAAAAGTCTCTTCGTGAACTCCTCAAATTCGCCAAAAACCGTGGATACGAACCTTTGATTGTGGATACAGCAGGCAGACTTCATATCGATGAAGATCTTATGGAAGAACTTCGGTTGGTAGGGAGCATTCTCAATCCCACCGAGACCATTTATGTTGGGGATGCCATGACCGGGCAGGATGCAGTGAAGAGTGCTCAGTTGTTTGAGGAGAAAATCGGACTCACCTCCATCATTCTGACCAAACTGGATGGAGACGCTAGAGGAGGGGCTGCCCTTTCCATTGTCTCTGTCACCGGGAAGCCCATAAAATTTATCGGCACTGGAGAGAAATTTGACAAATTCGAGGTCTTCCATCCTGACAGAATGGCTTCTCGGATCATCGGCATGGGGGATATTTTGAGCTTGGTCGAGAAGGCAGAAAAGGAAGCTGATGTCCATGAGGCCGAAGAGCTGGCCCAAAGACTGCGCAATCAGGAGTTTACTCTTGAGGATTTCAAGAAACAGCTGGTTCAGATGAAAAAAATGGGATCTTTATCCCAGATTTTAAGTCTTTTGCCCAAGGGAGGACCGTTCAAGAACATCTCCAATATGGATATCGATGACAGGAAAATTCTCCATTTTGAGGCCATCATTAACTCCATGACCAAAAAAGAGAGAGCAAATCCTAAGATCGTAAACGGGAGCCGGCGGTCAAGAATTGCTAGAGGCAGCGGCAGACCTGTATCTGAAGTGAATCTATTGTTGAAACAATTTCTGGACATGAAAAGAATGATGAAGAAATCTCAGTTCAAAAATTTTCTCTCCTCCCTTCCCACATCTCATTAAAACAAGTTGACTTGAGATGAGAATTCAGATATTATCATGCCTTATATAAAAAAACGGATTTCAAATGATTACAATACGATTGATGCGTTTGGGAGCAAAAAAGAGGCCCTTTTACAGAATTGTGGCTATTGATTCTGAAAAGCCAAGAAAAAGCAAAGCCAAGGATATCCTCGGTTATTATGATCCTTTGAAGGAACCTCCAGAAATAAACATTGATTTAGAAAAGGCAAAATATTGGCTTGAGAAGGGAGCTAAGACTTCTAACACAGTAGAGTCGCTTTTACATAAAGTTTCCAAAGGTGCGGAACTTTCCAACCAACATAACTAAAAGGAGGTTACAGTGAGAGAACTTGTTGAAATGATTGCCAAATCATTGGTGGACAACCCGGAAAAAGTACAGGTTTCCCAGTTAGAAGGAGAACAGACCACCATTCTGGAACTCAAGGTCGCTCCTGAAGATTTAGGCAAGGTCATCGGGAAACAGGGAAGAACGGCACGAGCGATAAGAATTATTCTTGGTGCCGCTGGCATGAAGCTGAAGAGGAGATTCAATCTAGAGATAATCGAAAAAGGATAGGTTGATAAGTATAGGCAAAGTTCTAAGAAGCCAAGGAAGGAGAGGTGAAGTAAGGCTCAAGCTTTATATGGAGCCTCCGCCATCACCTTTTTTTTTCAAGGGTTTTCCTCAGAAGAAAAGGGATTCTGGAAGAATTTCAGGTTGAGTCTCTCCGCCCGTACAAAGGGGGATACATTCTCAAGTTGAAGGGAATAGATTCCCTTCCCCCAGCTCAGGAAATAGCTGGAGATGAGATTTTCATTCCAGAAGAAAGACTTCCCCCTTTACAAAAAGATCACTACTATCTTTTCCAGATTATCGGGTGTTTGGTGGTGACCAGGAGCGGGAAGAGAGTGGGGAAAGTCAAAGATATTTTATCTATCACCGATAATCCCTTGTTACTGGTGGGTCAAGGAGAACGAGAGGTTTTAGTCCCTTTCACCAGGAAAATCTGTGTGGAAGTGGATGTGGAAAGAAAAAATGTGGTCATAGACCCTCCTGAGGGCCTTTTAGAGTTGAATGAGATTTGATATAATCACCATCTTCCCTCAATTCTTTGAGAGTGTATTCTCCGAAGGAATTATAAAGAAAGCTAGAGAAAAGGGTTTGATAGTGATTCAGGTGCATGACTTGAGAGATTTTACCAGAGATAAACACAGACAGGTGGATGACCGCCCGTTCGGAGGGGGGCAGGGGATGGTTTTGAAGCCAGAACCAATCTTTGCCGCGGTGGAGAAAATCAGGCATGAAGAATCAACCCCTGTGTATCTCCTTTCCCCCCAAGGAAGGAAGTTTGATTTTCGTCAGGCAGAAAAATTAGCCGGGCATTCTCAAATTGTTCTCATTTGTGGACGTTATGAAGGAGTTGACGAGAGAGTGGTTCAACATTTGATCACAGATGAAATATCTATCGGAGATTATGTGCTCACTGGAGGAGAGCCTGCAGCGGTGGTGATTGTTGATGCTGTCTCAAGATTTATTCCTCATGTGGTGGGCAGAGAAGAATCAGTCAAAAAAGACTCTTTCGTTGAGGGTGTGCTGGATTTTCCTCAATACACCAGGCCTCGAGATTTCAGAGGATTGAAAGTCCCCCCAGTTCTTTTTTCCGGAGATCACCGGAAAATAGAAAAATGGAGAAGGAAAAAGTCTTTACAAAAGACTCGGACTTTGAGACCGGAAATGCTGAAAAAGAGAGATGTGATTCCTGAAGATAAAGAAATACTGGATGAAATCATAACCACCAAGAAGGGAAAGTAAGATGAACCTGATAGATTTGGTCGAAGAAAAACAGCTAAAAAAAGGTGTGGATTCCTTTAAAGTGGGGGATACTGTTAAGGTCCATGTCATTATCAGAGAGGGGGATAAAGAGAGAATTCAAATTTTTCAAGGCAATGTCATAGCCAAAAGAGGGACTGGATTAAGCCGAACCTTCACCGTACGAAAAGTTTCTTTTGGGATAGGAGTAGAAAGAATATTTCCTCTTCATTCCAAGATGATAAAAAAGATCGAAGTGGTGAGAAAGGGGAAGGTAAGAAGAGCAAAATTGTATTACCTCCGGAACCTGAAGGGCAAAGCGGCCAGACTCAAAGAAAAAAGGTAAACACAAGAAAATACAGGAGTGAGTGCAGGGGAAAGCAAATCACTCCTAATACGGTGGCCGAAAAAATTAAGCGGAGAAAAAGGGGAAGGACAGGTTCATTCCTTGGGTTTGATCCTAAAGCCCTTAACACTGCTGGTTAAAAGTGATTGATTGCTGGTTGGAGAGAAAACTTATAAAAAAGGGTTTTCGGGCTGTGGCTGGAGTAGACGAGGCAGGAAGGGGAGCCCTTTTTGGACCTGTGGTGGCCGCTGCTGTTATTCTTCCTGATTCCCTGTTTAAAGAAGAGATGGCGGAATGGGGGAAAGAAATCAATGACTGTAAGCTTCTCTCTGCTGCAACCAGGGAAAGATTGGCCAAGATTATTTTAACTTATGCCGTCTCGGTGGGAATGGGTTTTGCCAACAATCATGAGATTGACCAGAAAAATATTTACTGGGCATCTCTGACCGCCATGAAAAGAGCAGTGAAAAACATGTCCATCAACCCGGATTTTCTTTTGGTTGACGGATTTTGCTTGAACGGTGTAAATTGTCGCCAGATCGCTATTCCACAAGGAGACAGAAAGAGTCTCACCATAGCTGCAGCCTCTGTGATGGCCAAGGTCTTTCGAGATGAAATGATATGCCGGTTGGATAAGATCTATCAAGGTTATGCTTTGGCAAAAAATAAAGGCTATGGGACTCCAGAACATTACAGGGCTCTGGAAAAAATGGGCCCCACCAGCCTTCACAGAAGGAGTTTTAAACTCCAGCGGTAGGAAGATGTATTCGGAAAAAGAAAGAAGAAAGATTTTAGATAAAGCAGAAAAGCACGTAAAAAAGGGAAAGATTAAAGAAGCCATAGCTGAATACCAAAAGCTTTTGTCTGAGGATGCTGAAGATATCAATGTCAGAAGCCTGATCGGTGATTTATACTTAAAATCAAATAAAAAAGAGAAAGCCATTGATGAGTTTAAGAAAATGGCTGATCTCTATGAAAACAAGGGATTGTACAGCCAATCCTTGGCTATATACAAAAAGATCAAAAGATTAGAGCCTCAGGACACAGACACAGAGGTCAAACTTGCTGATCTTTATTCACGTCAAGGATATCTCTCTGAGGCCAAAGCAGAGTATTTGCGTCTTGCCCGGCGATTCCAGGACAACGACCAGATTAAAGAGGCTATTTCTTTGTACGAGAAAGCGACCAAATTAGATGAGCATGATCAAGAATCCAAGCTCAACCTGGCTGAGCTCTACTCCCGGGAGGAATTGGTGGACAAAGCTCTGGAAAAATTCAACCAGACAGCAGAACTCAACATAAAGGAAGGAAATATAGAGGAAGCCAAGGCAATCCTGGAAAAAGCAAAAAACCTCAGGGAGAAAGATCTGAGAACACTCGCCAATCTTATCGAGATTTATAAGAGAGAAAATAAAAAAGAGAAGGTCATTGAACTGGTCCATGACATTCTCAAAAAGGATGAGAACAATTTGAGAGGCCTGAGTATTCTGGGGAATATTTACTTTGAAGAAAAAAACTTCACAAAGGCCGAACAGACATTCAAAAAGATAATATCCTTACGTCCTAAGGATGTGGAATCCAGAGTAAAGCTGGGAAAAATACATATTCTGGAAGAAAAACAGGATGAGGCCTTTAAGCTCTATGAGCCTCTAATCGACTCCCTGCTCAGAAAACAGAAAGAAGGGAAAGCCATCGGACTGGCTGGGCTTATTCTGGCCGCAAAGAAGCCGCATATCCCCACCCTGGAAAAACTGGCTTCCATATACAAATCAAGTGACCAAAAACGAAATCTGGAAATCACTTACAGAGCCCTTTTAGGACAATACCGAAGAGAGAACCTGAAAGAAAAATCTTTGTCTCTGCTGAAAGAGTTTATTAACATCTGGCCATTGGATAAAAAAGCATACTCTGAATATAAAAAACTGAGGAGAGAATTGGGTCTGCCTGAAGAGGAAAAAGAAGAAGGGGAAACCCAGGCTTCTATCCACCAATCCAGGAAGATGGTCGAGGAAAGTCTGGCCAAGGCAGATTTGTATATAGGACAAGGATTGTTGAAGAACGCGAGACGCATCCTGGAGGAATTAAGGATAAAATTTCCTGATGAGTCTCGGATAGAGGAGAAAATCGTCTCTCTGGATTATATTTCTGCAAAACTGGAAGACCAGGAGATACCCCGCCGGGTGGAGGAAGTGAGTGAGAAGGAGACACGATTATTCGGAAAAAAGGCCAAACAGGAGATAAAAGACCAGAAACTGACAGCCGCTGACATTTTTGCAGAAACAGATATTGTTCCTGAGGGGTCTCCGGCGGGAAGAGAACAAGATTATTACGATTTAAAGGACAAAGTTGAGCAGGAATTGGATGTTATTCAAGCCATCCGAAAAAGGCAAATCAAAGGGGATACGGCTGTGGTGGAAAAAGAGCTCTCTGATATCCTCTCCAGGTTCAAGAGAGATGTGGAGGGGAAGATTGATAAACAAGACTATGAAAGCCGCTTCAACTTAGCCATTGCCTATTTGGAACAAGGATTGATAGAAGAGGCCATCGCCGAGCTTAAGCTGGCTTCTCAGGATGAAAAGAGAGCCATGGAGTGCTTTAGTGTACTCAGTGCTTGTTACAGAGGAAAAGGAGATCTGAAGCAGGCTATCTCCTGGATAGAAAAAGCTCTTGGTCTTGCCGAGGAAGGATCAAGTCAGAATTTCAGGTTGAAATACGAGCTGGCTGCTCTGAATGAGGAAATAGGGGAAAGAAACAAAGCTTTAAGACTTTATAAAGAGATCAAAGAATGGGACCCCCGATACCGAGATGTGGCCGCTAAAATAGAGAAGTTATCATAGGATGCCTCTGTAACCCGATTCCTGTTGATTCAATCTTTGATTATTATTCCCCATTTTAAGAGAAGATGAGAATAATTGATCCCCATAGCCGTTATTTGTACTGATAAAAAGTAAAGGAAAATCCTTATGTCCTCATCCCTAGACAAAATTTTGGACTTGATCATGTCAGAAATTTCTTGCCAGCGGGTGATGCTGTCATTGTTTGGTGAAGACAACAGAGTTGCATTCAAGGTGTGGCGCCCACATCCTCCGCCTGACAACGGTGATCGGAGCTGGCCGATAATCCGAAAGACTCTGGAGAGAAAAAATCCAGTGATGAAGCCAGAAATAAGGACTGTATCTTGTGTGGATAAAAATCCCATTTCCCTGTCATCTCATCAGGAGAAAGTTCTTTGTGTGCCTTTCATCATCCCGGGCAGAGGTCAGGGGATATTGTATGTGGAGAGAAATCATGGCTTTTGTCCTTTTTCCCATAAGAACCTTGAATTTTTGGTTTCTTTTCTCAAACCGCTGGCTCTTGTTTTAGAAAGCTGTGTTGAACTGCCCAGCGTATCTGAAAGTTCTCTGCCCATCACCGGTCCCGCGCTGGTAGGAAAGAGCCCTTCTTTCTATGGTTTGATGGATTTGATAGCAAAGGTTAAAGACGAACAGGCGCCGGTTTTTATCTGGGGAGAAAGTGGAACCGGAAAAGAACTTGTGGCCAGGGCCATTCACCAGCAGGGAGTGAGAAAAAAAGGCAGATTTGTGGCCGTGAATTGCGGAGCCATTCCCGAACATCTCTTGGAGAGCGAATTGTTTGGATACGTGAGGGGAGCCTTTACCGGGGCGGTGAAAGATAGAGCCGGATTGATTGAGGAGGCGGATGGAGGGACATTTTTCTTGGATGAGATCTGTGATCTCTCACTCCATCTTCAGGCAAAACTCCTTCGCCTGTTACAGGAAAAGGAAATAAGGAGAATCGGGGAGAATCACACCAGGAAAGTGGATGTCAGGTTTATAAGCGCCACCAACAAAAATATTGAAAGAGAAAACGAGCTGGGCCGTTTCAGGGAAGATCTTTATTATCGTCTTAAGATTATCACTGTTGAACTGGCCCCCTTAAGAGAGAGAAAAGAAGACCTCCTTTGTCTGTTGAATTATTTTCTGGATAAATACTGCACAGAGATGAACCGTGACAGAGCCTACTTTTCCCCTGGAGCTTTGGAACTCCTGTTGAACTATGAGTGGCCGGGTAATGTGAGAGAGCTTCAAAGTGAAATCCAGAAGTGTTTGATCTTGTCAAAACAAGGATGTTTGATTAAAGAAGATCATCTCTCTTCGAAAATAAATCCCTGCGGAGAAAGATATACTCCCACTTCTTATCTTTTTCTTAAGGCCAAAGCTGAATTTGAAAAAAGATTCTTGAATCAAGCACTGCTGCGCTGGAATTGCAACAAAACCAAGACGGCCAGAGAAATCGGCTTGAGCAGACAGGGGCTTTTCAAGCTGTTAAAAAAGCATAAAATTGTGGTCCTCAAAGGAAAAAGGAATCATCTCCAAAACTGTGATGGTTAAATATATATATCTATATTGATGGAAAGGGGTGAGGGAAATAGAAATGCTTCCGGATGCTTAGCTCTTCTTGCTCATTTTGTCATTTTTTGATAAATTGCATTTCCTATGAAGAGCTCAAAGAAAAAGAAAGAAGTCTTTTACATCATCTGTCCATGCTGTCATTCTGAGTTATGGATAGATCCCATGACTCGACAGGTGATTCAATCTGAAAAATCTGGAAAGAAGAAAAAGGGTTCTTTACATGAGTTGCTTTCCAAAGAAAAAGAAAGAAGGGATGGGTACGACCGGAAATTTGAGGCCACAGCCGAATTGGAAAGGCAGAAGTGGAAGAAAACCCAGGAGAAATTTAAAAAGGCCTTCACCGAGCTGGATAAAGAGGATTAACCCTGTTCATTAACTGCCGATCTGGGTCTCGTCTTCTCTTATTTTAGGAGCCATGGTGAATTTGGTGAATCCGAACAGGGCAAGAATCACAACCGCAGCGTAATTCATGATGGCCCAAGGAAGGTAGGAGAAGGTAGAGACACCTATGGTACCGGTGATATAAACGCCTGCCATACTCCAAGGTATAAGAGGCACAATGATGGCTCCGCTTTCTTCGATGATTCGGGACAGATTTTTTGCTGCCAGACCTTTGCTTTTATAGATGGGAGCCAGAAGTTCTCCAGGAATAATCATGGAAAGATAAGAGCTTCCGGTGACTAGGGCCGTGACTATGGAGGAAGAGATGGTGGTCAGAACGATACTCCACACTTTATGGGCAAACCTCATCACCCTATCCAGGATGATAGAAAGAAGCCCTGTTCTCTGCATGATCCCGCCGAAGCTGAAGGCGGTGAAGGCCACCAGCTGTGTTTCCATCATGCTCATCATTCCTCCTCTGGAGATGAGTTGGTCCACCTGGTCCACTCCAGTGTGAGCGTGGTATCCTGTGTTCATGGCTTCAGCGATTTCAGGAATGGAGGCTTTCTGAAAAACAACAGCCAGAATACCGGCCGCAAAGGAAGAAAGGAGCATTCCTGGTATAGTCGGTTTTTTGGTGATGGCAAAATAAAACACAATGACCATGGGAAGAAGTAGAAAAATATTAAATCGAAAGTTGGTCTTTATGGTCTGAGTGATGAGGGTCATGGACTCGGATTCCACTCTCCCTCCCTCATATCGAAGTCCCACCAGGAAATAGATGATAAGCCCCAACAACCAGGCCGGAGTTGCTGACCAGAGCATATGTCTGATATGGTCAAAGAGATTGGACCCCGCGGCCACTGGAGCCAGGTTGGTGACATCTGAAAAAGGCGACATTTTATCTCCATAATAAGCTCCGGCCACGATCGCTCCTGCTGCTGGCCCTAAAGGTATGCCCAGACCTATGGCTATTCCTATGAAGGCTACCCCTAAAGTGCCGATGGTCCCCCATGAAGTTCCGGTGGCCAGAGAGGTGAGCGAACAGACGAAGCAGGCCGTCACCAGAAAGTATTTTGGGGATATGAGTTTAAGCCCATAGTAGATAACCATAGGGATGGTTCCAGAAGCGATCCAGGATCCGATCAGAATTCCCACACACAGCATGATCAGGATTGCGGGCATGGCCTTGTGAATGCTGTCCACAATCCCTCTCTCCATCTCCTGCCATTTGAATCGCAGAATGAAACCCAAACATCCGGTGATGAAGGCAGCGGCCACTAACAGCACCTGAGGCCGGATTTGGTAAATCCCGTATCCTACCCCCAGAAGGATGCCCATTGCTATCAAAGGCGTCAAGGCTACGGCCAGTCCAGGTTGTTTGGGTTTTTTGGCTGTATTTTTTGATCTTCCTTTCATTTTTTGCCTCTTTTTATCATGAAATGCTTTTCTCCAGATTATTAAGTTTTTTTCTTTGATTTATCGCTGGCACGCATTTCTGAATCCGTGACAGGACCCCTCCTCACCACCTAAAAAAGATGCAATTTGGTTCTTGTTTATTGTTGATTTTCAGGTTCCTTTTTATTCTTTCTGGTTATGCGAAAATGTTCCCTTGGCTAAAAGCTTCCCCTCGGCTATGGTTTGTTTCCCCAGGACAAAAGAATCGGTGATGGTAAATTTCTCATCCAAGATGAGAAGATCGGCATCTTTTCCTTTTTCAATTTCTCCCTTTTGGGGGAGTTTGTAGAAAGAAGCCACGTTGGTGGAGAAAAGCTTTACTGCTTTTTCGAGGTTTAAGATGTTCTTTTTGAGAAGATAGCAGAAGTTTTTCATCAGAGATTTTTGATTGGCAATGGAAAGCCCGATAAGATTGCCCTTTTGGTCGAACACAGGAAGGCTTCCGTTGCTATCGGAGCTGATAGTGATGTGGGTGAGAGGAGCATTTCTTTCAACACAGAGCTTTATGGCCGCGGCAATGCTGATTTCTTTTTTCCCTTCAGGTTGGGGATCAATCCCTGCAGTTAGGTCCATATATCCGCCTTCATGGAGAAAAGCGATGGATTCTTCTAGAAGGGGAAGGCTGCGGTTGGCATGGGTAGGAATGATTTGAGTGGCAGGAATTTCTGTTTCTCTGATCAACCTGAAAAGCATTTCTAGTTTTCGGGAGCCTTGGCCAACATGAAGATGAAGAATACCTGCTTTGCCTCCCAGCATTCCTCCTACCCGACACTCTGAAGCCAGCCGAGCCAGCTCTTCAAAGGTGGGTTGAGAAGATCGGTGGTCAGATATGGCGATCTCTCCAGCACCGATGACTTTATCGATGAGAACAAGATCAGAGCGGACGCTTCCCGTGATGGTCTTCACCGGAATTTCATAAGATCCTGAGAAAATATAGGTGGTGATACCTTCTTCTTCCAGACCTATTGCCTTGGCCAGTAGAGATTTCATGTGGCGGGTGGTTCCATCTGTTCCCAAACAGCCGATGACAGTGGATACACCGCTGGTCAGGATGTCTTCCACTGTTATTTCGGGTGCCCTGGTGGCAGGGCCTCCTTCGCCGCCACCCCCTAAGATGTGGACATGACTGTCTATAAAGCCAGGGATAATGGTTTTTCCAGAGGCATCTAGGGTTCGAAACTCCACGCCCTGGAGGTTGATTCTTCCGGGTTCACTGATAGCTCCGATTTTATTTCCCAGGATCAGGATGTCTTTCCTGCCCAGAGATGTGGGGGCGTAGACATCTCCGTTCTTGATAAGAGTAATCATCTTTTCCTCCTCCTAAAAACATCAGCGAAAACTCCTCTCCTTAAGAAGAGTAGAATTAATTTTGCGTTTCCACATCAAAGGGGAGACGCTTGCCTTATCACGAATTGTTGTGTGTTTAGGGGCTAAGTTATCATGCCTCATTTCTATTTTCAAGATGAGAATCCAAGGAGCATTTCCATTTCCGTGATAGTCTCAGAAGAAGTCAGGTCAGCTGATGAGGAAGCCATCCGGAGGCGAGCGGGCACGGTTCCTCGAAGAGGAGAGCGAGCCGAGGAATAAGCGAATTTTCTTCGCTGGGGAAAATTCGCGGGCTGAGGAATCTGCTGACCTGACTGTGAATGAGTCATGGTTTTGGAAATGCTTTCATCCAAGGAGGTCCTCATTTTTGAGGATAAAAAATGGTGAATTTTGAATTTTCCCCGTTGTTCTCTTAAAATAAAATCGAGAGTCACCATAATGACCGATTTTGAACAGGAAATAAAAAGAATCGAGCCTGTGGTAAGAGGCCTGAGCAATCTAGCTCTTGTGGGGAAAAAGATGATGGTGAGTGGAAGGGAAAACTTCATCCCTTCTGGACCCAATATCATTGTGGGCAATCACATCGGCACTTTTAAAGATATAGCTATCTTGTTCAAGATTGTGCCCCGACCCATTTTTTTTACAGCTAACAAGATGTTATTCAACAGGAAGGAATTCAATTTGCTTATCAAAAAACACTTCCGTCGTCATCTGAAAAATTTTGGACCGGCGGCAGATGTTCTCCTCAGCCCGATAAAGTCTCTGGTCATTAACTATGTCTCCTCCCATATCATCAGAGTGGGCACCATTCCTGTGGATTTAACAGGAAAAAAGAGATTTGCCATGGCCACCTGTCAAGACTACCTTAAAAAAGGAAGAGCTATCATTGCTCTCCAGGGCCGGGGACGAGTCATGAATAAAAGCCGCCATCCTTATGTCGATTCCTTTAGGAGAGGAGTGGCTGTCATGGCCTATAATGTTTTCCAGGAGGAGGGGATAAGGGTTCCTGTGACTCCGATGGCCATTTTCGGAACTCAGATTCCTTTTTTCATTCCTGCCAAAGTAAAAATCAATGTGGGAAAGCCCATGTACATAACAGATTATTTAGCAGAGGGGTTTACGGAATCAGTTGACAATTTCAGATATGCACTGGAAAAGAGAGTGAAGGAGCTGTTTAGGGAAACTATACTAAAAATGCCGTCCTAGATTAAGAATTTTCCCTCTTTGACCACATATCTGCCTTTAGCCCTGATGGTCACTTTGTCCACCAAAGCATCATAATGATGTTTGCTTTTATTTTTACCCAGCCCGTAAGAATCTCCGACGGCAAAGTGTGCTGTGCCTAAAGCTTTTTCTGCTTCTATCATGTTGGTGGTGATCCGGGCATGAGGATTGGTGCCCACACCAAACTCCCCGATGGTAAAGCCTGTTTCATCTTGGCCCATATGTTTAGCAACTGTCTCTGGACCCTTGCCGCTGAATTTTACCAGTTTGCCTTTTTCAAATTCCATAACGCCAGGACCCGGTTGGTCATCGATCAGGCTGATGATCAGCCTCCCAGAAAAGGTTTTCTCTACAGGTGCTGTGTAACATTCTCCGGCAGGAAGATTTCCGTGCATTCCTTTGCGGCTGATATCGCCGTTGTCATTGGCCCATTTCCTTCCCCTCACGCTGAATTCAATATGCGTTCCTTCAGGATTCTCCACCACCACATCATAAGCATCTGTTAAGGTCCTGATCACTTTCTTGGTAAAGGCATTCATCTGGGCAAAATCAACATTCACCAGCCGTTCCATCATGTCTTTGGTTATACCGGGCATCATGCAGATGCGGCTGTTTTCCACGGCTGTCTTCACCAGGTATCCTCTAAAGGGTTTTTCTTCTAGTCGGGCCTCTAACATATAAACAACGGCAGTCGCTTTCTTAACCATTTCTTTGAGCAGGCGGGTCGGCCTGGTGATTGGCCTTAGGGTTTCGGTCAGAAGATAAGTGGTGGTCTCTGTCCCCACTTGTTTGGCCCAGTAGGCCAGGGCCTCGGCAATTTCCAATTTCTGTTTATCTGTGACCAGTAAGAATTTTTCTCCCCGACGAAGACGAATTGACTGCTTGACGGCTTTCTCAGCAGCCCCATAAAGGCGGCCCCTTTCCATTTTTATCCTTTGCTTTGATGATACCTGCAGGAATGTTCTCTTTGATTTAAAGGGAGGACAGGTTATTCTCCTTCAAAACGCGATAGAATGTCAGAGTTAAGTTTGAGAAGGAGATCATATTTTATGTTCACCCCTTTCTCTTTTCTCAGCTTGGTGATGAAGGATTGGAGGAATTTATTTCTTTTGTTTTCCAACAGCATCTTTTTTTCCTCTTCCTTTTTTTCTTCAAAATCCTGGGGGGTCACTTCTTCGCGGTCCAGCACCCTTATCATGAGGTACCCTTTTTCAAATTCAACTGGTTTGCTGGTCTGATTCAAAGGGAGAGAAAAGGCCAGGCGGTCGACCTCCGGGTTTTCGCCGATAGTGCTCAAATACTGTCCTCGTTTGTGTTCTTCTGCGGTATTGAGTTCAAGATCGTATTTTTCAGCTACGGATTCCAGGTCTCCATTGTTGAGTTCTGCTCGTGCCTCCTTCATCCTTTCCAAAGCTTTTTCTTTCTTTTTCCGGATTATAAATTCCTCCTTGGCTTGATCCTCCACTTCTTCGAAATTTGCTTGATGGGAGGGAACAACTTTTTTGAGCTGAACCACACCCACACCCTTGTAGGTGTAGATGAGGGAAGAAATCTCTTTTTCTTCCAGATTGAAGAGAGTTTGACTGATAGAGCCAGATGAATCGATGTCTATTATTTCTTCATCTGATTTGAGCAGACCGGTGTGTCTAATCCTCAATCCCATCTTTTGAGCTGCCACATCCAGGCTTTTCTCTTTCTTGGCCGTATTTTCAAGGTGGGAAATCCTCTGGTCAGCCAACTCTCTGGCCTTTTGATCCTGAAGGAGAGTGATGATTCTCTGTCGGACTTCAGAAAGGGGCTTTGTCTGAGCCGGCTTTTTTTCAGTGACCTTAAGGATTGATATGCCATCTTCAAGCTCCATAATCCCGGAAGTTTCGCCTGAATCCAATCTGCCGACCTCTTCCTGTTCCGAGGGAGATAATTTTTTCCAGTCCAAAAGTCCCCAATCCCCTCCCTGTTCGGCCTTTTCATCTTGGGAATGCTTTTTGGCCAGCTCCGCAAAATCTTGGCCGCCTTGAATTTTCTTCCTGATCTCTTGTCCTTCAGCCAGGACCAGATCCTTTTCTTTGTCTTCATAAGAAAGATAGATCCTGCTGACTCTGACTCTCCCTGGTTCTTTGAATTGGGAGAGGTTGTCTTGGTAATATTTTTCGATTTCCTCGTCTGAGACTTCAATTTCGGTTTTTAGGTCTTCTGTTTTTAAAAAAACCAAAATTCCCTCTCTCTGCTCCGGGATCTGGAATTTTTCTTTATTTTGTTGAAAAAAGGTGCGGATTTCTCCGATGTCTGGTTCTTCTTTCAGTTCTATTTCTTCTGTTTCTATGACCACATACTCCAGTTTGGCACTTTCATTGTTGTTTTTATAATTTTTCCAGATTTCCTCTTCCGTGACCGCAACTCCCGCAGTAAGAACTTTGATCAGCTTCTCTATGATGATTTCTTTTCTGAGGCTTTGTTCGAATTCAGAGACAGAAATTCTGTTCCAATCCAAAATCCTCTTGTATTCTTCAAAGCCCACAAATTCTCCATCTTTTTGGAACACAGGGTAGCTGATGATTTTTTTTCTGATCTCTCCAGAGGTAGCATCTATTCCCATATCTTGAGCCATTTGCAGCAGAAGCGACTGCTGGATAAGCTGCTCCAAGACCTGTTGAGGAATATTGAGCTGCTGGATAAATTTACGGTCAAGTTCTTTATATTCCCTCTTGAGCATTTCCAGCCTTTGTCTTAGATTTTGATAGTACACATCAGCAGAAATCTTTTCATCTCCTGCTTTGGCCAGGGTGTTGGCCGCCCGTGCTTCCCCCAGGCGTCCAGCTCCACCCCAGACAGCAAAAATAGCTATGATGAAAGCAGCGATCACGATCCACAGGGTGGGGGCCAGTGATTTTAAGTTTTTTCTCATGGCTTTTAACATTTTATAGCCTCACCTGTATAAGAGTTTCTCTGTAATCATTTTAACTCAAAACGGAAAGAAAATCAGGTGCCCCCGGATGACAAATCAGGATTTTTTCTATGGTCATTTTTTTGGGAGCCCCTCATGGATATCCAAAAACCAATCAACTTTCTTTAAGCAGCTCTCTAGCAATCACCAGGCGCTGGATTTCAGAGGTGCCTTCGTAGATACAGAGAACTCTGGCATCTCGGTAGAGCTGCTCGATAAGAAATTCTTTGGAATAACCGTAACCGCCATGAATTTGAAGGGCCTGGTAGACGATTTTGTTGGCCGCTTCGGAGGCAAAAAGCTTGGCCATGGCCGCTTCTTTTCCCATAGACCCTCCTGTTTCAAAGGCCACGGCGGCTTTGTAGGCGAGAAGACGCGCCGCATCTATGAGCGTGGACATATCTGCTATCATAAACTGAATGGCTTGAAAATCGGATATGTTTTTGCCAAAGGCCTGCCTTTGTTTGGAATATTTCACCGCATCCTCTAAAGCCCGTGAGGCAAGTCCTACGGCCTGAGCTGCGATCCCGATTCTGGATCCGTCCAGACAATGAAAGGCAATGGATGCTCCTTTTCCTTCTTGGCCCAGGAGGTTCTCTTCAGGGACCTGACAATCTTCTAACACGATTTCGGCTGTGACAGAGGAGTGGAGCCCCATCTTTTCTTCAATCTTGGATACCTTAAATCCGGGAAAACTTTTCTCCACGATAAAAGAGTTCAATTTGTGCCCGGGAGGATTATCAGAGCTTCTGGTAAAGAGAATCATGGCCTCTGCGTTCTTTCCGCTGGTAACCCAGGCCTTGGTCCCGTTCAGGATGAAGTTGTTTCCTTTCCTTACTGCCTTTGTTCTTAGATTGGTAGCGTCAGATCCTGCCCCTGGTTCACTCAAGCTGAATGCACCCAGCAGTTCCCCTTTGGCGGCCGGAGGAAGGTACTTTCTTTTCTGTTCTTCAGTTCCGTACTTCAGGATGGAATAGCAAAAAAGAGAACAGTGGACACTGACCATTACGGCCAGGGAAGGAGAGGCACGGGCGATTTCCTCCAGAGCAAGAATATAGGACAGATAATCGGTTTTGGTTCCCCCGTATTCAGCAGGGATAGTCATCCCCAGTATGCCCAGTTCAGCCAGTTTTTTTAAGGTTTCACCTGGAAATTTATGTTCCTCTTCCAAGGCTTTTGCCTTTGGTTTAATCTCTTTTTGGGAGAAATCGCTGACCATCTCTTTGAGCAGTATCTGCTCTTGGGTAAGTTCAAAATTCATTTTTTCTTTTCAGGCTTTTAGTCCTTGGGCTGACTCATGTGAAGAAAGAACACTTATGGATTCTTTTCCTTTTGAAAGAGAGGAAGGAGCCTGTCATATGTGGTGTGGAGATCCTCGATGACCACTTTGGTCTTGCCCACCAGAGGCATGAGATTGGAATCTCCTGTCCAGCGGGGAATGATATGAAGATGGTAGTGATCACAAACTCCTGCTCCGGCGCTTCGGCCCAGGTTCATTCCGGTATTAAAACCGTGAGGATGATAGTTTTTCTTAAGAACCCTGAGGCTCATTTTAAGAAGATCTGTCATTTCATCGGTGACTTCTTTTTTGGACCCCTGGAAGGAAGCCAGATGTTTGTAAGGCGCAATCATCAAATGTCCGGGAGTGTAAGGGTATTTGTTCAGCATGATGAAGTTGTGGGATCCTCGGTAAAGGATGAAAGCTTTGCGGTCATCTTTCAACGTCAAAGCATGGCAAAAAATGCATTCATTCATCTGACATACTTTTCTGACATACTCTTCTCTCCACGGCGCCGTGATGTATTCCATTATTTGTTGATCATGTTTTTGAGCAATTTGCTGGGCTTAAAATAGAGAACCTTTTTCGGCGGCACCTTCACCGGCTCGCCGGTTCGGGGATTTCTCCCTGACCGAGCCCCTCTTTGGCGAAAACGGAAGCTCCCAAATCCTCTTAGTTCTATCTCCTCACCGTTCAAAAGTGCTTCTTTTATGGTATGAAAAAAGAAATTGACACCTGTTTCGGCTTCTTGTTTAGAAATATTCATTTCTTTGGCGATTTTGTTGATTAAATCTGCTTTAATCATCTTTTGCCTCCTTTTTGTTTTTTTTCTGGGGCTCGATGTTTTTGAGTTGGTCCCTCATGATATCCCCCAGGGTGTGCTTCTTGTCTTGATTCTGTATGTATTGTTGGTATTCCAATTTTTGCATTTCTAATTGGGCCCTCTTGAAGCTGAGAGATATTTTTTTATTTTTTTGATCCATTTTGATGATTTTGGCCGTCCGTTCTTCGCCCAAGGAGAAAACGTCTTCCGGTTTTTCAATTCTTTTCTCATCCAGTTCAGATAGGAAAACCACCCCTTCGATCCCGGGCGTGATTTCCACAAAAACACCAAAATCGGCAATGCGCAGGATTTTCACTTTGACCAGATCTCCGATCTTCTGGCGCCCGAAGAAATCTTCCCAGATATCTCCTTCCAGTTGTTTTATGCCCAAGGAGAGCTTGTGCTTTTCCACATCAATATTTAAAATAATGGCCTCTGTTTCTTGGCCCACTTTCAGCTTTTGAGAGGGATGGCCGATCTTTTCCCAGGAAATATCGGAAATATGGATGAGGCCTTCCACTCCTTTTTCCACTTCCATGAAAGCACCGAAATCTGTGATGTTGGTTATGGTCCCCTTCACCCGGGCCCCAGGACTGTATTTTTGTTTCAATTGCTCTAAAGGATGGGGGGTGACCTGCTTGAGGCCAAGAGATATCCTTTTGCTGGAAGGATTGATGTTCAGGATGGTCACCGTGACTTCTTCACCAGGAGAGAGAACTTTTTTGGGATGAATAAGTTTGCGGGACCAAGTGAGATCGGAAATATGAACCAATCCTTCCACTCCTTTTTCCAGTTCCACAAACGCTCCGAAATCAGTCAGATTCATCACTTTTCCTTTGATTTTTTGTCCCGGTTTGTATTTCTCTTCGATATTTTCCCATGGATCAGGAATCATCTGTTTATAACCGAGGGAGATCTTCTCCTCCTTCTCGTTGAAATCAAGAACCAACACTTCTACGTCCTCTCCGATCTGAAAGACCTCAGAGGGATGGCCGGTTTTTCCCCAGGACATATCGGAAATATGAAGGAGACCTTCCACTCCTCCAAGATCGATGAAAGCGCCGAAATTGGTCAGTGATTTAACCTTGCCCTTGACTTTTTTTCCTCGGCTGAGCTGGCTAAAAACCCGTCTCTTTCTTTTTTCTTTCTCATCTTGGAGAAAAAGCTTCCGAGAGAGGACCGCGTTTTCGGTTTTTCGGTCAAACTTGATGACCTTGAATTTGTATTTGTTGCCGATGAGTTTCTCTGGCTCTGAGACTGCCCTTATGTCAGCATGGGAGTTGGGCAGGAAGGTATCGATACCCACGTTGACCGTGTAGCCATTTCTTGTTTTTTCGGTTATTCTCCCCAATATCCAGCTATGATGGTGGTAAGCCTTTTCCAGATTATTCAAAGCCTTCAAAGCCACCGCCTTTTTTTGAGAAAGAACCAGATAGCCTTCCTTCAAGTCGCTCCGTTCCAGCACAGCTTCCACTTCATCTCCTGGATGGATATCACCCATATCCGGGTTTTCTTTGAAATCTTCCATGGGGATGATGCCTTCGGATTTGAATCCCACATCTACCAGCACATGAGAGGAAGTAACTCTGATAACCTTCCCTTTGATTATTTTTCCTGGAGACAGTTCTTTGGCGTTGAACTGGTAATGATCCAGGAGATTTTCATACTCTTTAGAGGAGATTTTTGTGTCTTTCTCTGATTTCTTGGTTATCTCTGTCATAGCGCAGTTTTCTCCCTTTGAGGCTGATGAGCAAGGCTCATCTTGATTTTCTGAACAGCTTCATGGATAGCTTCAGGAGGGGTGGAGGCGCCTCCTGAAAGACCTATTTTTTTGGCTCCTCTTATCATTTCAGGAGTGATTTGTTCTGCTTTTTCAATAAAGAATGTTTGGGGTAAGATCCTTTTTGAGATCTGGTAGAGTTTATGGGTGTTGGAGCTATTTTTTCCACCCACGATAAACAGCCTATCCACAGAAGAGGCCAGTTCTGAGGTCGATCTCTGGCGTGTTTGTGTCGATTCACAGATGGTGTTGAACACTCTCAATTCCTCGGTTTTTTCCATAAGCAAGCTGACAATTTTCTGAAAAAGGAAAAAATCCTGGGTGGATTGAGCAAGCACAGCCCTGGTTTTTTTGAAGGGCAAAGCCTTCACTTGTTCTTCTTCTTCCACCACAATCCCTTTTCCCCGGCTGTAGCCGGAAAGCCCTCTGGTTTCTGGGTGCTCCCGGTTGCCCACGATGATGATTTGGTTCACCTGGTTGGCCAGGTTTTCCACCCTCTTTTGAATGTTCTTGACAATGGGACAGGTGGCATCCACGATGTCAATATTTTTCTTCTCTAAGATTTCGTACACCTGGGGAGAGACACCATGGCTGCGGATGATCACGGTTCCTTCATGGATGTTGTCCAAATGGTCCTCAGCTTGAATCCCCTCTTCTTTCAAATCATCAATCACCCGGGGGTTGTGGATGAGATCCCCGAAAGTAAAAACCGGACCATTTTTCTGAAGTCTTGTTCTTCGGGCCAGTTTGAGGGCTCTTTTGACTCCGTAACACAATCCGGAGTTTTTGGCTATGATGATTTCCATTTTGGATCAAAGGTGATTGATTATACTATCTTAGTTTAAGGATGTTTGTCAATCTTAAATGCACGTAAAATCTTAACTTAGCTTCATTATGGCGGCTGGAGAAGAAAAACAATTGCTGACCAGCTTGGCCGGTAAAAACTCACTTTATGCCTCTTTCTCTTCCTCAACAATTTTGGAGATCTCTTCCTGGGAAGGCAGATCCTTGATGCTGTTCAGGCCAAAATGAGCGAGAAATTTATCTGTGGTCCTGTAGATAAAAGGTTTCCCTGGACTTTTTTTCCTGCCTGCAATTTTTATCAATTTTCTCTGAAGCAGAACTTTTATGGTATGGTTTGAGTCCACTCCTCTCATATCTGAAATATGGGAGAGAGTTATGGGCTGGTGATAGGCTATGACCGAGAGAGTCTCCAGTGAGGCCGACGAGAGCCTGGTTGTTCTTTCCGCTCTAAGGAGCCGCCTTATCCAGGTATCAAACTCTGGTTTGGTGGCGAAAAGATAGCCTCCTGCGGACTGGATGATGTGTATGCCGCTTTTGTTGGAAACATAACTTTCCAGAAGCTCTTTTATGGCTTGTTCTATGTCCTGTTCAGGAAATTCTTGAAGCACAACTTTGATTTTCGCTAAAGACAGAGGTTCCAGAGAAACAAAAATCAATGATTCAATGATCTCTTTAAGCTGTTTTTTCATGATGAGACTTGAGGAGCGGAGTCCTTTTGAAGCCAGACTTTGATGGAACAAAAAAGTCTCTCTTGCACTGCCATCACCATGCCAGTCTGGATAAGCTCCAGAAGACTGAAAAAGGAGACCAGGGCTTCCTCGATGGACTGCTGTTGAGAGAAATATTCAAAAAAGTCCAATACTTTATTCTTTTTTAAACAGGAGACAATTTCTTTCATTTTCTCTTCTATGGTGTATTCCTTGCCTCTTATGACCTGGATGTTTTCTTTTTCCTTGCGCTTCATCAGGAGAAAAAAGGATTGAGCCAGATCAAAAAGCGAAATGTCTTCAAGGTCCATTTCTTCTTCTCCAGAGGTAGAGGGCAGAGAGACCCTTTTCCATTTTTTCGATTCTTCTTCCTCCTGTTTTTTGAGGATGTTGCAGGCGGTCTTTATTTTCTTATAATCCAGCAGACGATCCACCAACAGTTGGCGGGGATCCTCCTCTCGGGGAGGTTCCTCTCGTGGCAGAAGTACCTGAGATTTGATGTAGATAAGAAGAGCGGCTATGAACAGGAATTCGGCTTCCCGGTCAAGATTGATCTTTTCCCTGTGATTGAGATATTCAAGATATTCCTTGGTGATGGTAGCGATAGGGATGTCATGAATATCAATTTTCTTTTTCCTGATCAGGAAGAGGAGGAGGTCCAGGGGACCTTCAAAAAATTCTAACTTGACTTGGTAGCTTCTGCGGGCATCCATAACCATCAGTTTAAGGAGGTGCGGCTCTCAGAGACCGATTGCGGATCTGACTTCCTCCATGGTTTTTTGGGCTGTGCGGCGAGCCTTTTTGCTTCCCTCATCCAGGATATTCCAGATAAGCTGAGGATTTTTTTCAAAATTCTTTCTTTTCTGCCAGAAAGGAGTGAGGATGCGGACAAGACTTTCTATGAGTACGTTTTTACATTCCAGACATCCAATCCCGGCAGTGCGGCAGCCTTGAGCCAGCTCTTTCCTTTTTTCCGAATCCACGAAAGCTTTATGCAGGGTGAAGACCGGACAATCTTCTGGAACTCCAGGATCAGACCGGAGTTTGCGTCTGGTGTCGGTCTTCATGGTGGATATTTTTTTGCGCAGGATTTCAGGGGAATCCTTCAGATAGATGGCGTTGCCGTAGGACTTGCTCATTTTGCGGCCATCGGTTCCAGCCAGCCGGGGCACATCTGTCAGCAGGGTCTGAGGTTCAGGGAAAATATTTCCGAAAAAACGGTTGAAGCGCCGGGTGATTTCTCGGGCCAATTCCAGGTGATAAGCTTGGTCTTCTCCCACCGGAACAATTCCCGCTTTGTAAATGATGATGTCTGCTGTTTGAAGCACCGGATAACCCAGAAATCCGTAGGTGTTTAGATCCTTGTCCGGCAGTTCACGCTGCATCTCTTTGAAGGTGGGGACTCTTTGAAGCCAGGGGAGAGGAATGATCATGGATAGCAGCAGGTGGAGTTCAGCATGCTCCTTTACTTCTGACTGGAGAAAAATCACGCTTTTTTTTGGATCCAGGCCTATGCTCAGCCAATCCGCTGCCACTTCAAAAGTGTAGTCTTTGATCACTGTGGAGTTTTGGTATTCAGAGCTCAAGGCATGCCAGGTAACAATAGTATAGAAACAATGGTATTGATCTTGCAATTTGAGCCAATTGCGCAGCGCTCCGGCCAAATGACCGAGATGAAGGGGGCCTGTGGGCCTCATTCCACTGAGCACTCTTTTCTCTGTCATTTTAAATAAAAATAATGGAATAGATAATTATTCTTACAGGTTGAATGATGAGCTCGAGAAGACCCAGATAAATCAAGGCCAGGACAATCAAAAATCCAAAGGGCCGGATCCGATCGTATTTTTCCGCCGCTTCTTCGGAGAGAAAGCCCATCAGCACACCACTTCCATCAAGAGGAGGAACAGGAATGAGGTTGAACAAAGCCAGATAGGTGTTGATCAGTACGCCAAAGAAGAGTATCAAGGCCAGACCCTCCAGAGGATGAAACCCCCGGGGAAGAGTCCCTCGTCCCAGCAGAAAACTTTTAAGAAAATAGCTCACATCAGAGCTTATGATTTTCAAAAATACGATTCCGGCCATGGCGAAAGCCGCTGTGGTCAAGTTGGAAAGAGGCCCTGCAGCCGAAATCCAAAGGTTATCCCGCCGTGGATTTCTCAAATTGAGCGGATTCACAGGCACCGGCTTAGCCCACCCGAAGGGAGGAGCTCCCACCACCACCAGGATAAGGGGAAGAAGAATGGTCCCGAAGGGATCGATGTGGGCCAAAGGATTAAGGGTGATTCTTCCCAGACTGTAGGCGGTGGGATCACCCATTTTGAAAGCAGCCCAGCCATGGGCAGCTTCATGAATGGTTATAGCGAAAAGCAGCACAAACAGGCTGATAACTATGGATATAATGCTCATTTTAACTAGGGGTCATTTATAACATAACCAGCCTGGGGCGTAAAGCGCAAAAAAAGGGTGTAAGCACCCTTATTTCTGTGATAGGGGACGAGGGATGGGGGGTCGTCAGCACGCTAATTTTCCCCAGCGA
>JBKHJA010000109.1:0-7776 GCA_046538375.1 Candidatus Aminicenantota bacterium
GCATCATCTCATGATGGCTGTGGAGGGAGGGTTCTGCGGACGATTTCCAGAAGTTCTGACAGCACCATGGCTGTGGCTCCCCAAATTTTATGTCCCTGGAATAAATAAAAAGGGACTGTCATTTTCCGGCCGCCCAGAATCCATTCTTCCTTATGGATGTTGGTGGGATCAAGCAGATGATCCAGAGGCACTTCAATCACTTCTGCCACTTCTCGGGGCGAAGGAATGAAATTTGGCCGCTTTTTCATGACTGCCACCACAGGATAAATGCAGTAATTGGTGGGAGGAATGTAGAGTGGAGTTAATCTGCCCAGGGTGCGGATGGTTTCTCCAGGTGTGGAAAGCTCTTCCTGGGTTTCCCTCAGAGCAGTGTGTTCGATACTTTCCCCTTGTTCCTGACGTCCTCCGGGGAAGGAGATCTGTGCTTGATGGAGGCTCATATGCTCAGTGCGGCGGGTCAAAACCAGGTGAATTTGATTTTTCCAGGGATAAAGAAGAACCAGCACCCCGGCTTTTAAGCACCCATGCTCAACTTCATGATACTTTCTGTGGCCCGGCCGGGGCTGAGTGACCATCTTGAGCTGAGCTTTCGGTCCAGGCTTGGGTCCCTTGATTCCTTTCTCCAGAGAGCGAAAAAATTGCTGAATGCTCATGGTTTGAAATGAACCCGGGGGAAGAAAAATTTTCAACAGGTTGAAAAAGCTGTTATGGAACGGTTATGATTTCTCGATAAGGGATAAAGCCGTGCGGGCGGTGACAATTTCTACCAGCTCTTTTTTATAGGCATTCTCCTCTAAAGGCCGGGCTTCTTTTAGTTCTTCCCTGGCCGCTTCTCTCAGCAGTTCTTGGGTGGCTGTTCTCCCTTTGATCATGTTCTCTGCCCTTTTGGCTCTCCAGGGAATAGGCGCCACTCCACCTAACACAATCCTGATATCCTGGAAAATGTTCTCTGAAATCACTCCGTTCACTGCTGCCGAAACCACGGCAAAGTCCCAGGTGCCCCTTTCTTTGAATTTTTGATAGGCCCCCTTGGCAGAATTTTTTTTCTGAGGGAATTTGATTTCTTTTAAAATCTCTTCTTTCCTCAAGATATTCTCTTTTCTTACATTTTCTCGAGGAAGGACATAGAATTCTTCCAGGGGCACAGTTCTTTCTTTTTCCCCGGAGCTTAGGATAACTTCTGCAGCCAGGGAAATCAGAACAGGGGCCAGGTCTGAGGGAAAGACAATGAAGCAGGGACCTCCACCCAGGATGGCGTGGTATTTGTTTCTTCCTCCAAAAGCGAAACACTTGTTTCCGCCTTTTTTCAAGCATAAAACTTGAGGATCCCGGTAGTACCAGCAGCGTGGCCTCTGGCAGAGGTTGCCGCCCACCGTTCCCACATTCCTCAGTTGAGGGGTAGAGAGAGATAAGGCCGCTTGGACCAGCTCAGGATATTCCTGTTTTATCCATCTGTTTCCAGCCAAGTCCGCCACCCTGGTCAGGGCGCCGATGTGCATTTCTCCTTTTTCCTTTTTGATATAAGAGAGGCCGGAGATGGATTTAAGATCCGCCACTCCTGGAGCTTCAGCCGCTCCGCTCTTCAGCTCATCCAGCAGGTCTGTTCCTCCAGCCATCAGCAGAAAATTTTCCTTCTGGGAAAGCAAAGAAGCTGCTTGAGTTATTGTTTTTGGTTGAGCAAACTGGAAGTTTCTCATCGCTCACTCTCCTTTTCTTTCAAGGCTTTGAGGAATTTGTCTGGAGTCATGGGGATTTTCCTGAGTCTTACGCCGGTGGCATTGTAAATGGCGTTGCCTACAGCGGCATTGATAGGAATCCTGGGGGGTTCTCCCAGGCCCTTGGTCCCCAGATTGTTGATCCTGGGATCGACCATGTCCACAAAATAAGCCTCGATGTGGGGGGTGTCGCAGGAGGTGGCAATCTTGTAGTCTGTTAAATTAGGATTGATCACAGTTCCTGTCTCATCATCCACCACTCTCTCCTCAAAAAGACTGGTGCTCACCCCCTGGGTGATTCCTCCCACCACCTGGCTTTCGGCGGTCTGTTTGTTCATCACTCTTCCCACTTCGTGAACCGCCACCACCTTGATCACTTTTGTTTTTCCTGTCTCCATGTCCACTTCCACTTCAGCAAAGTGAGCGCCAAAAGTGTTGTAGGCATATCCGGAGGGACGGCCCACATATTCCCCGCGAAAGACCTTCTCCCGACTCAATTCTCCTACCAGCTCTTTGAAGCTTATTGATTGATGGGGATTTTTCTGGTTGATGAATGCCTCATCTTCGATGAGAATGTTTTCCGAAGCGGTCTCCAGCTTCTGGGCCGCCATTTTTTTGAGAAAATCTGACGCCTTCACCGCGGCATCTCTGACCGCAGGAGCGACCGAGGGAGTGGTGGTGCTTCCCCCTGATGATCCACACCAGGGGTATTCGGTGCTGCCCAGTTTTACAGCCACTTGGGGGGGCTTTAATCCCAGAGTTTCAGCGGTTATGACCGCCATGTATGTTTTGGTGCCAGTGCCTAGATCCTGGGTCCCGCACACCACTTCCACGCTTCCGTCAGGATGGATTTTGATGTCCGCCAGAGTCTGGGGCCTTCCTACACCCCACCATATTTGGGTTCCCATCCCCAGTCCTCGGCGGATTTTTCCGTTTCCTTCACCGGGTTTTTTGTTCCTTTTGTGCCATCCTATTTTTTCTGCCCCTATCTGGTAACATTTGTCCAATCCTTTAGAGGAGTAAGGAATCCCGGTATCTCCCTCGTTTTTGGTGGTGTAATTTTTCTGCCGCAGCTTCAAAGGGTCCATGTCGATCTGGCTGGCCAGTTCATCCAGAAATCCGTCCAGGGCAAAAGTTCCCTGCACATGACCAGGGGCTCTGGTGGGCCGTGCTGCACCGGTGTTGGTGTACACACTGTATTCTTCGATCTTTAGGTGGGGACATCGGTAGAGGTCGATGTAAGGTTCAGCACAGCGGTCACCTCGGCGTATCCCACCACAGGTGTAATTCTTCATAGAAAGAGCGGTCAGCGTTCCATCTTTTTTTATTCCTCCTTTGATGGTCTGCATGGTAGAAGGGCGGTTTCCTACAGTGAGAGAGTTTTCTTGTCTGGAGAGCGCAATTTTCACCGGGCGGCCGGCTATTTTAGCCAGCTTGGCTGCCGCCACCGTGTAATCGTTCAGTCCCAGTTTGCTGCCGAATCCTCCGCCCATGTAGTTTTTGATGACTTTAATCTTGCTGGCAGGGACATTCAGTGCTCGGGCCAGTCCATCCCTGACATTGAAGATGGCTTGGGTGGAATCCCAAACAGTGAGCCTGTCTCCCCGCCACCGGGCCACACTGGCGTGAGTTTCGGCAGGGTGATGGATCTCCACAGCGGTCTGGTAAGTCCTCTCCAGCACCACATCGGCTTCCTGGAATCCTTTCTCCACATCGCCTCGGTCGTATTCATAGAATTTATTGACGTTGGGCGTATCCTCTAGAACCTGAGGAGCCCCTTTTTCCATGGCTTTTTCCACACTGACCACAAAAGGAAGCGGCCGGTATTTGACCTTTATGGCTTTTACGGCTTCCTCTGCCGTTTTTTCATCCACGGCAGCCACTGCTGACACCTGCTGTCCCGCATAAAAGATCTTTCCTTTTTCTAGCTGGTGGGCTGCCTTCACTCCAGGCATGCTTTGAGCTTTGCTCAGGTCCACAGAGACAATCTCAGCAGCGGGGTGAGGAGATCTGAGGATTTTGGCGTGAAGCATCCCTCTGAGCTTGATGTCATGAGCGAAAGGCGCCTGGCCGGTGACCATTCTTTCGGCGTCCACCCTGGGGGTGTAAGAGCCAATGATCCGGAATTTTTCCTTTTCTGGAGCAGGGATTTCAGGGGACTTTTCTGTTTCCTTGTCCCGGTATTCTTCATGATAGCGCATGCTGTCATGGAGGTCCTCTGAATAATTATCCTTTGCGGCCATTTTATCCCCCTCTCATTTTCTGGGAAGCTGCCTGCACAGCCTCATAAATTTTAAAATAATTGCCACAGCGGCAGAGGTTTCCTGAGAGTGCCTGTTTGATTTCATCCAGATTGGGATTCTTATTCTTTTGGAGATAAGCCTTCGCAGACATGATGAATCCTGGGGTACAGAATCCACACTGGTAGCCGTCTTTTTCCACGAAAGCCTGCTGTACAGGATGGAGTTTTTCATGGTCAGCCAAACCTTCTACGGTGGTGATGTTTTTGCCGTCTGCTCTTATGGCCAGGAACATACAGGCATACACAGCATCTCCGTCCATGATCACAGTGCAACCTCCGCATTCTCCTCGGTTGCATATCCTTTTGGCTCCGGTCAGGTTTAACCTTTCTCTTAAAACGTCCAGGAGAGTTTCTCTGGGTTCCACCATCAGGTTATGTTTTTTGCCGTTGACAGTCATGGAAATCCTCTTCCTGGAGTAGAGAGGTATCTCTCCCTGTTTGGATTCTAGAGCTTCTTTTTCTTGACCCAGAAGTCTGGGAGCCACTGCTGTCCCCAGAGCTCCTCCACCAAATCCCTTCAGAAAGGATCGTCTGGTAAAGACTTTTCCCTGTTTTTTCTCCTTTTCCTTTTTTGCCATGGATTTTCTCTCCTTTCAGGATATGAGCCGGTTAAATCAGCCTGATGAGAGCCATAATGGACAGGCATAAGGTGATGGCAGCCGGTGAGACAACATAGGGAATCTTTTTCCATCTATTTTTCCTCAGGAGACCTGATTCCACGGCTTTGATTTTGGCTGCCAGCCAGAATCCAGCCGGAACTGTGACCATAGAAAGAGAGACCGCCAGCGGAGCATAGTAAAGAGAAAGAGGCATGCCTGTTCCTGGAAAGACACAAGCAGGGATCCCGGTGGCGAATTTGACCAGCGGGAAAAGATTGACCGCTAACAGGGCTGCCGTCCCTCCGAGAAGAGCTTGGCCTGCTGGCTTCAGCATCAGTTTCTCTTTTATCAAGGCTACCATAACAAGAAAAGCTGCTCCTTCCATGACAAAGGCAAAAATAGGATTGGCCACTGCTCCATGGAGGAAGGGAAGAGAAAGGAGAAGAGCATCGAACATTTTGAACAGACTGGCTGTGGCCACCAGGATCACTATTCCTGAGATCCGTTTGAAGAGAAGCCAACTGGAGGCCATGAAAAAAAGAGCCACTCCTGTCATTATTGATCCAGAGACGAAAGCAGCACAGCTCCGAAGACCCATGCCCAGAGCAGCCTCTGACAGACCCCACACAGCTCCAAGCATGACCACTATGCCCAGATGAGTTTTTCTGATCGTTTTGTCCATACTTCACTCCTTAGTTTTTTTCTTTTCCGCTTTTTATTTCCCCTGACAGCAATAAAATTTTCAGTCCAGCCATAATTTTTTATCACCTGGAGATACAGATGTCAATGCAAATTTTAGGCTTGGAAGCTCATGCACTGTCCATCATGAAATAATCTCCGAAATTGTGATTATTATAAATAAATATTTTATTGAAAGAGGTGAGGGCTGACGACCCCCAACCCTCACCTCCGTTCACGGAAATAAAAATGTTTCTATTATGAAATCAATCAAGCTGCTTTTTGTTTTTCCCCAATTTGATTTTCAGGCCGATGACCACAGTTCTGGCTTTCATGGGAAAACCCGGCTCTGTGATGTAGTGTTTGTTGAACAGGTTGTCTGCTTTGAGGAAGGCGGAAAAGCAGGAAAAACTTCGGGATAGAAGGGCATTGAGGATGAAGTAGCCGGGGACTTCTGTCCTCTGTTCGTCCATACTTGCCTGAGAACTGGATACTCCTAGTCCCCACACTGATAATCTCAAGCTGGTGGTGATCCTCAGGTTCAGGGAAAAGTTGAGATGGAATGAAGGAAGAAGATCCAAGGGCCTGTTTTCTTGTCTGTTTTTTCCCTTCAGGAATGTGAAGTTCAGGGAAAAATCCGCCCTGTCCCGTTTTTTATGGAATCCCCCTTCAAAACCATAGATCTCTGCCCTGCCCACGTTCAGACTCATCTTCCCTCCATCAGGAAGCCGCCTCACCTCGATGAGGTCATTGATGCGGTTGAAAAAGAAAGCGCCGTTCACGAAAAAATCTTGGCTGTAGATGAATCCCAGCTCATAGTTGGTTCCTGTCTCATCCCCGAGCTCTGGGTTTCCTCCTGGAACGCTGTACAATGATTTCATAGACGGGAATCGGGATTTCCGGGAAAAACTGGCATGAATATCCAGTTGCGGCCGGGGATTGAATTTGATGCCCAGGATGGGATTGAAGCTTGATTTTATATCTCCTGATTGTTTTTTTAAAAGATCGAGGCTGGCACCGGCGATCAATTTCCAGTTTTGATTCAGGTTATGATGGTTTTCCATTCCCAGAGAAAAAGTCTGGTGGGAATACTGTTCCCATCTCTCATCTCTGTCAGCCTGGATGCGGACCCTGTCATCCCTCAGATTCAGGCTGAATTTCCCCTGATGAAGGGATAAATAAGGAAGGGATCCGATGAGAAAGACACCATAAGAGTGGTTATCATAGGTGGATTCCCATTTCAGAACCTCCTCGTTGGGTTCAGAGTAGGCATCGAGGACGTTATGATGTCGGACATAATAGCTTCGTAATTTGAAGTGACCTTTTTTCAAAAAAGGGAAAGTTCCTCCCAGGTGGAGCTGAAAACGGTTCCAATCTTTGAATCTCCAGTAACGGGGGGAGTAAAATTCTACGGCGGCAGGCACCCCGAATTGAGAGGAGTAGTAGGAAGCTTCTAAGAGAATCTCACTCTTCGGAGAGGGATAGGCATAGAGTTTGCCTGAGAAATTTTTTCTGGAATAATCGCTGTTGGCTCTGAGTGCGTTTTTTCCTTGGTTGTTCCACTTGAATCCTTCTGATTTTTCATAGGAGGCGAAGCCGGAGAAAGAAAAATTTCTCCAGCTCAGGGAAGCGGCGGAAGAAAGATAAGAAGTTTCATTGCTGTCGTAAGATGTGTTCAGTGAGAATGAAGGAGGATGGGGCCTTTCAGTGATAATATTCACCACTCCTCCCAAGGCGTTGGGCCCGTAAAGGACAGAGGAGGCTCCTTTGACAATTTTTATGTTCTCCACCTGATCGGCCAGGATTGTCTTCAGGTCGAAGGAATTGAAAAAGGGTTCATAGATGGGGATGCCGTCGTAGAGCATTACTATTCTCTGGCTGCCCAGCCCCCTGATTTTCAGTCTGGATTCGTTCTTGGTTCCGGAGCTGACAAAAGTGCCTGGAGCATAAGAGAGGATTTCAGAAAGATCTTTGGAAGAGGTGGTTTCCATGGTCTCTTTTCTTATGGAAGAAGTGGAGGAGAGAGGGAAATCTTTGGGGAGCTGAGCTTCCACCACGATTTCTTCGGTGATGATTTTTTTGGACTTCTTCTCTTTTTCTTCCCCTTTTTCTTGGGCATGTGAAATGGAGAATAAAAATAAGCTCCCCAGAACCAAAAGGAAAAAAACTCTTCCCGGTTTTACCAATTTTTACCCGTCCTCTTTTTATTATCCTCTTATTCTTCATTGAGTCTAGAGGTTTTAAGTTTTTGTCTTCTTTTATCCATTGCTTGATTTCATCCTGGTGTCGAGATTCGCCAGGAGCACTTCACTTGTCCGTTGATGACCAAATCCGGAGCAGCCGTGATTTTGTATAGTGTGATTTTTTTATTTAGAAATTCATGCTGTTTTCAGAAAAATATGGAATCTCCTATGAAATTATGCTAAATTGGATTATTCATGAATTCGCTGGAAACAATGTATATGAGGCAGGAAATTGGGGA
>JBKHJA010000020.1:0-32398 GCA_046538375.1 Candidatus Aminicenantota bacterium
CAACCGGTAAGCTTTCAAGGCTGTTTCTGATGCCTCTTCATATCTGCCCATAGAAGCATAGGCGCCTGCCAGAGTATCAAGACATCGCGGATTTCTCTCGTGGCTGAGTCGGCAGGCCCTCTGGGCTAAGTTCAGGGCCTGTTCTCTATCTCTGAGCTTTCTGTCCGGAACAGAGAGGAGCAGCCTGGCCAGGAGATCCAGAAGCAGCACCTGGTCCGGGGAAAGCGCGATTCCTTGCTCCAGAGTTTCCATGGCTTCCTTGTAGCGGTTCTCTCTTAGAAGCAAAAAAGCAAGGTTGTACCGGCTGCGCGCATCCTGGGGATCAAGCTGCTGAACTTGGTAGAGTATATCTATAGCCTGGCCGTATTCTCTTTTCCGGATCAGGGCCTGGGCCAGGTTGACCTTTGTTTTCACATGATAAGGATCAATCCTCATCGCTTCCTTGAACCGGGCCACGGCTTCATCGATCTTTCCTTTGTTGAGCAAAGCCGCCCCTAAATTGCTGTGGATTTTCACATCTCTGGGGTCAATCCGCAGGGCTTCTTCCAGATGCTTCACAGCCTCGTCCAGCCTCCCCAGCTGGATGAGGGAAGAAGCCAGGTTGTTTTTGACCCGGGCATTTAAGGGATCGATGCGGAGGGCCCGGCGCAGATGCTTCAAGGCTTCCTGAGGCTTTCCCTGCTGGTTCAAGATGCTGCCCAGCCTGGCGAAAGCAGTCAGGGAATTCGGCTGGAGTTTTAAAACTTCCTGGTAATGCGAGGCTGCTTCCTCTGCTTTTCCCAGGTTTAAGAGAAGGCCGGCCAGCTCTAAACGGGCTTCCACATGATCAGGGTCAGCTTTCAATGCCTTCTCCAGGATGGGAATCACATCCTTTAATTTTCCCTGGTCTTTATCTCCGCCCAGGGTGATCATGGTCCTCAATCCCCTGGCCAGCCACAGCAGTCTCATGGCGTCCTGAGGATAAAAGGCGGAGACCTGTTTGAGATACCGGATGCTTTCTCTGATGTTCTCTTTTTCCTTGAGTGTTTTTTTATCCTGGGGAAGGAGAGCGAAAGCTTCCTTGATTTTACCCTGAAGAATCATTTTTTTGCCTTGAAAAAGAAGTTTTAACTTCTGTTTGAGTTCTGCCCTTTTTTCTTGATCACCCCTATCATCCAGGTAAGGCCAGATGCTTTCCACAACTGGAAGAAAGCTTTTCAGGTCATGTCTTTGGCTCAGAGAGTAAGGGGTGTGGTAATAACTCCAGGGAAGATTGTCGGTGTTTACGGGTACATCCCGTGTCCATCGCCTGATTCTCTCTTCGTTGGCCAGGAAATTGCGGAGGATTCCCACCGGATGGTTGAGGTCCCAGGGTTTAAGGTCTTTTTGAACAGCAGGATAAGAAAGTTTCTGCTTGAGGTCTTGGAGGTCAATGGTCAAAGTGTCAGGAGTAGCCGCCAGCAGGCTGAATTTCATGAAGCGGCCCATCTCATCAATGGCATGGGTCAGCCACAGGCTGGTGTGGGGAAAAACGGATTGAAAAGTATGAAGTATGATCTTGTATTCCTGGGTGGTCAGGTGGTGGAAGGGAAGCCATTGGACGAAAACACCGTTCTCCGTCAGGCTTTCTCTTACCGCCTGGTAAAACTCCCGGGTGTAAAGCACCCAGCTGTCTGCAGATTTAGGATGGGTGGAGTCACTGATGATCAGAGGGTACTTTTTTCCGGACATGAAAAGATAGTTCCTCCCGTCCTCCACCACAACGTGGAGTTTCGGATTCTGAAGCAGGCGGTTGTTTTCCCGGGAGAGATGACCGGCGGCTTCGATGACGCTGGCCTCAATATCCACCACTTCAAGCGACCGCACCTCCGGGTGCTGCACTGTGGCTCCAGCAGCGATCCCTCCCCCGAAACAGATCATCAACACCTCCGAAGGATGGGGATGGAGCAGCACCCCCAGGATGCCCATCAGTTTGAAACAGTACCGGGCAGCAAAGCTGGTGGGGACTTCCTCCACACTGTTTATGTAAAGGTCTTTAAGCCGGCTGACTTTATCCTGGACCAGGATAGAGGTGGCGGTCTTTCCTTCTTTGTAAAAAATGATCTGGTTGTGTTTTCCAAGCTGCAGAGTGCTGAGAAAAAGATCTTTGCTCAGGTTGCGGGGTAAAAAAAGCGGAAAAAGGAGAATCAGAGCAAGAAGGGAAGCCGCCGCCTGAACTAAGCACCATTTTTTATTTTTCATCTTAGAGAAAGAATAGAGCCACACACCGGTGAAGGATGTCAGCACGGCCATGGCCAGCAGGCTGGTTCGAAGCCCAAAAAGGGGGATGGCCGCCAGGACCGGCAGAAGAGAGCCGGTTATACTGCCGGCCGTGTTCACGGCATAGACCTTCCCGATGCTTTCCCCCACTTTTTTTATGTTTTGAGTGAACACCGTGCACAGGGCAGGAAAGGCCATGCCCATCAGGATGGTGGGCAAAAATATGGTGACCGCCGCTATGTTCAGGGACTGGAGTTTTGTCCAGGCAGGGACGGCGGGATGGATAGGGCTGAAAGGAAGAATGCGGAGCCCGTAGGATTGAGCCAGCTTGGAGGCCGCAAAGAGCATAACCAGGATCAAAGGACCTGATAGAATCAGGACCCCGGCCAGGATTAAACCCTGATTCTGGCGTTGGGCTAAAAACAGCCTGTAGACAAGACTCCCCAGTCCCAATCCCACCAGAAAAACTCCCAGGATGCTGGGGAAATTGTAGGCGTTGGAGGGAATCCTGAAAGATAGGTACCGGGTCCAGAGAACCTCAAGGGAAAGAGACACAAACCCGGTGACAAAAGCGATCAGCAGGAAAATATTCCTGATACTTTGAGGAAAGGAATTCCCGGCGGAAGGGCCTTTTTCTTTTTTCTTCCTTGATTTATTGTTTTGAGGTTTTTTTGGTTCAGGAGAAATTTCCGTGGTCTTTCTTTTTCCCAAGAAGTGCACAAGCACCGCCGCCGCTGCAACGGACAGGTTAATGGTCACAGCCAGATGATTGGTTCCCTCAAGACCCAGGGTTTCGATCAGCACAAATCCTGAGGCCAGGCATCCTCCGGCTGCGCCCAGGGTGTTCAACCCGTAAAGAAGGCTTATCCTGGGGCCGACCAGCCTGAGCTTCTCCACACAGTACCGGCCCAGCACCGGCAGGGTCCCTCCGATAAGAAAGCAGGGTATGAAAAGGATGAGAAAAGAGAACATAAAACGGATCAGGCTGATAACAGGAATGGATGAAGCTGCTGAGGAGAAGAGAGCGGGCATTATTTTCTCCATCAGGTGGAGAATAAAAGGAACGATAAAAGCAGAAAGGGCAATCCCTCCCTCAAGAAGGGAGTAGAGAAGAAGGCGGTGGCGGTGGCGGTCTGTGTAGCGGCCGAACCACCAGCTCCCTATGCCCAGCCCGGCCATAAAGGCAGCCAGCACAGTGCTGATGGCATAGGAGCTGTTGCCAAAAACCAGGACGAACTGCCTGGTCCAGAGGATTTCATAGACCAGGGCGGCTGCTCCGGAGAAGAAGAAGAGAACATAGATCACTGAACGGATGATCAGAGTGGAGGCCCCTTTTTCCGGAAACTCAGGAGAAAGAATATCCTGTTGGGTTAGAGCTCTTTCCATCAGTCTCTGTGAACAGCGAATTCTTGATTTTGCCCGGTCTCCCAAGCGATTAAAGGAAGCGAGGCGGTCTTGTCAAATAAGGAAGATATCACTGCGGCATTGGATGCCTGAAATCGCTTCCCGTTTTATCCTTATTGGTTTAGAGTTCAATCTCCCGGGAAAAGACGTCTGTCTCCTCCGAGATTTTGTCCGCGGCTTCCAAGATCAGGAAATAGGTTCCTGATTTTACCCTGTTAAGATTAAGGGAGATATGAGCTTTTTCTTTGGTGAGGCTCATTATTTTTCCCTCAGAGAAGGCTTTCTTTGAGTTTTCATCGAAAAGAGTGATATTCACCTCCACTGTTCCCCTGGATTTTATCCTCTGGTAGTTCAGGAGAGTAAAACTCAGCCTTTTGTGTCCGGCCTTAACCTGGGTTATGGTCACAGGAGGGGGTTCTTTTTCAGGAAAACGCTTGCTGTAAATGACCTTTACCCCTTTTCTCTTGACTTTAACCTCGATATTTTTCTTTTGGTCAGATGAATCATCAGCGGGGGTATACCATAAAAGATAATAGAAATCTCTTTTATGTGCGGCTTCCGCAAGAGCTGGCCAGACTTTTTGGGAGAAAGAGGAAGAACCCCCGGTCAACCGGCTCAGTCTCCTGAAGCAGTCTTCATAATCTTGAGAGACTTCCTCCAGGGCAAAATCTGGAGAGAGAAGAGACCGAAAGGATCTCAACAAAATCAGATGGAAGGTGATATTGGCTTCCATAAAAAGATCCCTCAGATTTTCAGCCGGAAAATTCTCAGAAACACTGAAATTCTTGTGCAGATCAAACTGCTGGCTCTGGATGAAGCGTGCCTTGGCCTGCCCTTCGGATTCGGTCTGTTGACCGATCCAGTTTCTTATTTCTGCGTCCAGGGTCCCTTCATTTTTCAAGCGGGGAAACATCTCCCGCTGCTGGAAGCAGAGGGCCCATTTTTCTCCGGGCATGGGTTTGATTCTTTTGATCAGGCTGCGGTACAGGGCCAGGTCAGGAACAAGGTATTGTCTCCTGTAATCAAGCCATATGCGGCGGTAGTTGTTGAAGAACCTGTACACGGCCTGGTATTGACTGGTGATACCTGTCTGCTCCCCGCGAAGAATACTGAGAAGTCTGTCTGCTTCGAATCCTAATTCTTTGAATGCCTGCTGGATGTGCATGCTGGAGATAGCTTTGTATTTTTTCAGGGTTTCCTTGAGCCTGAGAACAGTTTCTGATAGATTCTCGCCTTTTCCTATGTTCAATACCGTGTTTTCGGTGAGGATGAGAAGGTTATTGCCCGGGCGAAAATAATTCTGGAAAAAGTGGTCAATCCCCTCTTCTACCGATGGGTTGTAGTCGTAGACATTGAAAATGAGCATGAACAGCCTTTCTTGTGGTGAGTCCTTCTCCTCTGTTCGGGGGCCAGCTATTTTTCTGGAGACGGCTTCAAACCCGGTGATTTCTTGTTTGATGCCGTTTTCATAGATTTCAAAGTCAGCCCGGGTCAATTCTGTCAGCGGCTTTCCTTGGTAAAACACACGGACCGGGACCTCAACGGCTGTGACCGTGACTTCCTCCTTGAATCTCTGCTGTCTCGAACCTGGAAAGGCAGGCAGATTGATAAAGAAGAGGAAAAGTGTAACCATAAAGAATATTTTTTTCATGAACAGGTCAATTTGAATTTACCAGATTATCAGGAAAAATAAAAGAGGCTGGTGGAAATGCTTCAGCAGGGAGAATTTAAGATTTATGATTATTTTCGTCCGTAGTCATCCTGGAGGCGAACCACGTCTTTTTCGTCTGAGCCGCCGATCCATATCTCCATCACCCGGGCGGGGCTCCCGCCCACACAGCGAAGCCGGTGGGCTGCTTTGCAGGGGATGAAGATCTCTTCGTTCTTGTTGGGCTGCCAGACTTTATCACCCACTGTGATTTCCAGCCCTTGGTCCAGGACCACCCAGAATTCGCTGCGGCGGTTGTGGTACTGAAGAGAAAGCGCCTGATTGGGGTTAACGGTGATGATTTTGATGCTCCTTGCTTCCCGGTAAGGATAGGATCGGAATTTCCCCCACGGCCTGATATCCTGGACGATTTTATCCCTGAACCGAATCTCAACGGCTTGGAGATCGTTTTTCACCATAATGGACCCTTTTTGCAGATATCCTTTTGCTGAAAAGGCTTACTCTGGCTTTTGGACACAGAACCTCATCCCTTTACAGACGCCTTGAGATACGGCCAGAAGCAGGAGAAGTCAGAAGGGGACTTCGTCTTCCTCGTCGCTTTCCTCCTTGGCCTTTGAATCTTCATCTTCAAGATCTGAGGGAGAGGATTGCGACTGAGGTTCCTGTTGGAATTGCTCTTCCTGATCTTCCCGTTTCCCCAGCAGAACGATGTTGCGGGCCTCGATTTCAGTGGTGAATCTTTTGTTTCCCTCTCTATCCTGCCAGCTGCGCGTTCTGAGTTTTCCCTCCACGTAGATCTGTTTCCCTTGAGTCAGATATTTTTCACAGAATTCAGCGCGTTTACCCCAGGCCACTATGCGGTGCCATTCCACCCTGGTGTCGGTTTCGTTGGTGCTGGGGTTGAAGATGCGTTCGTTGGTAGCCAGGGTAAATCGAGCCACCGCCCTCTCTGTCTGGGGAAGATATCTGAGTTCAGGATTCTGTCCCAGACGTCCGATTAAGATAACCTTGTTGAGGCTGTTAATGTCCCTCATTTTCAGATTGCAATTCCTTGATTTTTTGCTGGGCAATCTTGGTTTCTTCTTCCAGAGGATATTTGCTGATCAGAAGCTTAAACACAGCTAGAGCTTGTTCATTTTTTCCCAGTTCCATAAGACTTATGCCTTTTTTTAAATAAGCGGCAGGAGCTTTGTCTGCATGCCCATATTTCAAAATCAGGTTATTGAACTGCTGGATGGCTTTCTCATATTGGCTCTGGCTGAAATAACATTCTCCTATCCAGTATAAAGCATTGTCAGCAAGAGGGCTTTCCGGGAATTGTTCTCGATACAGCAGGAAACCCTGGATGGCCAGCTCGAAATTTCCCTTCAGATAATCCGAGTAAGCCATGTTGTAAACTTCTTGGGGAGAGAGTGTGGGAGGAAGAAGAGGAGTCTGGGGAGGTTCTTCCTGTGGTTTTTTTTCCTGCGGCTTGGCCTGCTGGGGAGGAGAAGTGGTTTCAGTTGGCCTTTCTTCTTGGGGCAGCAGTTGGGAGCGGGCCACATTCTTTATTTCCAGCAGTTCTTCTGAGAATTTGGCCATCTGCGAATTCATGGATTCTATTTTTTCCAAAAGAATAAGGTACTGAGAGGCGATCTTTTTTTGGTCATCTTTGAAACTGGCCTGTTCCGATTGGAAAAGCTTCACCAGGGTGAGAAGTTCTCCCAACTGCTTCTTTATGAGTTTTATGTCCGCGGTGTCACTTTCTATTTTTTCATCCAGTTGGAGGACTTTTTGTTTGAGAAGCTGCACGTCCTTGTAGATGAGTTCATAGGCTTTTTTTTCCTTATCCGCTCCTCCCAGGAGAAGAGAGAGAAAGAGGATAAGAAATATCCCGGAAGAAAACTTTTTGCCCATAAATTATTTGGCGATGATGGTGAATTGCGATCGTCTGTTTTTTTGCCAGGCGACTTCGTTGTGTCCTGGATCGAGGGGTTGGCTCTTGCCGTAAGAGATGATTTCCATCCTGTCAGCAGGTATGCCCAGGGAGATAAGGTAGTCGCGGGTGGACTTGGCTCTTTTTTCGCCCAGGGCTAGGTTGTACTCTTCGGTTCCTCTTTCGTCGCAGTGGCCTTCGATCAGGATTCTGGCTGAATCGAATTTCTTAAGCCAGGCTGCATTCTCTGCCAGAACCGGTTTGGCATCTTCACGGATAAAGTATCTGTCGAAGTCGAAATGGATCATGTTCAGAGGAGCTTCTTGGTTGATTTCCTCCAGAGACTTGGCCGCAAAGATTTCTTCTTCGGTCAACTCCGGTTCTTTGACTGGAGCAGGCTTTTCAACCTTTTCCACCTTGGGCTGTTCTTTGACCTGGGGCGGCGGCGGAGGAGGAGCTTCTTCTACTTTTTTGCGGCAGGAGAGAAAAAATACGAAAACCAAAAGACAGACTAGGGAGAGGATAAGTGTTTTTTTCATTTGACCTCCTTTGAGTGAGATTTGTGCTTTCCCACTTCCTGTATAAAATCTTTTGCTGTCCTAAAATACAATTAAACTCCCCTCCTGTCAACACAATCCTTGGGCCGTTTCTTCTGCCTCCATTCTGTATAACTAACGGCTCCAGTCAGGGAGCTTGTTTTCCCCTTTGGAAGTCAAACGCCGCAGGTTGGCGCCATCATAGTCGATGGTGTAGATGTGGATGGTTCCGGTCAGATTGGAGGAAAAAACCAGATGCCGGCCGTCAGGTGACCAGCAGGGTGATTCGTTGCGGGCGTTGCTCTCGGTGAGCTTGGTTATCTGGTTTGTCCTCAGGTTGATGACATAAAGATCGAATATCTGATTCACCCGGGAGACATAGGCGATCCTGTCGCCGGTGGGAGACCAGGCAGGCGCATCATGGTAGCTGCCGCCGAAGCTGACTCTCCGGACATTGGACCCTTCGGCGTCCATGATATAAATCTGCGGGGTTCCGCCTCTGTCAGAGGTGAAAGCGATTTCCCGGCTGGTCGGCGACCAGGAAGGGGCAGTGTCGATAGCTTCATTGAAAGTCAAGCGTCTGATTTTCTCACCCCCGCTGGTGGCCACATAGATTTCAGAATTGCCCTCATCCACTGTGGAACAGAATGCCAATTTCTTTCCGTCTGGAGAAAAGGCGGCAGCAAAATTTGTCCCTCTGCTGGGGATTTCTTTTATTTCTCCTTCAAAAGGATTCAGGATGTACAGGCTGGCCTTATGGTTTCTGTAGGAAGTATAGGCAATCCTTTTTCCGTCTGCCGACCAGGCAGGCATGTAGTCCTTTACCCGGTTGAATGTCAGGCGGGTTTGATTATGACCGTCGTAGTCCATCATGTACAGCTCGTCATTGCCGTCCCTGTTCGATATAAAGACGATCTTGGAGGTGAAAATTGTCTTTTCTCCGTAGATTTTCATCATTTCATCGGCCAGCTTATGAGCCACCAATCTGGTAAGAGATCCTTCCGCCTGGTAGCGCTTCCCGAAGATAAAACGACCTGCCTTGACATCATATATTTTTCCTTCAAACAGAAAATTTTCTCCCTGCTGGGAGGAGAATTCACCCACCACCAGGATCTTGGCCTGGATGGATTCCCAATCCTTGAAGAATATTTTCTTTGGATTCAAAGGTCTGATGTAATGGTAGTAGCTTTCGGGCAGAGGCTGGAACACCCGGCTGAACTCTAAATCGTTCAGCAGGATTTGATGGAGCTCCTGGGCAGCTTGAGAGGTCTCCTCAGAGGAGCTTTGGACTATAAAATCAGGTAAGGCCACCGGGATTTTGGGCATGCCTTCTTTTATGCTCAAAACCACTTCCTGTTGAGGATAGAGGAGAAGGATAAGGAAGATGAGACTCAATCCGCAGAGAATGATTTTGGTTTTCATTTTGAATGCTCGAATATAAGATGAATACCCAAATACTGTTCTGTGTACTCCTTGGGCAAAGGGGGGAAAGGAGCGGCTGACTGGATAGCCCGCAGAGCAGAGAGATCAAGGGACCTTACCCCGCTGGACTCCTCGATTTTTAAGTCTGAAACAGACCCGCTTCTGTAGATTTTAAAGAACACTGTAGTCTGGAAATTTCCTCTCATTCCCGGATCAACCAGGGAAGTGAACCAGTTGCTGGAGACCCGGTCGATAATGATCTGGAGATAGTAGGTGAAGGGGAAGCTGGAAAGGCCAATCTGAGAAGAATAGGTGGATTGGAATCCGGTCCCTCCTCCTTTGCCGGTGCCCACTCCAATCCTCACTCCCGAACCAGATCCTTCCCCTTTGCCTGCTGCAGCCTCTTTCTGGGTAGAAGAGGGTCTGGTTTCTTCCTTTTTTTGAATCACTGTTTTTTTCTTTTCCTGAGATGCGGTCTCTTTTTCGGGCTTCTCCACCGGGTGCCTCAGGGAGGGAGATCTTTCCTTCTCCGGTTTTTGGGGTGTGGTCAAATCTCTCAGGGTTTCTCTTCGGGGAATTTCTGTTTCGGCGGATTTTTCTTCTCCTCCCCCTCCTGCACCTCCAGGAAGTCCTCCTCCGCCACCACCTGGAAGGGAAATGACGTTAACATAATGGACCATGCCTTTCCGGGAAGGTTTAGGGAAATAGGGAGAAAGGATGATCAGCAGGAACAGAATCAGATGAGAAATTAAGGAGAAAATCACGGCCTTCTTGAAGGCAGTGTAGTCTCTCTCCAGGGCACTCAGTCTCATTTTCTCTCTTCGATTTCTAAAGGCTCCACCACCAGTCCCACCACTTCCACTCCCGCCTTTTTGACAATGTCTAAAATCCGGATCACAAATCCATAGGTCAGACTCTCATCGGCCCTGATGAACACGATTTTTTTGTCTTTGCCCAGGAAATACTCTTTGAGCTTTTGCTCCAGCAGGAACTGGTTGATCACCGAATCCTGGATATGGATATAGCGGTCCTTGCTTACGGTCAAGGTCAGTCCTTCTTCTGCTGGAGCCGATTCTGTCTCTGCCTGAGGCAGGTTGATTCCGATTCCTGACTGCATCATGGGAGCGGTGACCATGAAAATAACCAGAAGCACCAGCATCACATCCACAAAGGGAGTGACATTGATTTCAGATAGAGAGGTTCCTATCTGTCTTTTGGTGACGGGATGGGTTCTAAGAGCCATAGATTCTTTCTGCTAAATTTAAAAATTCTAGAGAAAAATCCTCCATATCTGTGATCTGGTCTTTTATGCGGTGGAGAAAATGGTTGTAAGCAATGACTGCGGGGACAGCCGCGAAAAGGCCGGCGGCAGTGGCGATGAGGGCTTCTGCAATTCCAGGGGCCACTGTGACCAAGCTGGCAGAACGCACTATGCCGATATTATGGAAGGCATCCATGATTCCCCACACTGTTCCAAAAAGGCCTATGAAGGGGGTCACACTTCCGGTGGTGGCCAAGAAGCTCATCATTTTCTCCAGTCTGGAGATTTCGCGGTTTGAGGCTTTGAGGAGAGCACGGTTAACGCTCTCCAGTTTGGCCGTGGTGAGAGAAGGGGCGGGATTGGATTTTTTCTGGTATGAGAGTTCTTTGAATCCCGAAAGAAAAAGCGATGCCAGGGGGCTGGATGTGTAGCGCCGGGCAGCCTGGTTGACTTCAGAAAGGTTCCGGCTCCTTCTGAACACATTCAAAAATTTTTGAGATTGCCGGGAAGCGGATTTCAATGTGCTTCTCTTGAAGAAAATGATGGACCAGGAGAAAACAGAGAAAAGAATGAGGACCAGAATCACCACCTGAACCACCACCCCCGCCTCTAAAATAAGCCTGAAGAAATTCATGATTTTCGAATCAAAAAGTAGCACATGCCAGGGTTATTGTCAATAAACCCCTCCCCTGTTAAAGCATTTCCATTTCCGTGATAGTCTCAGGAGAAGTCAGGTCAGCAGATGAGGAAGCCATCCGGAGGCGAGCGGGCACGGTTCCTCTCCGCAGAAAATGGGGACATGTACCAATTTCAGCCAATTTCTATCATATTTAATACTAAATCAACCACAGGAATTGGTAACGTGTCCCCATTTTCTTTATGACCAAAGAAATAGGGGGGGAACTCCGGTTTTGACCGGAGATTGACAAAGTCCTGGTGAAGTAATAGATTTGATAATCCCAGGGAGGCCTTGAATTTTTCATGATTCATAAAAGGAGGTAAAAATCAGGAAAGAGAAGACATTCCAGCCAGCCCAGGTTCTGGCTGTCACCTTCTTGGCCGCTATTCTGGTGGGAACCGGACTTCTTATGCTTCCTTTCACCACCTTCTCCGGCCGTATTTCTTTGGTTGATGCCCTGTTTACAGCCACCTCTGGAATTTGTGTCACCGGACTCATCGTCAAGGACACAGCCACCTATTTCACGCCTGCCGGCCAGATGATCATTCTTTTTCTTTTTCAACTGGGAGGATTGGGAATCATGACTTTTTCCACCCTGATCATGCTGGTGGCGGGAAAGAAAATCTCCATAAAGGACAGAATCATCATTCAGGAAGGATTTCATCATGCCGGATACAGGGATGTGAAGTCCATCATCAAAAATATTTTCTACTTCACCATGGCCCTGGAGCTGGCCGGGACTCTGTCCTTTTTCCTCAGGTGGCAGAGAGAATTCTCCTGGCTGAAAGCTCTTTTTTATTCTGTATTTCATTCCATCTCCGCTTTCTGCAACGCCGGTTTTGTTCTTTTCAGCAACAGCTTCATGGGTTACAGAGATGATGCTTGGATCAACACCACTCTCATCATCTTGATCGTGGTGGGAGGACTGGGATTTTTAGTCATCGATGGAGCCAGAGATGCACTCTTGGGTCTGATCAAAAGGAAAAAGACCAAAGTCTCCCTTCATACCAAATTGGTGCTTTCTTTGACCCTGATGCTCATCGTCTTTTCTTTGGTTTTGTTTCTTATCATAGAATGGAATCAGTCATTGAGAGGTTTCGGGACCAAAGGGAAGATTTTCTCCTCCCTTTTTCAAATCATCACTCCCCGCACAGCCGGATTCAACACCATGGATTTGAATTCACTGGGTTTTGCCGTTGTTTTTCTTTTGATCATGCTGATGTTTATCGGTGCCTCTCCCGGGTCAACGGGTGGGGGAGTGAAGACCAGCACCATCGGGGTGATCTTTGCTTTCATCAAGTCCAGAATTCAGGCCCGTGAATCGGTGGGTCTGTTTTACAGGACTTTTCCCCTGGAAATGGTGACTAAAGCTTTTACTTTGGTCAGCTTGGCGGCAGCCCTCATTTTTCTATCCTCCTTTATCCTTCTTCTGACTCAGCCCCAGGCGAGCATGAGAGAGGTTTTGTTTGAAGTTTTTTCTGCTTTCGGCACAGTGGGTTTGTCTTTGGGGCTGACCCCAAAATTGACACCCCTGGGCAAGATTGTGATTGTGATCACCATGTATATAGGGCGCATCGGGCCGTTGACCCTGCTCTATGCTTTCAGCAAGGAAAAGGCCTACGGGCGATTTGAATACGAAGAAGAAACTGTTATGATAGGTTAGAGAAAAAGGAGATTTGAAGCCATGAAATTTGCTGTGATCGGAATGGGAAGTTTCGGATCCAACGTGGCCAAAACTCTATATGAAAAAGGAAACGAAGTTTTGGCCGTGGATGTGGATAAAGAAAAGATCGAAGAAGTCAAAAATTTCGTCTCTCATGCGGTGAGCATGAACGCGGCCGATAAAGAAAACCTTCAGGCCCTGGAGATTCAGGAGATGGATGTGGTGGTGGTCAGTTTGGGTCCGGAGATGGAAGCGCCTATCCTCACTGTTCTTTACCTGCATGAGATAGGCGCCAAGCGGATCATAGCCAAAGCTTTAACCGAGGATCATGCCAAAGTGCTGGAGGCAGTGGGAGCGACAGAGGTGATCTACCCCGAAAAGGACATGGCCGTAAGAACAGCTTTGAGATTGAACAATCCTAATGTCCTGGAATACCTTCCTCTTGTATCCGGTTTTCAAATACAGGAAATAGCTCCTCCTGAAAAATTCATCGGCAAAAGCCTCAGAAAGCTGGATTTAAGAAACAAATACGGAATTCAGGTCATCGCCATAAAAGAGCTTATTCCTGAAAAGATAACCTTTATCCCTAAAGCAGATTTTGTGATAAAAGACAGCGACATCTTGGTGATCATGGGCGAAGAGAAAGCGATGGCCAAGATAAACGCTGTCAAGTCTTGACCCCCCTCCCAATTTTCCCGGCGGGCTGTTTTGAATTCACCTTTTAAAATCAGCGCTGCCCCTGGGTCGATTGCCAAAACCATATCTGAAAACCGGCTCCGCAGCCACTGCCGGCAGCCAATATCCTCCATGATTTGCCTGTTATGGATAGAGTGGGGAAAAGAAAAACAACTGTGCTCTTTTTATCAGAATCAGAGGAGCTTCTGGAGTACGGCCGAGGCCACCTGCTTGGCCTGCTGTCCGCTTGCTTTGGCAGGCCCCACGCAGGAGGGGCATCCTTCCTGGCAGGGGCAGACTTGGATGGTTTTGAGGCCCTGTCGGAGAAGCTTTTTTTCCAGGTCGAAAAGTGAAGGGCTCAATCCTATGCCGCCAGGGTAGTTGTCGTAGATAAAGATATTGGGCTCGAACTCCACATTTTGTGGAAAAATGCTCTGGTCCTGGCGGGCAGCTTGGCGGGAGATATGGCGCGGAGGGATGGATTTTCCGGTGGTATTATCCCCGATAGAGATCCCGATATCGTGGAGATCGCACATCATGAATATAGGGGAGATGTGATGGAAAAGATAAGCCAGGCCAAAAAGCCCGTTGATTTTCTGTTCAGAAGAAAAAGGAAGGGCATGGAACACTTCCGAGGGGATGGTCAGCCAATAGGCGGTGGTGTGCATCTCGTTTTGAGGAAGGCTGAGATCCCCGGACCCCACGTTTTCCATGGTGTAGAATTTGATTTTTTTAAAGCCCACCACTTGAGTGGCCACATGGACCTCGCCATGGGAAATACCGCATTTCTCCAGATTTTTCTGGTTGAACACATCCAGGATTTTGATCTTGGTGTAATCGATGGCGTCGGTGAAATAATCTGAATCGGTCTTTTTGACAAAAGCTTTGCGCTGCTGGTAATCGAGCTTTTCCACATGATACTGCTCTCCCTCGCAGATATAAATTGCCTTGGGATGGAGAGTGGTCAGAGCGGAGGAAAAATCGACTTCAGCCACAGCTTTTGGCTTTCCGGTGGTGTCCACCACTACAAAATTGTCAGAGCTTATGCTTCTGAGGCTCACTTCATCGGCAGGATAGGCTTCAGATGTCCAGAACCATTTGCCTTTGGAGTGATGAATAAGATTTTCCTCTTCTAAGAATTTGAGAATTTCGCTGATATCCGCGTTTCCGAATTTTTCTCCATCTTTGAAAGGAAGCTCGAAAGCGGCGCATTCGATATGACTGACCAGGATGGAGAGATTGTCAGGATTGATCAGGGCTTTTTCTGGATTTTTAGAAAAAAAGTAGTCGGGATTATTGACTATAAACTGATCCAAGGGAGAGCTTGAGGCCACCAGAACAGACGCTGATCTGCCCGCTTTGCGGCCGGCCCGGCCGGCCCTCTGCCAAGTGCTGGAGATGGTCCCGGGATAACCGGCCAGAACAGCCACATCCAGACTTCCGATATCAATACCCAATTCCAGAGCGTTGGTGGAGACCACACCTCTTATTTTTCCTTCTCTCAGGAGTTTTTCGATTTCTCTTCTTTTGAGAGGAAGATAACCTCCTCTGTATCCTCGGATAAGCCCTTCATCCTGGACTCTTTTTTCGAGGTCCTGCTTGAGGTAGGTGACCAGGACTTCGGTGATCAGACGGCTCTGGGCAAAGACGATAGTCTGAAGGCTGTTTTGGAGGAATATGGAGGCTACCCGCCTGGATTCATTGACATAAGAACGGCGGATCCCCAGGGATTCGTTGACCACCGGAGGGTTATAGAAGATGAAATATTTTTCTCCCTGGGGTGCTCCGTTTTTGTCCACCAGACTGACCGGCTCTTCGGTCATTTTTTCGGCTATTTCCGCAGGGTTGGCGATGGTGGCTGTGGAGAGGATGAACTGGGGTCGGCTTCCGTAAAACTTGGCTATCCTCTTCAGTCTTCTCAACACATTGGCCAGATGGCTGCCAAAGATGCCCCTGTAGTTGTGAAGTTCGTCGATGACTATGTATTTGAGATTCTCGAAAAGTTTTATCCATTTGGTATGGTGAGGAAGGATTCCGGTATGGAGCATATCAGGATTGGTGAGGATGATATGCCCACGGGCTCTTATGGCTTTTCTGGCGTCCTGAGGAGTGTCGCCGTCATAAGTAAATATCCTTATTTCCTGGGGGAGGAGATGGATGGTTTTATCCAGTTCAGCTCTCTGGTCTTGGGAGAGGGCTTTGGTGGGGAAAAGATAGATAGCTCGACAAGAAGGATTTTTGAGCAAGGCGTCAAGCACAGGAAGATTATAGCAGAGGGTTTTTCCGGAGGCGGTGGGAGTAACCACCACCATGTTTTTTCCTTCCTGAAGAAGTTTCCAGGAGAGGTGCTGATGGGTGTAGAGCTTTGAAAATCCCTTTTTTTGGAGGGCTTTGATCAGGGCGGGATGGATTTCTGGAGGGTAATCCTGGTAGTGCCCGGGTTGAGGGGGAAGACGTTTTATGGTGCGCAGGGAGCCGCTTTTGAGTCCGGTTTCCTTTAAGTACTGGAGGGATTTCGAAAGATGCTCTTCTCTATTCATGTCAGCAGTGATGGGACAATCCTATATTATTATGAGTCTTTGCGTTGGTCAACATCCACAAGCAAAAAAATTTATAACCTGCAGTTATAAAAAAGTGAAAAAAAGCCGAAAACATGACTGTCAGTAAAGTTTACCGCCGCTTCCTCCAGAAGATCAGATTTTAGGTCTTGTTTGTACACCAGCGTTTCTTTAGAGGAACTTATTTTATCGCGTCGTCCCATAGTGAGTTGGTATTTTGAACTCCTCAAATTTTCTGACCATGATTCTTTAGGGTAGGCAGGAAATGTCTCCATCCTCGCTCCGCACCCGTCATCGCCTGGGCTGCTTACCAAAATCATGTCTGAACAGTGAAAGAGAAAGGATGAGAGGAGAAAATCTGAATTTTTGGCAATTTCCAGGCGACGAGGGGTCCCCTACGCTGCGGGTGGAGACATCCCCTGCCAAGGCGTATCATGTTTTTATGAGTATGACCAAGCAACTTTGGGACAAATCCTGTTTTTATTTTATAGGGATATTTATTTGATAAGGGATATTTTTATAAAGATTTATAAAGATAAATGAAATGTCAAATGTTGAGATGCAGCCCCTCCCTTGTGATAGAATAGACGTATGATTGAGCAGATTCGGGTCAAGAAGGCAGCCCAGCACAACCTCAAGAATCTGGATATCGATCTGCCCCGAAACCGACTGATCGTGGTCACCGGGCCCAGCGGTTCAGGAAAATCCTCCCTGGCTTTCGATACCATCTTTGCCGAAGGCCAGAGGCGGTATATCGAGTGCCTGTCCACTTATGCCCGCCAATACATCGAGATGATGGAAAAACCTGAGGTGGAATCTATCCAGGGGCTTTCTCCCTCTATTTCCATTGACCAGAGGACAATCTCATCCAATCCCCGCTCCACGGTAGGAACAGTCACAGAAATATATGATCTGATGCGGCTTTTGTTTGCCCGGGCGGGGACGCCTCACTGTCCTGGTTGTGGAAGGAAAGTCAGTTCCCAGACAAAGCAGCAGATTGTGAACCGTATAATGACTGCTTCTCGCGGGGAGAAAATCAAAATCCTCTCGCCTGTGGTCAAGGGGCGGAAGGGAGAGTACCATGCCCTTTTCGAGAGATTGAGAAAAAAGGGCTATCTGCGGTTTCGAGTGGACGGCGCAATGAGAGAAATGGAAGAGAGTGTGCGTCTGGAAAGGATGAAAAAGCACCATATCGAAGTTTTGATCGATGAGATAAAAATATCTCCAGATTCAGAGAAAAGGCTCGCGGAGGCCGTGGCCAGGGCACTGGAAATGGGAGAAGGAGATCTGTTGATGATAGATGCCCGGGGGAAGGACTCTTTCTATTCCTTGAATCTTCTCTGTCCTTACTGTGACATAAATCTGCCCGAGCTGGAGCCTCGAACTTTTTCTTTTAACAGCCCCTATGGAGCCTGCCCCCGCTGCCACGGCATTGGTTTTGAGACTGTGCTGGATAAATGGGGCGATATCGAGCTTACCGGCAAACTCTGTTCTTTCTGTCAGGGAAGCAGGTTGAGGGGCGAGAGCCTGGCAGTAAAGATCAACGGCTATAACATCCACCGATTGAGCTCTCTTCCGGCAAGGAGATTGATTTCAAAACTCAACTCGCTGAATTTTTCTTCGCATCAAAAGATCATTGTTTCCAGGATTCTCAAGGAAATCCAGTCCCGGCTGAAGGTTATGGTGGAGCTGGGGCTTCCTTATCTTCAATTGACCAGGACCACCGGTTCCCTCTCCGGTGGAGAAGCCCGGCGGGTCCGTCTTGCCGCCCAGGTGGGTTCCCGGTTGAGGGGCATCCTTTATGTGCTGGATGAGCCCACTATCGGTCTTCATCAACGAGACAACCGGAGATTGATCTCCCTGTTGAGAAATATCAGAGACCAGGGGAATTCCATCATCGTGGTGGAGCATGATGAACAGACTATCCGGGCGGCTGATTTCATCCTGGATTTGGGTCCTGGGGCTGGAGAGGAAGGAGGATACAAGGTGGCTGAAGGGAACTTGGATAAGATCCTCTCTTCTCCCTGCTCTCTCACTTCTCAGTATCTCCGCAGGGAAAAGTCCATCCCTATTCCTCCCCAGAGGAGAAGGCCTCAAGGATGGCTGACCGTCAAGAAGGCCCAACAGTACAATTTGAAAAATATCGATGTTGGAATCCCCCTGGGTGTGATGACCGCGGTCACCGGCGTTTCCGGTTCTGGCAAGAGCACCCTCATCTACGATATTCTTTTTAAGAGCCTCTTGAATATGTTCCACCATGCCAAGCAGAAAGAAGGAAAGCATCAAGAAATTTTGGGAACCGATCAAATCAACAAGGTCATCTCCGTGGATCAAAAGCCCATAGGCCGGACTCCCCGGTCCAACCCGGCCACCTATACGGGGCTGTTCACCCCTTTGAGACAGCTTTTTGCTCTGACTCCCGAATCGCGAGCCCGAGGGTATAAAGCAGGCCGCTTCAGTTTCAACCTGCCTGGAGGCCGCTGTGAGGAGTGCAGGGGAGCAGGATCGAAGAAGATTGAAATGCATTTTTTACCGGATGTTTATGTGACTTGTGATCGTTGTCAGGGCCGCCGCTATAACAAGGAAACGCTGTCTGTCTCTTATAAAGGGAAAAACATTGCTGATTACCTGGACATGACTGTGGATGAGGCTTTTGAGTATTTGAGAGCTCATCCTATCCTGAAAATGAAGTTGGGAATATTGAAAAAAGTGGGAATGGGCTACATCAGATTAGGCCAGCCAGCTCCTACCCTGTCGGGAGGAGAAGCCCAGCGAATCAAATTGACCAAAGAGCTCAGCCGCAAAAATACAGGTCAGACTTTGTACCTCTTGGATGAGCCCACCACCGGACTTCATTTTGATGATGTCCACAAATTGCTGCGGGTCCTTTCCGAGCTGGTGAAATTAGGAAACACCGTGGTGATCATCGAGCATAATCTTGAAGTGATCAAGTATTCCGATTATATTATAGATCTGGGGCCAGAAGGAGGAGAAAAAGGAGGCTGGGTGGTGGCCGAAGGGACTCCAGAAAGAGTGGCCCGGATGGAGCACTCTTACACCGGGAAGTTTTTGAATAGAGTGTTCTCACGGAGTCAGAAAGAACCAAAAGCGAATATTTTTCAGGAAGCAAAATAGAAGATGGCCTTCAGCGATATAGTCGGCAACGAACGCCAGAAAAACATACTCAGAAAAGCCCTACAAAAAGAGAGAATCCCCAATTCCATGCTTTTCTGTGGTTCAGAGGGAGTGGGGAAAGACAGTGTAGCCCTGGTGTTGGCTAAAGCCATGAATTGTGAAAAAAAGAAAGATGATGCTTGTGAGGCCTGTTCCTCCTGCAAAGCCATAAACCGTTCTCAATTTCCGGATGTGATGGTGATTTCTCCTGAGAGGGAGGTGGTCAAAATAGACCAGATGAGAACCTTGAAGCAGACGGCCTATTTGAGACCCATGGCAGGAAGGAAGCGGGTGTTCATAGTGAATGAAGCTGAAAAGATGAATGAAGAGGCGGCCAATTCCTTGTTGAAAATACTGGAGGAGCCTCCTTTTTTTTCGCATATCATCCTGATCACCCATAATTCCGGCTTGATAAAACCCACCATTCGATCGAGATGCCAGAAGTTGAACTTTCAACCTGTGTCCAGGGAGGATATACAGAAGGTCCTTGTGGAGAAGGGATGGAAAAAGGAAAAGGCCAACACCATTTCTCTTCTTGTGGGCGGCAACCTGAAGAGGGCTTTGAGTCTGGAATGGGAAGAGGTTCAGGGGAAGAGAGAACAGGCATGGGAACTTTTTTTGTCTTTTCTTCACCAGGAAAAAAGGGCCTCTTATTTGCATGAGTATGTTTCTTCTCCAAATTTTATCCGGGAGGAACTGGAGGAGATTTTAGAGATCCTCTCCTCTTTTTACCGGGATTTTATTTTGGTCAAGGAAAAGGGAGATACCCGACTGCTGATGAATCCTGACTATGCCCCGCAGTTCATGAAAGCACAGAAAATTCTCAGCCTGGGAAGGACAATGGATTGTTTGGAGGAAATAGATTATGCCCTGTTTGGTCTGCACAAAAATCTGAATGTCAACCTCCTGGCTTCATCTTTTTTTTCGAATCTGACGGAGTGAAACATGTCTGAAATAGTGTGTGTTCTTTCAGAACGATCTGGTAAAATATTTCGGGCTAAGAAGGGAAAAGAAAAGATACAAACAGGGGATGTGTGCGTGGTGGAATCGGAGTGGGGAGGAGATTTGGTGAAGGTTATCGACGACTCCTCCCAGGTCTGTCATTACCGTAAATCCATCCAGGATGCGGTTGGCATCATCCGTAAGGCCACCCAGGACGACAAGAAAAAATTCAAATGGATGGAGGAGCAGGAGAAAAAAGCTTTTTACTTCTGCCTCCAGAGAATAAAGGCCCGAAAGTTGCCCATGAAACTGGTCTTGGTCCGCTACTTCTTTAATGAAAAGAAAGGTGTTTTCTACTACACCGCTGATGGCAGGATTGATTTCAGACAGTTGGTCAGGGATCTGGCCAAGGAGTTCAAGATGAGGATCGAAATGCGCCAGATCGGGGTGCGGGATGAAGCCAAGATGGTGGGAGGCATTGGAGTCTGCGGACGTACCCTTTGCTGCTTCACCTTTATTAAAAATTTTGAGCCGGTGACTATTCAAAAGGCAAAAAGACAGCAAATCGTCATCAATCCGACAAAGATCTCTGGATTATGTGGACGCTTGATGTGCTGCCTGCGGTTTGAAGAAGAAAGTCGGGGCCGGATGTATGCAGAAGAGGAGAGAGTCGAAGAGGAATAAAAAAACAGGCCTCTTTTTCTGAAGGATGGCCTTTACGGTTAGGGCTATCCGGTTTGCAGAAAAAGAAGCCTGCCCTTTTCCTTTATTCCGGGGAAATGATCTTGAATTCGACTCTGCTGGAGACAGCCAGCAGAGTGCCTTCAGGAGAGAAAGCTTTCACCTGCCAAGAATATTTTTGATCTGAGTTCATCAGTTTTTTGACTTCTTCAGGAAGGGTGATGGTGCTTTCGGTGGTGGTCCCGGTCCACAGCAGCTTCTGGTTGTAGATATAGATCCTGTACTCCACATCCTTTCCCAAGCTTCTCCATTTGAACCGGGAAGGAACTGTGTTGATGTCTATCAGCGGCGAGATGAGGGTGATGGATTCTCCCCTGACCACGTCTTCGTTTATGAAAAATTGAGGAGAAGTTGTCTTGAGATTGGGAATCACTCCCAAAATCACTATCAGGATAAGGGCTGCCGAGGCTGCGGCCACAGCCCACTGCCGGGGAGTAAGAAGGGATGGGATGGATGCATACCAGGGGAGTCTTTCTTTTTCCTCAGCCAGGTACTGGTCTCGAAAAAGCTGGTGGCCCTGGGCTTTAATCACAGAAATGATTTCTTCTCTTTCCTGCATTTTTTCAAAACAATGGGAGCAGTTGAAATAGTGCAGCTCAAATTCTTCCATTTTGTCATCGGACAGCCTGTTCATCAAATAATCATCGATCAGGTTTTCGTACTTACACTTTTTCATGGTTTTGGCCTTTCTTTTGATTTCAACCATTTAGTCGCACCAAATGCAGGATTTCGGAATAAAATCAATTTTTTAAAAATTTCCTCAGAAGCTTTTGTGAATAATTCACCCGTTCGCTTACCCGACGGGGAGAGATGCCCAGTTTTTGAGCCACCTCTTTCCGGGAAAGATCTCTATAATAATAAAGGTATAACACCTCTCTGTACTTAGGTTTCAGCTTTTTTATGGCTTCAGCAACCTTTTCCTCTCTTTCTTTATCCTCCATCCGCTGGTGAGGGGCGGGCAGAGGACTGGGTTCAGGGGCGTGCTTCAGGACCTTGCTTTTCCTGCGGATGTAATCGACAATCCTGCGGCTGGTGATGGTGTAGATAAAAGTTCCGATGGAAGATTCGCCTCTGAATTCTCCTTTTTTTATTTTTTCCACCACGTTGAGCATGATTTCGTTCACCACATCTTCCCAGTCAGGGCTGGAGCCTCCTATACTCTTTTTTACCCTGAAGCCCACCACCGGCCTGTACTTGGCAACAATCTCTTCTAGAGAGAAGTTTTCTTTCTTGTTGGACATGGATTCCATTATATATACTGCCTGAAATGTTGACAAGATGACTTTTTTCAATTTTTTTTATCATTTGGCGACTAAATTTCCCAGAAATTAATAAACAGGACGAAAATTGGATAAAATGAAAACAAAAGCCCAAAGTCAAAACAGAATGAAAAGAACAAAAACCTGGACAATTCAGGATGAGAGAGGACAGAAAATAGACACCCGATATGATTTTTACAGAAATCCCCTTTCTCCTGCTGACAGAAAGGCTTCCAACCGGATTATGGGGATGAAATCATTCGTTTTACCTCCACGGGAATATGAAAATGGATCTTCCCGGCTGCTTTCCTGGTCTATGGAAGCGGAGAAAAGAGAGAAAGTGAAGGCGGCTAAACGGATATTAAGAGATTTAAGCCGGTATAACACCCACATTTTCCAGGACCATCAAAAAGATAAGGATGATTGTGTTCCAGAGAAACACATTTTTCTCAATTCCAATCTTTTTTATTGGGTAGCCGCCACAGACGGGAATGAAGATACCTTAGGTCATTCTCAACTTGTGGCCCGCTACACTTTGATGTTGAGCAGAGCCCTGGGAATCGAGGATAAGAATGATCTGCTCCATATTGAAAGAGGGGCCTTGCTCCACGATATAGGGAAAATCGGAATTCCTGAATCCATATTGAGGAAAGCTGGACCGTTGAGCGCCGCTGAAAAAGAAGTGGTCAAGGAGCATCCGCTCATAGGATATGAGATGATCGAAGAATTCGAGTTTTTAAAGAAAGCAGCACAGGTGGTTTTGTTTCATCATGAAAGCTACGATGGCACCGGATATCCTTTCGGCTTGGCCGGTGAAGAGATTCCTTTAGAAGCAAGAATCTTTGCCCTAGCTGACACCTTGGATGCTATCACTTCGGACAGGCCTTACCGCCAGGCAAGCGGATTTGAAGAGGCTTCCCGGGAAATAGAAAAGTGGAGCGGCAGCCAGTTTGATCCTGATGTGGTGGAGGGCTTCTTTTCTGTCCCCATAGAAAAGTGGAAGCAGATTAAAGGAGAAACCGAATCTTTGCTCGGCTTCTCCACTGTTCACTGATTTCACAGATCACACCCAGCACAAAGGGGACTCGCTCCCTCTTCATTTGAGATTCAGGGTTGGCGTCTGTTTTTTCCGGCGGCCGCAGCATTTTGCTCCATGACCCTGGCAAAGAGTTCGGCGGTATGGAATGCCTTAAAAGCATTCTCTCCTTCCTTTAATCCAGCCCGGAGCTGAAAAAGACAGCCAGGGCAGTCAGTGGCTACCAAAGGGTGCTTATTTTTTTCGATTATTTGTTTTTTCTTTTCCCATAACCGGGCCGAAATATCGGGGTTTTTTAAGGAAAATACCCCGCAGAAGCCGCAGCAGGCCAGAGGGTCTTCTTCCACCTTGGGTTTAAAGCCCAGCCGCCGCAGCACTTTTTCCGGTTCTCCTCTTAACTCCAAACAGTTTACATAATGGCAGGGATAGTGATAATAGATTTCCTCAGGAGAAGGGTGGATTTTCTTTTCAGGGACATAGTGTTTCTTGGAGATAAATTCTGTAAAGTCGAATATTTTGTCTATCCACACCCTGGCTTTTGGTTCGAGCTGGGGATAGTTTTTTTTCAGCATGGCATTCCCGGTGGGACAAACAGTCAGAATGAAGTCAGGATTTTCTCTCTCCAAAGATTTTATGTTTTTTAAGGCCAGCTTCTTTACCGCTTTTTTATCTCCCAGATGATAACCGGGAGCCCCGCAGCAGGATTGGTCTGCAGGTGACACCACTTGAAATCCTAAGGAAGAGAGGCTGGTCAAGATGCTTTCTCTAATTTCAGGAAAAAAGAATTTGACCAGGCATCCTTCGAACAGATAAATTTTTTCTCCATTTTTTCCCTTGGCTGGAGGAGGTTTTTTGATATGGAAAGCCGGGATAAACTTGTTCCTGGTCTGCTTGAAGGGAAGATTCTTCAAATAATGGTCTTCTTTCCATAAAGACTGAAGCCAGCTGAGAATTTTTGTCCCCGCTTGAGAGAAAGCTTTATGACTAAACCCAGCAGAGACTACCTTTTCCCATAAGCTGGGTCCCTTTTGACTCTTGAGCTTCAGGATAAGCTCGCTGGTGGGAACACCCACCGGACAGAATTCCTGGCATTTTTTACAGTGTGCACAGAAGTCGAGCAGGCCGGAAGCTTTTCTTGCGGATTCGGTCACCGCCGTAAGAAGGGTTCCGATTCCTCCAGGGTAAACCGGACCACCGAACACATGGCCGCCAATGGACTGAAAAACCGGACACACAAGCATGCACCCCCCGCATTTCAAGCAGTAGAGAATTTTATCCAGATCCTTATCCTGACTGAGATGGAGCCGCTGGTTATCCAGGATGATGATGTGCACTTCCTGGGGGCCGTGAACCCCTATCACCAGTTCTTTTTCTATATCGGTGGTGCGGCTGGGTCCGGTGATGAAAGAGACGTAGGAGGTTAACTTCGTTCCTGCGGAAGCCACTGTCAGAGCTTTTATAAGGGAAGCAGCCTGCTCTAGAGTTTCTACAAATTTTTCTGTACTCACCAAGGCGATATGGACGGGGGGCAGAGATGTCACCAGACGCGCATTCCCCTCATTGCTGATGATGGCTAAAGTTCCTGATTCGGCTATGGCCAAATTGGCCCCGGAAATTCCTATGTCAGCGTCTGTGAAAATCTTCCTCATCTGCTGGCGGACATGCTTGACCATTTCTTCGGTACGGGGGGGGATTTTCTGGTGAAGATGGCGGCTGAGAATCTCGGCCACTTCCTGCTTGGTTTTATGAAGGGCCGGAGCAGTGATATGAGAAGGTCTCTCTTCTGCCAATTGGATGATCCATTCCCCCAGATCTGTTTCCACCACTCTGTACCCCTTCTTTTCCAGATATCTGTTGAGCCCTATTTCCTCGCTGACCATGGACTTGGATTTAACCAGGAGCTTGGCTTTTTTCTGGCGGGCGATCTTTTCTATCTGGGAAAGAGCCTGGGCAGGAGTGGAGGCGAAGTATACCCTGGCTCCAGCTTTATGGGCTTCCTGGGTGAATTTTTTTATGAGTTGAGGAAGCTTTTTTACACATTCTTCCCTTATGGATTTGGCTTTAGCTTTATATTCCTGCCAGGGAATTTCGTTTTTTGTCTTATCGAATTTTTTAAAATGATGGGAGGAGGCCCGTCCCAAAGCCTTCTGGAGATTTTTATCCTGGAGGGCTTTTTTTACTTTTCTCTTTTTCCACATCTGGTTGAGAAAACTCCCATACTCTTCTTGAAAAAAATTTTCCTGCACTCATCTTGACAAATATTGTTTGGGATCCACCAAGATTTCTCTGGGTTTGCTTCCTTCTGAAGGTCCCACTATTCCTTCCTGTTCCATCTGATCAATGATCCTGGCCGCCCGGGCATAGCCCAGCTTAAGCTTTCTCTGAAGATAGGAAGCAGAGGCTTGACCGGTGAGGAGGACCAGCTCCACAGCCTTATCAAAAAGGTCGTCTCTTTCTTCCGATTCCATCTCTACCTGGACAGAAGTTTTTCTGAGGACATCCACGATTCTTTCATCATAGCTGGGCTTTCCCTGCTCCTTTATGAAATTGACCAGTCTGGTGATTTCAGGAAGGGAGATGTAGGAACAGTGCAGTCGTTTGAGGCGGGGATAATTGGGAGGCATAAACAGCATATCTCCCAGGCCCAGAAGCTTCTCTGCCCCAGCGGTATCGATGATGATGCGGGAATCCACTTTTGAAGGAACCCGGAAGGAAATCCTGCTGGAAAAGTTATTCTTGATGGTCCCGGTGATGACATCTATAGAGGGCCTTTGGGTGGCCATCACCAGATGAATACCCACTGCCCGGGCCAGTTGGGCCAGACGAGCGATGCAGTATTCCACTTCCTGGGCGCCGATCATCATCAGTTCAGCCAATTCATCGATGATGATGACCAGGTAAGGCAGGGGTTTGAGCTTTTCTTTTTCCTCGGCGGTAAGGCGTCCTTTTCTTTCTTTGAGAATTTTTTTCACCTGGCGGTTGTACTGCTCGATGTTTCTCACTCTCAGAGAGCCCAGTTTCTGGTAGCGTTGTTCCATTTTTTTTATGGTGTCCAGAAGTATGGCCCCTGATTTTTTCGCATCTCTGATCACCGGACTGAGAAGATGGGGGATGCCGTCGTAATGAGCAAATTCTAATCGTTTGGGATCGATAAGGATAAGCTTGACTTCCTCGGGTGTGGCCTTGTACAGGATGCTGGCGATGAGAACATTCAGGGCCACACTCTTCCCTGTTCCGGTAGCTCCGGCGATGAGCAGATGAGGCATGATGGATAAATCCGTGATATAGACTTCGCCGTGGATGCTTTTTCCCAGAGCGAAAGTGAGTTTGGAGGGAGATTTGATGAATTTTTCTGATTGAATGATATCTCTTATCTTGATGATCTCCCTTTTGTTGTTGGGAACCTCCACACCCAGGGTGGATTTTCCTGGTATTCTCTGAATCCTGACCGCTTCTGCCCCTAAAGCCAGAGAAAGGTCTTCTGTGAGGTTGGCAACCTGGCTGACCTTTATTCCTGGATAGGGATAGAACTCATAGGTGGTGACCACTGGTCCGGGATGGTATTCTCTGACTTCCCCCTCCACCCGGAATTCTTTGAGTTTTTCTTCGATCCGCTGTTTTTTTTCATAAAGTTCATCTTTGTCTATTTTTTCAGCGGTCTTTCCGGGATCCAGCAGGTTAAGGGGCGGAAAATGATAGTCTCCCTTTTTTTCCATCTCTGGAAAAAGGAGTCTTTCAGCCGAAGTTTGTTTTTCAGAGGAAGATGGAACAGGCTCCACCTTCACCTCTTTTTTAGCCTCTTTTTTCTTCTTTTTTTCTTTTTTATCCTTACCCACTCCCAAGGAGGTAGAATATTTTTCTATCACTTTTTTTCGCATTTTCTCCCGCTGTTTGTCCCTCTGGTAGCGGGTGATTTTGATCCTTATTTCTTTGAACAGGAAGCCGGGCAGACGGATGAAGAACCCGAAGAATTTTTCTAAGGAAACTTCAGTGGAGAGAAGGAAAAAAAGAACCAGAAAGCCCAGGAGAATAAGAGAAGAACCTATGGAGTTAAAATAGCGAATCAGAAAAGAACACAGCAGAGTGCCCATAATCCCACCTGCTTGAATTTCTGTTCCTCCCCAGGCAAAGCTTTCAAAGAGCATAAACAGCAGAGCGCTGAACATGAGAATAAACATAAGAGAAGAAGCTGTTTTGAGAATAAGGCGTTCCCCTGGAAAGAAAACTCCGAATCCCAGGTAGATTAGAGCCAGCGGGAGGAGGAATGCCCCGAATCCTAGAAATTGAAGAAGAGCTTCTGAAAGCGATGCTCCTGCTCGACCGGCATAATTGTGGACTTTTTGTTGAGGAGGAGTGATATTAGCCCAAGAAGGATCTTTGGAGTCATAACTGATAAGACTGAGAGAGATAAAAATGGCCAGGAAGACAAAAAGGAGAGCTATGACCTCAGGAACTTTGATTCTTTTTTTTCTTTTGGATTGAGGGGAGGAGGAATGGGCCGTCTTTTTAATTTTCCTTCTCATCAAACAAATTATAGCACAATTGCCTTTTTTTCCTAAACAAACACAGGGGATGATGTAAACAATTGAAGATTTCCCAAAGTGACGTGATTGTAAGGAAGATAGGATTAATGTTGGAGGATAAATGTCGGAGCGGCATTTCAGATTTAGCCTTTCCGAGTGGGTTTCCGAGGGAATCCGGCGAAGCCGGAGCCGAGGACTGTTTGAGCAGTGGAAGGATATGGTGAAGAGAGAATAAGCCGTAGACGGAATGAGGAGAATAGAACGAGTGTGCGCAGTTCCGCAGGCCCGAGGAAAACCAGGAGGAAATGGCGTTAATAATCTGAACTAGAGCGGAGACATTTTCCTCCAACATTTCACCTCTTTTATATTACATCACTTTGGGACAAAGCCAAACAATTTCACAGGATTTAAAATCGAATGGCCATGATACCGTTCATCCGTCCGATTTCCTGGCGGAATGGCCACTGCTTTGGGGATAGAAGAAGTTAAAAAGGGAGACAAACTTGGAGATGGAAAGCTGTTCAGGACGGAGATGGGATTCAATCTGGTATTTTTGGAAGGCTTCCTCCACAAGAGAGGAGGGAAAGTGGAGCATTTTCAGGTTGTTGAGAAGCATTTTTCTTCTGTGCCGGAAGGCGCCTTTGAGAAAATTCAGAAAGAGCTGATCGTTTTTAACCGGGAAAAGCGGGCTGCTTCTCTTTTTTAGAGAAATAAGAGCTGAATCAACTTGAGGCGGAGGAGAGAAAGACCGCGGAGGAACGGTGAAATGGGTTTTTGTGAAAAAGTAAATCTGGAAGAGGATAGAGAGGGGAGCATACTTTTTGGTTCCAGGTTCAGCATCTATCCTTTCGGCCACCTCCTTCTGGAGGAGAAACACACACCATGAGAAAAGACCTCTGTGGTCAAAGAGCTTGAAGAGAAGAGGGGATGAAATAGAATAGGGGAGGTTTCCCACCAGTTTGGCATTGTTGAAAAAATGTTTTTCTTTCTCCACCAGCTCCCGGAAATCTATTTTTAATACATCTTCTCTGAGAATGACCAGGTGGGGAAGTTTTTTTCTTTCGAGAAAAGGGATGAATGATTTTTCTTTTTCAACGGCTATGATTTTTCCGGCTTTTTTGGCTAAGGGGAAGGTCAGGGCTCCCTTTCCTGCTCCGATTTCTATGATCAGGTCTTGTTTGCAGGGATGGATTGCTGTGACTATTTTCCGAAGGACCTTACGGTCAACCAGAAAATGCTGGCCGTAGGCTTTTCTTTTCCCTTTGTTCATGAAATCAAGAATGTGGAGGAAACGAGGAGGACAATTTTTTGAGTTTCCAGTTAAAAATCAAGGTTTCCACCAGCAGGCAGAAGGTGAGTTTCGTCTCCCCTCCGGCTCTGTTTTTGAAGGTGATGGGGATTTCTTTTATTTTAAAACCGAAGTTGTGGGTCTTGTACAGGATTTCCTGCACGATAGAAGGCCCAGAAGATTTGAGGCTGTCCAGATCGATTTTTTCGAGAACTTCTCTTCTGAAGCATCGAAATCCCGAAGATGCATCTCTGACCGGAATCTTGAGATAGATTCGGATGAACTGGCTGACCGCAAAGGTGATGAATCTTCTGGGCAGGTTCCGGTTGATGTCTTTTCCCCCTTTGACAAACCTCGAACCTATGACCAGGTCGTTCCGGCGGGCTTCGCTCAAAAGATGAGGAATCTCTTCTGGCTGGTGGGAGAAATCTGCATCCATTTCTATGATGTAATCCGGGTTTAACTTTAATGCTTCTTTGAATCCTTCAATCCCCGCCTTGCCTCTCCCTCTCCTGCCTTCCCTGGTGAGGAGGGAAATGTTTTTTTCAGATTGAGCCAAAGAGGACACCACCTCTCCTGTCCCGTCAGGAGAGTGGTCATCCACCACCAGGACAGAAAGGCTCTGTTTTAGGTTCAGGCTCAAAATTTTTGATAAAAGCCTGAGGATATTTTCCTTTTCGTTATAAGTGGGGATAACCACCACTGCTCTTTCTCTCATCTCTTCTCACATGAATTATATTAGTTTGATGATTTCCTCGTATACCTGGTGAGGATGGATAGCCTTCATGCAGTCCATTTCCCGGCAGGTTGCTTTGTAGCAGGGAGAACAGGAAACACCGGCAAATATCTTCCTGCCTCTGCCGTAAAGTTCTATTTCCTGAGGGCAGGTGGGTCCGAAAAGGGCCACCACTTTTTTATTCAAGGCAATGGCCATATGCATGGCCAATGAGTCAGAGCTGACCACCAGATCAAGAAAGGAGACAAATCCGGCAAATTCCCTCAACGTGTTGTGGCTTCCTGTATTGTAAACCCGGCTGGAAGCGTTATTTTCCAGCCAACTGTTTATGTTTTGTTCTTTTTCACCGCCCAGCAGAAAAACAGCGGCCTCCTGCTTTTCCAGCAGAAGGTTGATGAGCTCGAGAAAATTTTCCCGGGGCCATCTTTTTGTTTCAAATTTCGAACCCGCACCAGTGTTCACCCCGATCCAGAGCTGTTCTTTTTTCAGTTTATTCCTTCTGATGTAAGCACGCGCTTTTTTTCTGTCCTCTTTCACCACATGGAAAACATACCCATCCTCCCTGTAATCCAGCTCACAGGCTTGATAGATGATGTCTTGGTAGGTTTTTTTGTTTTTGAAAAATTTTAAGTGATCATCAACTCCCAATTGATAAGCGTATTCACTGGCTTTGTTGAAAACAGTCAGATGACCATGGGAATTGATGCCAAAGCCGAACTTCTGGCTGCTACGGAGAAGGGTGGCCAAAGAGATGGACTGGATTTCTTTATCCAGGGAAATGAGAACTTGATATTCTTCTACCAGAAATCTCCACACCTGCTCCCAGCAGAAGGGAATGATTCTGTCGATGAGAGGATTGTGAAGGAGAAGATCAACACTTTCTTCATCCACCAGCCAGGTGATGTGGCTCTTTGGATATTTTCTCTTCAATCCAGGAAGAAGAGCTGTTGTTCTCAACACATCCCCCATGGCCCTCCCTTTGATGATCAGGATCTTCTCAGGAAAGGGAGTGTAGTGAGGGCACCGCTCGCACCGCCGGTTGAAACGGCAGGGCTTTTCTCCTCTGAAATAGATGCAGTCGTTTTTTATCATTAAATCCCGTTCATGCTGCCCGGCCGAAGTCCGTTCTCAGAAACCGAATATTGAAGTTGAGTATTTTAAAGATTTTAATGAATATAAGCGTTGGCAGCGGGGATTCATTTTGTATTTTTCTCTGATTCTTTGATCACCACTGAACAGGCCATATCCCCTACGATATTGGTGGTGGTTCGGCACATGTCCAGGAATCTGTCCACGCCCAAAATCAGAGCGATTCCCTCCAGAGGTATGCCCATCTGTTTGAGCACCATGGCCAGGGTGATGATTCCAGCAGCCGGGACGCCGGCTGCTCCCACAGAGGCCAGAGTGGCCATCATCACAATGGTGACCTGATTCATCAGAGTCAAGGGGATGCCGTAGATTTGGGCGATGAATACAGCAGCCACTCCCTGATAAAGGGCTGTGCCGTCCATGTTGATGGTGGCGCCGAGGGGGATGACGAAACTGGAGTACTCACGCGACACACCGATGTGTTCCACACATTCCATGCTTACAGGAAGAGCGGCATTGGAACTGGAGGTGGAGAAGGCAATGATCATCGCTTCTTTGACAGCTTTGAAAAAGCGGAGAGGATTCAAATGGCCCAGAAAGCTCAGGGTCAAGCTGTTTATGCTGAGAGTATAAATAAAAAGGCCTCCGATCACCACCAGAGAATATTTGAGAAGTGTGACCAGGATGTTAACACCATACTGGCCGATAACAGAGGCGATAAGGGCCAAAACTCCGTAGGGAGCAAGCCTCATAGCAATATGCACGACCTGAATGATGGCGTCATTCACCCCATCCAGGAATTTTATCAGGATGGCTGACTTTTCTTTTTTTATGAGAGTCAGGATGATGCCGAACAGAAGGGCCAGGAAGATGACCTGGAGCATATTTCCTTCCACCAAGGATTGCACGGGATTGGTAGGAACAATCCCCACCAGGACTTCTACGGCCGATGGCTTTTCTGAAATTTTTTCAATATCCACCTGGGCTTTGGATTCATAATTCTTGTAAAGTTGTGTTCTCACTTCTTCGTCCAGCCCTGAGCCGGGTTTGACCACATTGGCCAGAAACAGGCCGATGGAAATGGCCACCGTGGTGGTGATGGTGAAGTAGAGGATTGTTTTTATGCCGATGCGCCCCAGTTTTTTTATATCCCCCAGACTGGCTGTTCCCAGCATCAGCGAGACCAGAACCAGAGGAACCACGATCATGGTGATCAGGCGGAGGAAGATGGTGCCCACAGGCTCGATGATCTGTGCTTTTTCCCCAAACCCCAGGCCCACCACCACCCCCAGCACCAACCCGATAAATATCTTTGTGTGAAGCTTTATCTTCTTCATATTGTGCTTGGTTATAAGCTGCGGTTCATAATTTTAAACAGCCGGTCACGGCGAAATGGGAAGAATATGATATCCACTTGTGAACACTAAGTCAATTTTCTATGGTTCTCCGTAAGCATTTCTTTTCCGTGATAGGGAGTGAGGGTGGGAGGTCGTCAGGGAAAGAAAATGGGGACGTGTACCCATTTCAACCAATTTCTATCATGTATTAATACTAAATCCGGAAATAGGTAACATGTCCCCATTTTTTTTT
>JBKHJA010000110.1:0-7606 GCA_046538375.1 Candidatus Aminicenantota bacterium
CCGGAGGATAAATGGGAAGCCATGGCGATTATCAATGGGATGAAGCTTGATGATGCCATTCCCGGTAATACAATCATAAAGGTCGTCGTGAAATAAGCTTTTTTCCAACCCCTCCAAGGTCCTCTGCGTCTTCATTTATCGTTGGATTGTGAGGATCCAGCTTAAGGGCCAGTTCAATATGTTCCATGGCTTCTTCCGGCCGTCCCAGTATGTTCAGTAGATGCGAATAAAATGCGTGTGCTTCCGCTAAATTACTGTCCAATTCAAGAGCTCTTTTGACAGCAGCCATTAGTTTGGGGCCTGCCGCATCAGGGGATGCCAGCCAACAAAACTGCTGACGAAATAAAAGTAAGCTTCAAAATAGACTCCTCCTCTCGAATAGGCAAAAAGGAGTCATGAGTGCTCTCAGAAATACTCGCCCATCTCCTCGGCTGCCATCTGGAGTAATGGAGGTGGGGGTGTAGATTTATCCGGCCCCAAACGACTGTATGGCGGCAATAATCCCAGGGGTAAACTCTCTGCCTCCAGCGGCCTTGAAGTATTGATTCCACATTTCTGACTGAAACATTCGTTCGAAGATATCTCTCGACGTATAAAAGAATCGCATCTGCCGCCTGTTTGACCTGCCAGTCGGCAAAACGAGAATCATTTTCCATCTTATTCAGGAATTGCTCAATAGTCTGGGGGATAGGTATTGAAGGTCTGTTTTGTGAATACTTGATGTACCTATCTACCCAGTAAGCATAGAATCTGGACTTGTCAGAGGTGACGAATCCGTGACGCTTGAGGAAATCTTCAATTTCCTTGATATTCTTTTGGCAATCAGCCAATAGGCACCGCCTTGAAGGATATTTGGCATGTCTGATATATGGCTTGCAATATAAGACCAGATATTCTACGATTAGGCCGCATTTGTGCGGGGATGTTGGATGAAATCACATATTATACGACGGAAATGATTGGAGGATTGTCTCAACTACAGCAGGTTGTATATTAATAGTTAGCGTATCAGTCGCATCAAGATGCGTGTATATCCAAAGGAACAAATTAAATTATACGAGGAGGTTTTACCATGAAACACAACGACCGCAAGCCAACAACCAACGATGCAGGTAGACCCGTATCCAGCGACGAATTCTCTCTCACTGTAGGACCCGATGGCCCAATCTTGTTGCACGACCACTATCTCCTGGAACTGTTAGCCAACTTCAACCGGGAGATGATTCCAGACCGTCAACCTCACGCCAAGGGTTCGGGGGCCTTCGGATTCTTCCAAGTAACTAAGGATGTCAGCGCCTACACCAAGGCGGCCGTGTTCCAACCAGGGACTAGGACCGAAGTACTTGCCCGGTTCTCCACGGTGGCCGGCGAGAGCGGAAGTCCCGACACCTGGCGGGATGTGCGAGGTTTTGCCCTCAAGTTTTACACAACCGGGGGCAACTACGACATGGTGGGAAACAACACGCCTGTATTTTTCGTGCGTGACCCCATGAAGTTTCCCCACTTCATCCACTCCCAGAAGCGCCGTGCAGACAACCGCCTGCGGGACAACGATATGCAATGGGATTTCTGGACCCTGTCACCTGAGTCCGCCCATCAGGTCACCATTCTGTTCAGCGACCGAGGGATTCCTAGAAGCTATCGGCACATGAACGGCTACTCAAGCCACACCTATATGTGGATCAACGCCAAAGGTGAGCGCTTCTGGGTAAAGTACCACTTCAAGACGGACCAAAGCATCCAGAACCTTAATCAGGAGGAGGCGGACCGGATTGCTGGCCAGGATGCTGACTACCATCGCCGTGACCTCTATGAGGCCATCAAACGGGGGGACTATCCCAACTGGACCCTCAAGGTGCAGATCATGCCCTTCAAAGAGGCCGAGACTTACCGGTTCAACCCCTTTGACCTGACCAAAGTATGGCCCCATTCTGATTATCCTCTGCACGAGGTCGGCAAGCTGGTTTTGGATCGCAATCCCAAAGACTTCCACACTGAGATTGAGCAGGCGGCATTCGACCCGGCCAATATGGTTCCAGGTATCGGACCAAGTCCTGACAGGATGCTACTTGCCCGCTTATTTGCGTACGCTGACGCGCACCGAGCCCGACTGGGGGTCAACTATCAACAGATCCCGGTCAACCGACCGAAAAGCCCAGTCAACAGCTATAGCAAGGGCGGTGCTATGCGAATCTATAATGCCTCTGATCCAGTGTACGCACCCAATTCAAAAGGTGGCCCCAAGGCCGACCCCGAGCGGTATCCTGAGCTTGCCATATGGAGCGCCAGCGGTGAGTTCATCCGTTCCGCCTACACCAAGCGCAAGGACGATGACGATTTTGTCCAGCCTCGTGCCCTGATACGAAAGGTTATGGATGAGGCTGAGCGTCAGCGGCTGGTCTCCAACATAGCGGGGCACCTGAAAAATGGTGTGTCCGAACCTGTGTTGAAGCGTGCTTTTGAATACTGGCGCAATATAGATAAAGAGATAGGAGATCGCTTAGCCAAGGCCGTGCAAGGGAGCTGATCCCAGCACACTTGTAAGAGAGGTCAAGGGATGGAAGCCATACGCTAACAATCGGCTGCAGCGGACGGCGCTACGCGCCGCCGCTGAGCCATAGCGTTAGACTGCTAAAACACCAAAATGCTTAGTAATAATATTGGCGAAAACAGTCAAATATTAAGTAGGAGGTAAAAAAATGAAAAGACTTATCATTTTATTAGTTATCCTACAGTTGCTTGTTTTAATCGGGTGCACAAAGAAAGTTGGAAGGATTACATTCACTTCCAACAGGGATGGTAACGATGAGATTTATATCATGAACACCGATGGCACCAATCAGATTAACTTAACAAATAGCCCTGCATCTGATTGGTATCCAGATTGGTCTCCAGATGGGGAGCAAATCATTTTTGGTTCTTATAGTGATCCCAATAATCCACATGATGAAGACATTTGGGTAATAAATGCAGATGGTACGAATATGAAAAGACTAACAGACACTCCATCAGGTTGGAGTGATTTTGCTGCCTGGTCGCCGGATGGAACTAAGATTGCGTTTTGTTCTAATCGCGACGGAACACAAGATATATACATAATGAATGCTGATGGCAGTGGTATCACTAGGATTACAAATGACCCTGAACCAGATTACTATCCCGATTGGTCACCAGATGGTTCAAAAATTGTCTTTCAGGCTGAAGGAGAGAAAGGTCTCGATATTTATACGATAAATGCTGATGGCACGAATCGGATCAACCTGACAAAAAGTCCGGGAGCGGATTGGTACGCTTCTTTGTGCCCAATTCTATATAAGTATTGAAACCAGCCTAACACAAAAATGCAGAGGATTGAAAACAGCTGCTTCTTTTGGGGTTTGAAAGCGTGTTGGAATTACTGAGTCTCTTTTAAATCTAATGATGTTTCCAACTACTGATTTAATCGTTAGGCCTAAATAAAAAGGATTACAAAAAATGAAAATATTGAAAAGAAAAAATAAATTCTATGATACAAAACGTTTTGGACAACCTCAAATAAGAATATATCATAAAAAAGGTTCCGGTAAAAAGAGTCCACGGTATCTTTTAAAATGTGGTTGTTGTGATGAGAAGTTGAAGATATATTATGACGACGATGGGCTTGAAATCAACGGTGTGAATGGCTCGATAGATGATTGGCGTGAGATTCTTCTTCCGTTATTGCAAGTTGAGAAGAAAGGCATTTCGCGTTAGATAACAATAATGATAAAATACAGCCATGAAATGTACTCAATATTTTTCATTTATCAGACAGCGACCAGACAGGGCAATCATAAAAGAGGAATGGATATTGGATACAATAAAAAAACCTTTGAAAACAGAAGTCCAGAGTGATGGAAGGATAAGGAAATGGAAATATATAAATGAAGCTGGAAAATACTTAAGAGTAATCCTTTTAGAGGATGGAGAAACCGTCCATAATGCTTTCTTTGATAGAAACTTTAAGGAGGAAGAAAAATGAAAATTCGGTATTTCTCAGATACAGACACAGCGTTGATTGAGTTTTCAAATGTTTCTGTTGTTGAGACAAAAGAAATATCGGAAAACCTTTACATTGATTTAGATGAAAAGGGTAATCTTGTCAGCATGACTATTGAGCATGCCAAAGAGAAGGCAGGCATGTCAGAAGTATCTTTTCTGCAAATGGAAAAAACAAGTGCCTAACGAGTCAATCAACTGGACGGGGCATAGCCCCGCCTGTTATTTCAGTCGTTATGTGAAAAAAATAGGGATGCAATTTTAGAAAGCCAATATCTATATGGAGAACTTACCTGATATAAAAAGAACCTACACGATCTCATGTAAAGTTATTTATTCAACAAAGCAACTTCTGTTGACATAATCCAGAGCAAGCCATTCATACATGACTGCACCGAATCCCTTGATCCTGCCTGGAATTGTTCCTCCCATGACAGAGCTTGAATCCGTGGTTATGGCAAGAGAATTGGCCTTGCAGACAAATAAGAGGGGAAAGTTCAAATTACAATATCATTGGAAATCATTTTATTCATTTCATGAAGCCATATTTGAAAGGCAACTCGAAGAGCCAATGAGAGCTGGGGAAAATCAGGAGATGAGATGGTTAACGGCCTTTTCTTTTACGAAAGATATTTCTTCAGGTACTTTCCGGTGTGGGATATTTTGGATTTTGTGATCTCTTCTGGGGGACCCTGGGCCACAATCTCGCCGCCTTTGTCTCCTCCCTCAGGCCCCAGGTCGATCACGTGATCGCAGCTCTTGATCACATCCAGGTTGTGCTCGATGACCACCACGGTGTGTCCTTCTTCTGCCAATTTCTCAAAGCAGCGCAGGAGAACCGAGATATCGTCAAGATGAAGACCGATGGTGGGTTCATCAAAAAGATAAAGGATTTTTTTCTCTCTCTGATGGACCAGATGGTAGGCCAGTTTTATTCTCTGCGATTCTCCTCCAGACAGAGTAGTGGTGGGCTGGCCCAGTTTCAGATAATCCAAACCCACATCGATGAGGGGAGCTAATTTTTTCCTGATTTTGGTCTTTTCTGAAAAGAATTCACAGGCTTCGGTGATGGTCATGTTCAACACATCATCGATATTTTTGCCCTTGTGCTTGACTTCTAAGATTTCGTTCTTGAAGCGTTTTCCTTTACAGGCACCGCAGGTTAAAACCACATCAGAGAGAAACTGCATCTCCACAATCTGTTGACCGGCACCCCTGCATTCTTCGCATCTTCCCCCAGCGGTGTTGAATGAGAAGTCGCCGGGCTTGTGTCCCAGGGTTTTGGCCTCTCTTGTCTGGCTGAAAACATTTCTTATATCATCCATAGCCTTGGTGTAAGTGGCAGGGATGGAGCGGGGAGAGGTGCTGAGCGGGGACTGGTCCACCATGATGATTTTATCAACCCGCTCTTTTCCTTTTATGAGTTTGAACCCATCAATGGCCTCTCCTCTCCATCCTTGGTAGAGGACATTGTAAAGCAGGGTGCTCTTTCCTGATCCTGAGACTCCTGTGATGCAGGTTAAAACGCCCAGCGGGATTTCGACATTGATATGCCTCAAATTGTGTTTGTGGGCATCAATGATTTGGATGAACTCAGAGGAACACTTTCTTTTCTCAGGCAGTTGGATCTTTTTTTCTTCCCTCATGTACTGGGCAGTGAGGGAACGGGGATATTTTAAAAATTCTTTCATGAAGCCTGAAAAAACGACTTCACCCCCGTTGTCTCCTGCTCTGGGACCGAGATCGATCAGATAGTCCGCCGATTTTATGATCTCTGGATCATGTTCCACCACCAGCACGGTATTTCCGATTTCTTTTAGAGAATTGAGGATTTTGATCAGGCGGTGGTTGTCACGGGCGTGAAGGCCAATACTGGGTTCATCCAGCACAAAAAGCGTTCCTACCAGGGAGGCGCTCAAGGCAGCGGCCAGGTTTATCCTCTGAGCCTCCCCGCCGCTCAGGGTGAAAGTCATACGGTCTAGGGTGATGTAGTCAAGACCCACTTCCAGCAGAAAGTTCAACCGGTTTTGAATTTCCAGGATCAATTTTTCGGCCACTTGTTTTTGAGAAGAAGAGAGGTCGATTTTTTTAAAGAAATCATGGGCTTCCCGGACCGTCATCTGGACAGCCTGACCGATGGAAAGGCCCTTGATTTTGACATTCAGAGCATGAGGGTTAAGCCGCATTTTTCGGCAGGAAGGACAGGGAACATATTTTCGGTAACGACTGAGAAAGACCCGGACCTGCACTTTGTATTTTTTGGTCTTCAGCCACTCAAAAAAACCTTTAACTCCGTGGTAGCCATCTCCTCCTTCCAGGATAAATTTCTTATCTTCTTCTTTCAAATCCTTGAAGGGAACATCGGTACGAATACCTTTCTGGTGTGCCTCATAAATCAATTCCTCCATCATCCCTTTGGAAACCGGCTTTGTCCAGGGCTCCACCGCGCCGCCTTCCAGGGATTTGTTTTCATCAGGAACCACCTTGTCTTCATCCAAAACAGCCAGGTCTCCAAAACCATGACAGGTGGGGCAGGCTCCTTGAGGGCTGTTGAAAGAGAAGAGATTGGGATAGGGGTCCTCATACAGGATGCCGCATTTTTTACACTCCAGTTTATGGGAAAAGATAAACTTTTTGTTTTTATGGGTGCGGACTTTGATCTTTCCTTCCCCTTTTTTTAAACCCAGCTCCAGAGAATCAACCAGTCTTTCTCTTTCCTCTCTGTCCAGAGTCATTCTGTCCACCAGAACGTCGATCTCTTTTTTCTTGTCCCTGTTGACTTGGCCCAGGTCGGTAATTTTTCCGTTTTGGATGATCCGAAAAAACCCGTCTTTTCTGAGGGGGCCCAGGCCGTTTTTCAGGGGCCAGGAAAAAGAAATCCATATTTTGGTTTGAGGAGGGAGCTTGAACAGGATCTCCACTATGGCGTCGATGGTGTCCCGTTTAACAGGCTGGCCGCACCGGAGGCAGTGCACAGTTCCCAGGCGGGCGAAAAGGACCCGCAGAAAGTCATAGATTTCAGTGACAGTGGCCACAGTGGAGCGGGGATTTTTGGTGACTGCCTTTTGCTGCACTGCCACCGCAGGGGTGATTCCTTCGATGATATCGGCGTCTGGTTTTTCCATCCTTTCCAGAAACTGCCGTGCATAGGCCGAAAGGGATTCTATGTAGCGGCGCTGTCCCTCCGCATACAGAGTGTCAAAGGCAAGAGAAGATTTGCCGGAACCGGAGACCCCGGTGACGATGATCAATTTATTCAGGGGGATCTCCAGGTCGATGTTTTTCAGGTTGTGAACCCGGACTCCCTTGAGGATGATTTTGTCTTTCATGTCTTCTTTTTCTTTTCTACGGCGCAAATGATGTCTCTCTTCCAAATCGGAGTGAGGAACAATTTATTATAAAGTAAATCCATGAAATGATAAATTGCGGGAGAGCAGGTGGAGTTCGTCCCCTCATGTGGAGGAAGGAAATACAGCCACCTTAACCTTTGCTTTCTTAATCAAATGAGATGATGGGAGGCAAAGGAAGCATTTCAAATTATGGGAAATTAGGGACACGATCCCAATTTCAGAAAATTGGGTCATGTCCC
>JBKHJA010000111.1:0-7517 GCA_046538375.1 Candidatus Aminicenantota bacterium
AACCTCCGCTCTGCGACCAAAGGGACATATCCCCTTGGAACCCCAACTGATTTGTAGAAAGCCACAAATCAGTAAAATTAGCTCTCGTTCGGGGCTCGCTCTCCTCTTCGAGGAACCGTGCCCGCTCGCCTCCGGATGGCTTCCTCATCAGCTGACCTGACTTCTTCTGAGACTATCACGGAAATGGAAATGCTTACCTATTAAAATTAAATATTGAACTGTTCATGGAAAAATAATAATATACTCAATTCATAAGTGAAAATAAATCATAAAATTTTATCAGGAGAGGAGCATAAAAATGAAAGAACTTCTGGAAAAACTTGGAGTAAAAGACACCAATCCCGGTGCTTGTTCTGGACAGGATGCTTGGCATGAAGACCCTCAAGGAGATGAGATAGTCTCTTACAATCCCACCACAGGCGAACCTCTGGCCAAGGTCATTCAGGCTACCCAGAAAACATACGAACAAGTTTTAGGCGTGGCCACTGAAGCCTTCCAGGAATGGCAGATGATGCCCGCTCCCAAGAGGGGATTGGTGGTGCGGGATTTTGGCCAGGCACTTCGTGATTTTAAAGAGCCTCTGGGAGAGCTTGTCACCGCCGAGATGGGGAAGATCAAGGCAGAAGGCACGGGAGAAGTACAGGAGATGATCGACATTTGTGATTTTGCTGTGGGATTGTCCCGCCAGCTCTACGGATTGACCATGCATTCAGAACGTCCTGCTCACCGCATGTACGAGCAGTGGCATCCTCTGGGAGCCATAGGCGTCATCACTGCCTTCAACTTTCCAGTGGCGGTATGGTCCTGGAACGCAGCCATTGCTGCAGTTTGTGGAGACACCACTGTGTGGAAGCCCTCCTCTGAGGTCCCCTTAACCGCCGTTGCTGTTCAGAATATTGCCAACAAAGTGATGGCTGATCATGGGCTCAAAGGAATTTTTAACTTAACCATCGGAAGAGGTTCCGTAGTAGGGGAGAGGATGATCAATGACAAAAGACTTCCCCTCATTTCATTTACCGGGTCCACTCAGATGGGACGTCGAGTCTCAGAAGCGGTGGCCCGTCGTTTCGGAAGCACCATCCTGGAACTGGGAGGAAACAATGCCATCATCGTGGCCCCGGATGCAGACCTGGAGATGACGGTACGCACCATTCTGTTCGGCGCGGTGGGTACTGCCGGCCAGCGCTGCACCACCACTCGTCGGATCATCATGCACAAATCCATTGCTTCTGAACTGACAGAGAGGATTGTGGCAGGATATAAACAGGTGAAAATTGGCAATCCTCTTGAAGAGGGAACCCTGATGGGCCCACTGGTCACCAAGGCAGCGGTGGAGGACATGATGGCGGCTTTAGAGAAGGCCAAAGAGCAGGGTGGAGAGGTGATCTGCGGCGGCAGCAGGCTTCCTGATTTGGGAGAACAGTTTGTGGAACCCACCATTGTCAAGATGCCTGCTCAGACAGAAATCGTCCACCATGAAACATTTGCTCCTATTCTTTATCTCTTAGAGTATGAAGATATCGAAGAAGCCATAAAACTCCATAATGAAGTCCCTCAAGGACTTTCCAGTGGCATTTTTACCACCAATCTTTTGACTGCCGAGAAGTTTCTCTCCCATGAAGGTTCGGATTGCGGGATCGCCAATGTCAATGTGGGAACCTCTGGAGCAGAGATCGGAGGCGCCTTTGGCGGAGAAAAGGAGACCGGAGGAGGCAGAGAGTCTGGCTCAGATGCCTGGAAAGGCTACATGCGCAGACAGACAAACACCATCAACTGGTCCAAAGAGCTCCCCTTGGCCCAAGGTATAAAATTTGGTGATTGATAGCAGAACAGAAACAAAAGCTAATCGTTAAATTTCGCTCTCTTCACTCTATACATTTGCACTCGATGACTCCCTATATACTATTCCCACAAAAAACAACCTCCCCCTTTATCAAGGAGAACGAGATCCCTTTATCTTACACCTAGATGAAAGCATTTCTAAAACCGTGATGCATTCACAGTCAGGTCAGCAGATTCCTCAGCCCGCGAATTTTCCCCAGCGAGGAAAATTCGCTTATTCCTCGGCTCGCTCTCCTCTTCGAGGAACCGTGCCCGCTCGCCTCCGGATGGCTTCCTCATCAGCTGACCTGACTTCTTCTGAGACTATCACGGAAATGGAAATGCTTACCACCCAGATCAAAAGCTTGAATTAGCTTTTTTTCTTATATAGAATACTCAAAATGATGAAAAAGGAGGCCCTATGAATGAAAAAAATATTGTCATTATGCCCGGAGATGGAATCGGAAAAACAGTCCTTCCTGAAGCCATAAGAATACTGGATGAAGTGGGATTCAAAGCAAATTACATTCATGCTGATATTGGCTGGGAATTCTGGTGTAATGAAGGAAATCCCCTCCCTCAACGGACACTCGACCTTTTAGAAAAACACAGAATTGGCTTATTCGGAGCTATCACCTCTAAGCCCAAGGATCAAGCGGCCAAAGAACTTAAATCTGAGCTTCAAGGAAAAGGCTATGTCTACTACAGTCCCATTGTTGGACTGCGGCAGCATTTTTATCTAGATCTGTGCATCCGTCCCTGCCGGTCCTTCAAAGGAAATCCCCTCAATTATGTGAGAAAAATAGATGACGACTGCTTTGAGCCTGATATTGATGTGGTCATATTCCGGCAGAACACAGAAGGCCTTTACAGCGGTGTGGAGTGGACCAATCCGCCGGATGAGGTTCGCTCGGCTCTTGAGACCCATCCAAAGATGAAAGCATTCAAGAATACCCCAAGCCAGGATTTGGCCATCTCATGCCGTATCTTCACCCGCCAGGCCTGCCGTCGAATAGTGCATGAGGCTTTCAAGTATGCTCAAAAATATGGATACAAAAGCGTGACTATCTGTGAGAAGCCAAATGTTATCCGGGAAACATCCGGAATGTTAAGGGATGAAGCCTTAAAAATAGCTCCTGATTTCCCAGATATTCAACTCTGGCACACCAACATAGATGCTCAGATGATGTGGCTCAACAAGAATCCAGAAGACTATGGAGTCATTGTGTCTGGGAATATGTTTGGCGATATTGTCAGCGACGCCTTTGCCGGGCTGGTGGGAGGCCTGGGTTTTGCCAACAGTGCCAATATCGGAAAAAACATGGCTATCTTCGAGCCCACACATGGTTCAGCTCCCAAATATGAGAATCTCCACCCTTCCATTGTCAACCCCATGGCCATGATCTTGAGCGCTTGTTTGATGCTGGAGTATTTAGGAGAAGAGGAAAAGGCAAAAAGGATTCGTGATGCCATTGGCGCTGTGATTGCGGAGGGAAAAGTGCGCACTTACGATATGTTGAAGCTGGTGGGTGGTCCAGACGTTATACAGAAAGGCGCAGCGTCCACTCAACAGATGACCGATGCCATAATTGCCAAACTTTGATTTCCGAAAGAAAAACAGAAAAATTATATAATGAAGCCAAGGATTTGGAGGCGTAATCATGGGCAAAGTGGTTGAAGTTGGAAAAAAAGAGACATCCTCTGATTGTTGGGTAAGACTTGAGATCAAGGAAAGGGGAGGCCTTAAAATAGAGATAAGAAGCAAGGTGAAATCCATGTATGGGGAAGCCATCAGCAAAACAGCAGAAGACATGATGAATTTTTTTAAAATCGAAAATGCGTCCCTTTTTATAGAAGATGGAGGAAGCCTTCCCTTTGTGTTGACCGCCAGAATCGAAGCCGCAGTCAGGCAATGTTTTCCCCAGAAAAAAGAAGAATATCTGGCCCCTGTTGCCCCCCAAAATGTGTATCAAGTGGAAAGGGATAGATTCCGACGCAGCCGCCTTTATATTCCAGGGGATCAACCCAGGCTGATCATCAACGCCGGGCTTTATAAACCAGACGGTATTATCCTCGATTTAGAAGATTCGGTGGCTCTGCCAGAGAAAGAATCGGCCAGACTCATGGTCCGGAATGCTTTGCGGGAAGTTGATTTTATGGGAGCAGAAAGAATGGTGCGGATCAACCAAATACCCATGGGGATCGAGGATCTCGCTTTTACGGTTCCTCATGGGGTGCACACCATCCTGATCCCCAAGTGCGAAGATGCTGAAACTGTGAAAAAAGTGGATGACAGCATCGAGAAACTCCGCAATAAACACAAAATGAAAAATGAAATATACCTGATGCCCATTATAGAAAGTGCTTTGGGAGCCCTAAATGCTTACCAAATTGCCCTCGCCTCGCCGCACACTGTGGCTTTGACCATAGGACTGGAGGATTTTACTGCCGATATCGGGGCTGAGCGCACTGTAGAGGGACAAGAAAGCTTTCTGGCCCGACAGCAAGTGGTTTTAGCGGCAAGAGCAGCCGGTATCCAGCCTATTGACAGCGTATTTTCTGATGTGGGGGATGAAGAAGGGTTGAAAAAGAGTGTACTGGAAGCCAAATCGTTAGGATTCGAGGGAAAAGGATGCATACATCCCAGCCAAATAAAAATCGTTCATCAAGGCTTTGCTCCTAATGATCAGGAGATCGCCAAGGCCAAAAAAATAAATCTTGCCATTGAAGAAGCTCGGAAAAAGGGAAGCGGAGTGGTTTCCCTGGGAAGCAAAATGATTGATCCTCCCGTGGTCAAACGTGCTGAGAGAATATTAAAATTAGCCATTCAAAATAAACAAATTCCAGCCAACTGGAAGGAGGAGCTTAAAGATGAAGGGACAAAATAACGCCGCGGGAAGATGGATCCCAGATAAGATTAATGATAAAAAAGTCGTTCCATTCCAGGGGGTAGGAAAATATATCCCTGACGGAAGGAAAGCTTCACCCCCTATCGTAACCGGCGCTCATTATCCCAAAGATGGAAATAAAGTCCTTCCCAGCCTGGCTGAAGCCTTGGAGAAAGCAGGGATCCGTGACGGAATGACCGTCTCTACTCACCATCATTTCCGCAACGGTGATCTGGTGGCCAATAAATTGTTTGATACCATCGCGGAGATGGGAATAAAAGACATCAGGTGGTACCCCAGCGCTTCATTCCCCTGTCATGCTCCTATCATCAAGCATATGGAATCAGGTGTGGTCCACCACATCGAAGGAAGCATGAACGGACCTCTGGGGGAATACTGCTCAAGAGGAAAAATGAGAGGACAAGGAATACTCCGTTCCCATGGCTGCAGATACAGAGCTGTCCAGGATGGGGAAGTGCATATAGATATCGCTGTGATTGCTGCTCCTGCGGCTGATCCTTTTGGCAATGCCAACGGTTTAACCGGAAAATCAGCCTGTGGTCTGCTGGGATTCGCGCTGGCTGATTCCCAATACGCAGACAAGGTTATCGTGGTCACAGACAATCTCATCCCTTTTCCTTGCATCCCTTGGCAAATTCACGGCAATCATGTGGATTATGTGGTCACCATGGAAGAAATTGGCGATGCAGCCAAAATAGTCTCTGGAACCACCCGCATAACCAGAAGTCCTGCCCGTCTTTTGATAGCAGAATACGTGGCCCGCTTTATCAAGGAGGCTGGGATTATGAAAGACGAATTTTCATTTCAAGCCGGTGCTGGAGGTACTGCTTTAGCCTTTGTCATGTATCTCAGAGAATTCATGAAAAAAGCAAACGTCAAAGCACGATTCGTAAGGGGAGGGAGCACTCAATACCTGGTCCAGCTGCTTGAGGAAGGCCTAACCGATTATATCCTGGATGGACAGACATTTGATCTGGAGGGTGTGAGATCCATGAGAGAGAATCCCGGCCATGTCAACACCAGCCCCTTCACCAGCTACAATTATCACGGCAAGGGAAACTTTGCCAGCATGGTGGACGCTGTGGTGCTGGGAGCGACGGAAATAGATATTCATTTTAACGCCAATGTGGTCACCCATTCTGATGGTCTGCTTCTGCATGGAATAGGAGGATGGCAGGACTGCCTATTCTCCAAATGTACCATCCTGGCTGTGCCTTCCTTTCGCGATCGGATTCCTGTGATCGTGGATAAAGTCACCACCCTGTGCGGGCCCGGAGAGCTGGTAGATGTGGTGGCCACAGAAAAGGGGATAGCCATCAATCCCCGACGGAAAGACTTGCTTGAAACCATGAAAAGATCCACCCTGCCCATCCGCCCTCTCCAGGATATCAAGAAAGAAGTCGAACAAGTATGCGGAGGATCACCATCTCCTCCAAAAATAGAGAAAAACCGCGTTGTGGCCGCCATACAATGGGTGGACGGCACTATAATAGATGTGGTTTACAAAGTGGCAGATTAATCCCTGTCCGTTACACCAGCAGTTTTTTTTAATCCTTTTTATTGCGGATTTCATCAAGGCCTTCTTGGACTAGATTCAGGGCCCTTTTAAGATAACTTTCTTCTACTCCGAACCCAAAGCGGAGATAATGATCCATCTCAAAGTGCTCTCCCGGAACCAAAAGAACATCCTTACTCTCCCTCAGCCTGTTAACCAGCTCTATGGAGTTTACGTTCAGATTGTACCGGGGGAAGACTATAGCTCCAGCTTTGGGAGGAATCCATGTCAAGAGGCCATCCTGTTTTTTGAACCAAGATTCGAGAACATTGAAGTTTGTGCGTATGATATTTCGTGTTCTTTCCAGAATTTTCTTCCTATTTTCAAGATCCAGAGCTATACGAGCCAGACGATCGCTCACCGAGGTTATGGAAATGGTGGTGTAATCATGGTACGGCCAAATTCTCTGGATAAAATCCTCTGGAGCCACCATCCATCCCGTTCTCAGACCCGGGAGTCCGTAAGCTTTGGAGAGTCCACAACTTACCACCACTCTGTCATACTCTCCCCAAAAACTTGGGGTTATGCTGCCGTTCATCTCAGCGCCTTGATAGACCTCATCAGAAAATATCCAAGCTCCGGTTTTATCAGCCAGTTCAATCAGAGTCTTCCTGGCCTCTTTACTGAGCTGGCTTCCTGTGGGATTGTTGGGATTGGTGATAACAATCATCTTTGTCTTTTTGGTCACCAATTTTTTGATCTCGGATAGATCGGGATTCCATCCCAGATCTTCTCTGAGAAAGAATGATTTCGCGTGGGCATCAAAACCTCTCATCAAGCCCCAAATTTGCATATAATTTGGCTTCATGAATATAACTTCATCGCCTGGTTCGATATTTGCCCACATCAACAGAAAATTGGCTTCGGCTGAACCTGTGGTCACTAAAATATTTTCGATATTGGATCCCTGATAATACTGGCTTATTTTCTCCCTCAACTCCGCAGTTCCGTTGGATTGAACATACCCCAGACTTGTCTTTAAAATTTCTTTCCACTCCTCTTCACTCATAAGCTCTTCAAAAATAAAGGGATGCACACCGCTTTCTGAAAGGTTGTAGGCGACAACATTCTCCCATTTCGACTGCATGCGTTCCATCTTAAAATGTTCGATCTTCATTTCTAACTCCTTTCATTTCTATAGAATTTGAGATCTTATAATAAATAACCTCTCATTGTATATAATGGTTTTGTGGATTCAGACCAAAATGAATCGCAATTTTAGGTGTATCTCC
>JBKHJA010000112.1:0-7441 GCA_046538375.1 Candidatus Aminicenantota bacterium
CATCCAAAAAGTTGAAATCACCGCTCACCATATATATGATCTATACGGAAGAATCCTATGAAAACGTTCTCAAAAATTCTGGCCTCCTGCCTGGGCCTCGGATATTTCCCCCTGGCTCCCGGGACATTGACCAGCCTGGCGGTGGTATTGATATATAAATTTTATCTCTCTGTCTTAACCTGGCCGGTGCATCTTGTTATATTTTTTGTTCTCTTCTTTGCAGGAATAATGACCTCTTCCCGGGTTTCTGCTGATTCAAAAAAAAAGGACCCCCGGAATATCGTCATCGATGAAGCAGCAGGACAGTACCTCTGCCTGTTTCGGTTAAGTCCATCATGGCTCCCTGTTGTTCTGAGTTTTCTCCTTTTCCGCATCTTTGATATAATCAAGCCCTTTCCCATAAGAAAAGTGGAAGCTTTGACCAGAGGATGGGGCATTATGCTGGATGATATAGCGGCTGCCCTTTATGCGGGGATAATTGTGTATGCTTATCTTCTGTTGAAATGAAAAATAAAAAACATCTTCATGTGGAAATCATGGCAGTGGGATCAGAACTTCTCACTCCTTATTATCAGGACACAAACTCTCTTTACCTCACCCGACGTCTCAATGATCTTGGAATAGAAGTTTCTTACAAGACTGTAGTGGGAGATGATTGGGATAACCTCACCGGTTTTATAAAAGAATCTCTATCTCGGGCAGATGTGGTGATTATTATGGGAGGCTTAGGGCCCACTGAAGATGACAGGACCCGGGAAGCAGTGGCGGGTGTTCTCCACAAAAAGCTGGTCTTCAAACCCCAAGTGCTGAAAAAAATCGAACAAAGATTCAAGCGCAGAAATCTGTCCATGCCCGCTGTTAACCGGAAACAAGCTTATATCATGGAGGGAGCAGAGATTCTGGAAAACAGATGCGGGACAGCACCGGGCCTCTGGGTGGAGACGGATTCGCAGATTATCATTCTCTTCCCCGGACCACCCCATGAACTCAAACCCATGTTCGAGAAATTTGCCTGGCCCCGGCTTCAAAAGCTCAAAACCCAGCACACCGCCCGCCGGATTCTGAAAACAACCGGCTTAACAGAGTCAGAGATAGAAAGCATCATCTCCCCGTTTTATCCTGAAGATCCTTCTCTCAAGCTCACCACCCTTGCTTATCCAGGACAGATAGAAATCCATCTTTTTTCCCGAAGCGCCCAAACTCAGGATGAAGCAGAGCGAAACCTCAACCAGCTCCAGAAATCTATCCAGGAAAAGCTCAAAGATCATGTTTTCTCTGAACAAGGAGAAGAGCTGGAGGAAGTGGTGGGCAGGCTTTTGAGAATCCATAAAAAAAACCTGGCGGTGGCTGAATCCTGTACCGGCGGTCTGCTGGCCCATCGCCTCACCAATGTTCCTGGAAGTTCAGATTATTTTATCCAGGGAGTGGTGGCCTACAGCAATCAGGCAAAAATGAAAGTTCTGGATGTTCCTCCTGATATCATAGAAAAACACGGAGCCGTCAGCAAGCAGGTGGCCCAGGCTATGGCCGAGGGAGTGAGGAAAAAATCCTGTTCCCATTTGGGTGTGGGCATAACCGGCATAGCTGGCCCCGCAGGGGGAACTCCAGCAAAGCCGGTGGGGATGGTGTTTGTGGCTTTAGCCTGGGATGATGGAGTTAAGGTTTCAGAAAACCTGTTTTTGGGCCCAAGAAAAGCGGTGAAGTTTCAATCCACCCAGAAGGGCCTGGATATGGTGAGAAGGTATTTTATAAAATCCCTGTAATGGAGAAAGAAATGAGAACGTTTATCGCCATAGATCTTGATGATAAAATAAAGCAGAGTCTTTCTTCACTCATCCAAGAACTGGATAAAGTCAGCACCAACATCAAATGGGTAAAAAAGGAAGCCATGCATCTGACATTAAAATTTCTGGGGGAGATTGCACTGGAAAAAATCTCAGAAATCAAAGCTGTCCTGGAGAAGATCTGCCGGCAGTATGATGGCTTTTCTTTAAAACTCAAGGGGACAGGGAGTTTCCCTCCTGGGAAGAAGCCCAGAGTGCTCTGGGTGGGAGTGGAAGAAAGCAGCAATATAAAATCACTTCAGGCACGGATCGAACAAGAATTAGAAAATCTGGGATTTGCCAAGGAAAAAAGAGAATTTCATCCCCATCTTACTCTGGGGAGAGTGAAACCGCGATCTCATCTGGGAGGAGTTCCCTCCAAGCTCAGCCAGAAAAAGCAAACAGATTATGGAGAAATGAAAGTCAAAAAAATCACTTTCTTCCAGAGTATTCTCAAACCCACAGGGGCTGAGTACAAAATCATTTCTGAATTTGAACTCAAATGAAAATTCTTTATGCTCTCTTCTCTTACCTGGTCGGTTCCATTCCCACCGGATTCATCCTTTTTTATCTGAGGGAAAAAAAAGATATCCGCGGCTACGGGAGTCAAGCCACAGGAGCCACCAATGTTCTCCGTCTCACCGGCTGGGGATTCGGACTGATTGTTCTTTTGGCCGACTTTGTTAAGGGGCTGTTTCCCGTATGGCTGGCCGTAAAAATTTTTCAGGACCACACCTTTGCGGCTGTCTGTGCCTTCCTGGTGGTGGTGGGCCATTGTTTTCCCGTTTACATCAAATTTAAGGGAGGAAAAGGAGTGGCCACCACGGCAGGAGTGTATGCTGTTTTAGCCCTAAAACCCCTGGTTTTGAGTGCAATCATTTTCCTCCCTGTGGTGCTGCTGACCCGCTACATGTCTCTTGCTTCTCTGATCGCTGCACTGTTCTTTCCTCTCTGGGTTTACCTGTTGGGAGGAGAAATGGAAATTGTGGGGTTGAGTGCGGCCCTTTTTCTTTTGGTCGCTTCCAGGCATCGGGGAAATATAGGGAGGCTCATCAAAGGAACTGAGAGAAAAATAGGGGGAAAAGCAAGATGAAGGCCTGCATTATCGGAGGTGGAACCTGGGGAAGCGCTTTTGCTCATTATCTTGGGAATTTAGATATGGAGACCCGTATTTGGATAAGAGAAAAAGATGTTTACCAGGATACTTTTCGAAGAAGAGAAAACAGAACCTTTTTGCCCGGCTATGTGTTCCCCCCATCGGTCCTTTTTTTCAATGACATAGAAAAGGCCGTGAAGACCGCGGACATGGTTTTTGTCGCCGTACCCTCTAAATTCTGCCGGAAAGTTTATGAGGAAGCTGCTCCATCCCTCTCCCCGGATCAAATCATGGTCAGCCTGACCAAAGGCATTGAAGAAGAGTCTTTAAGAAGGATGAGCGAAGTGATGGAAGAAATTTTCTCTCCCTTTTTTGCTCCCCGCGTGGCTGTCCTTTCCGGTCCAAGTTTTGCTCTGGAAGTTGCTGCCCAGCACCCCACTGCTGTGGTGGTGGCATCCAAAGATATCGGTCTGGCCAAAAAAATCCAGCATCTGATCTCCAGTGCCAGTTTCCGCGTCTACATCACTCAGGACATCATCGGAGTGGAGCTGGCCGGTTCTCTGAAAAACGTGATCGCCATTGCTTCGGGAATACTGGATTCTCTTGAGTTCGGCAGCAATTCCATCGCTGCTCTGATCACCAGGGGATTATCCGAGATAAGAAGGTTGGGAGTCAAACTGGGAGCAAAGAAAGAAACTTTTTCCGGGTTAGCTGGGGTAGGAGATTTGGTCCTCACCTGTACAGGAAAACTGAGTCGAAACCGGTATGTGGGCTATGAACTGGGAAAGGGAAAATCCCTGACAGAAATCACTTCCCGCATGAAGATGGTGGCCGAAGGTATCACCACCACTGTCTCTGCCCTTCAACTGGCCCGGATAAAAGGAGTGGAAATGCCCATCTGTGAGCAGGTCTATCAAGTCCTGTACGCGGGCAAACACCCTGAAAAAGCCCTTCAGGATTTAATGTCCAGAAAACTAAAAGAGGAATACTGAATGAAAAGGGGGATATGATGAAAATCAAATGGTTATCCACGGCATTGATCATTTTAAATTTGATTTTCTGCACATCCACTTCAGAAAAGATTCAGCAGGCCAGGGAGAAAAATCCTCGGTATCACTACAATATGGGATCATTTTATCTCAACAACGGGAATGTGAACGAAGCCATATCACACTTCCAAAAATCTCTTTCCCTCAGCCCCAATTATTTTCTGGCCTTTAATGGTCTTGGCCTGGCTTATTCCATGAAAGGAGAACTGGAAGAATCGGCAAAATATTTTCAAAAATGCCTCACCATCAATCCCACTTTCTCTGAAGCGCGGAACAACCTGGGTATGATTTACCAGGAAATGGGGCTTCTTGACAAAGCCGAACAAGAATACCGTCAGGCAGCATCTGATAAAAACTACAGCTCGAGAGAACTTCCCTACTACAATCTGGCCAGGCTCTGCCTTCTTCAGGAGAAATCGAAGGAAGCTTTGGACTATGTCCAAATGGCTCTACAGATCAATAAAGACATGGCTATGGCCTATAATTTAAAAGGCATCATAAACGAAAAATTAGAGAACTTTGATGAAGCCATCGCAAGTTACCTTCAGGCCTTAAGAATTGTTCCCCGGGATGTCTATTTCAATTTCAACCTGGCAGTGGCTTACTTTAAAAACAATGAATTGAAAAAAGCTCAGGAAATTTTTGAGGAAATTTCTCCCCGCGTTACTGATCCGGAGATGAAGGATAAGATCAATCAGTACCTGAAAATAATCCAAAAATAATCCCGTATTTATGTGCCTTCCTCCCAGGCCGCCAGGTATTTCTTCTGTTCACCCGTCAATTTATCAATTTTGACCCCAAGAGCTTTCAACTTCATCCGGGCAATTTCTTCATCCATCTCAACAGGCACTGGATAGACCTTCTTTTGAAGAGACTCCCCTTCCTGAGACAGGTATAAAACACTCAGAGCCTGATTGGCAAAACTCATATCCATGACCACGGCTGGATGCCCTTCTGCTGCCGCCAGATTGATCAACCTTCCCTCAGCCAAAAGATAGATCTTTCTTCCGTTTTTTAGAGTATATTCCTCCACAAACTCCCTGATCTTCCTCTTTTTTTGGGAAAGTTTTTCCAGGGCTGGAATATCGATTTCTACATTGAAGTGACCGGAGTTAGCCACAACAGCACCGTCTTTCATCTTTTGAAAATGCCCACCGTTTATCACATTCTTATCTCCAGTTACAGTGACAAAGACATCTCCGATGGGAGCAGCCTCCTTTAAACTCATCACCTGGAATCCATCCATCACCGCTTCCAATGCCCTGAGAGGGTCCACCTCAGTGATGATGACTTTGGCTCCAGCTCCTTTGGCTCTCATGGCCACTCCCCGGCCGCACCATCCGTATCCTGAAACCACAAAATTCAAGCCCGCCAGAAGAATATTGGTGGCCCTCAGGATTCCATCGATAGAACTCTGACCGGTGCCGTAACGGTTGTCAAAGAGATGTTTGGATTTGGCATCATTGACAGCCACAATGGGGTATAGAAGCACCTTTCTCTTGGCCATGCTTTTCAACCGGATGACTCCTGTAGTGGTTTCTTCAGTCCCTCCCACAATATTTCCCGCCAAATTCTTTCTTTCCGAATGGACTGTACATACCAGATCTGCCCCATCGTCCATGGTTATCTGAGGTTCTGTATCAAGCGCCTGGTTGATATGCCGGTAATAAGTCTTCTCATCTTCCCCCTTTACGGCGAAAACAGGGACCTGGTAGTGTTTCACCAGGGCCGCAGCAACATCATCCTGGGTACTGAGTGGATTGGAAGCAGTAAGGGCAACTTCTGCACCCCCCAGTTTTAACACTTCCATCAAGTTTGCCGTCTCGCTGGTAACATGGAGGCAGGCCGAAATCCTGATACCCTGGAGAGGTTTCTCTCGTGAGAATTTATCTTTAAGAAGGTCAAGCACGGGCATAAACCTTCCCGCCCACTCCTTTTTGAGCTCTCCTTGATCCGCCAGGGATAAATCTTTCACATCATATTCCATTCATTTCTCCTTAATCGCTTGACTTGAGACCAGCGTCTCCTCTCAAAATCTCAGCTTTATCTGTCTTTTCCCAGGTAAATTCTTCTTCATTCCGGCCAAAGTGGCCGTAGCAAGCTGTCTTTTTGTAAATGGGTCGAAGCAGCCTCAAAGTATCAATCATCTTTTTAGGTCTGAGATCAAAATGCGCTCGAATCAAATCTTTGATCTTATTCTCAGAGATCTTTCCGGTTCCATAAGTATCCACCATTAGAGAAACCGGATGAGGCACCCCGATAGCATAAGCTATCTGAATTTCGAGCTTATCAGCGATCCCTGCTGCTACCAGGTTTTTGGCCACATACCGAGCCATATAAGACCCAGATCGATCCACTTTTGAGGGGTCCTTTCCGGATAAACAACCACCCCCATGACTTCCTACTCCTCCGTAGGTATCCACTATGATTTTGCGGCCGGTAATTCCGGTATCCGCAAAAGGCCCCCCCTGCTCAAAACGGCCCGTTTCGTTTATGTAAATCTTTGTATTTTTATCCATCATTCCTGGAGGAACAACCTTTTTTATGACCATATTTTTTATATTCTCTCTCAAATCTCCCATTTTCACACGAGGATCGTGTTGGGCAGCGATCACCACCGCTTCCACTCTCTTGGGAAGATGGGAATCATATTCAATAGTCACTTGAGACTTACCGTCTGGCCTCAGGTAGGGCAGTATTTTTTCTTTTCGCACCTGGCTCAGTCTTTTCACCAGTTTATGGGCGACCAAGATAGGCATGGGCATCAGTTCCTCTGTCTCTGCACAGGCGTATCCAAACATAAGTCCCTGATCTCCTGCTCCCTGCTCGCGGTCATCAGTCTCATCCACTCCTCTGGCAATATCCGCAGACTGTTCATGGATGGAAGAAATCACCCCACATGTTTCATAATCAAAACCGTATTTGGCCCTGGTATAGCCGATTTCTTTAACCGTATTTCTGACTACCTTCTGGAATTCACAATAGCCATTGCTGGTAATCTCTCCGGCAATAAGCACCATTCCGGTGGTCACCAAGGTCTCACAAGCCACCCTGCTATGGGGATCCTGGCTGATGAGATCATCGAGAATGGCATCGGAAATCTGATCGCAAATTTTATCAGGATGACCTTCTGTAACTGATTCTGAGGTGAAAAAATGTCTTCCATCTATACTCATGGTCATCTCCTTTGATAATTAGCTCTTCAAAGGGATTAGCAGAAAAACTAACACAAAACAGCTTTATTTTCAATCTGTTTTTAGCCATGGGAGCATTTCAAATTCTATAATGAGGTGAGGGATGGGGGGGTCGTCAGCACGCTGATTTTCCCCAGCGAGGAAAATCAGCTCCCATTCGGACTTCACTCTTCTCTCCTTCGGAGAGAAACCATGCCCGTTCAGTCCTCATAGGGGCTTCCTCGCCCCCCATCCCTCACCTCATTATAGAATTTGAAATGCTCCCATGGCTAAAAACAG
>JBKHJA010000113.1:0-7430 GCA_046538375.1 Candidatus Aminicenantota bacterium
CTTGATTTTTTCCCATCATGAGAATGTTGAGAATTGAGATACATTTTGTTTAGGACAATTTTGAAATCCATGAAATCACTTTCTATTTGGCTCAAGAATCGGGGCAACAAAAGATGGGCGAGTCTGATGGTGCTGTCCTTTTGATCCGGGATAACTAGGACGACATAAATCTCCGTGAGTAGATTGCGGAGAAACTGCATTTGCTGAAGCTCTTCTTGGTTCGAAGCTGAGAGAACTGCGACTGAATCCGGCTCTACGGGCATCCCCAGTCTCTTCCCGAAGTCATCAAGTGTTTTGAAGCGTTCTATTTGACTTTCCGGGATCACCTCATGAACCGCTGCCTCAAGTCTCTTGTTATTTCGATCATTCCTACTTGAATAAAAAAGCAGCTGCATTGGATTTAATTTTTCCTTTAAAAACGAATCTATACCATTTCTCTTTATACCACTGAATCATGTGCAAGAAACATGCCAAATTAATAAAACCAGGCGACTCGTTTTTATAGGGGTGAGAAAATCTTAATAGCTGCTTTCCCCCAGAATCGGCAGTAATTTATTCTCTTTAATAGCACTTATTCCAATAAATGAGCACTCTTTCTCTGTTTTTTAAAGGGCATGTCCGGCGTTATTCCAGCCAACGATCATCAGCTGGCCGGTATTTTCTGAGAAGAGTATAGACTCTGGAGCGAGACAAGCCGGAAATCCGGCAAGCTTTGTTGATATCTCCGCCCACAAAAGAAATCAGGTCCTTTAGATACTGTTGCTCTGCTTCAGAAACTGCTGCTTTCCGAACCTCTTTCAATTTGGAAGGCACTTTGGGAACGCTCAAGAGCATCCCTGGCTGACCCTTGCTGGCCGGCTTTTTCGAGAAAGAGTTCCGTGCAACCTGAACGCGAATATACGTCGGAAGGTGTTTGGGGAAGAGAATTGGTTCATCTTTTGCCGAAAGCAAAGCTTTCTCCAGAGCCTGGATCAGTTCTCGCACATTGCCGGGCCATTTATATGCGGTCACGACATCCCAGAATTCAGGAGAGGCTCCTTTGGATTCTATCCAAAACCGCTCGCACAAGGAGCTCATATAAAAGACCGTCAATTCTTTGATGTCTTCGAGAAGTTCTCTCAGGGGGGGCAATTCAATAATAAGAGTCCGGAGCCGATGGAACAGATCTTCCCGGAATCGTCCCTCCCGGACCATGCCTTCCAAGTCTCGGTTTGTCGCCGCCACAAGCCTGAAATCGCTTTCGATTTCTTGACCCCCTCCGACAGAACGGAAGCGGTGCTCTTGAATGACCCGGAGGAATCGGTTTTGAGTCGAAAACGGCAGCTCCCCGATCTCATCTAAAAAAAGAGTTCCTCCGTCCGCCTGCTTGATCAACCCTTTCTGGCTTCGATCGGCTCCGGTGAACGCCCCCCGCTCGTGCCCAAAAAGAACGCTTTCCACCAGCGTCTCGGGAAGTGCCGTGCAGTCAACGACCACAAAATTTCTTTTTGCCCGGGAGCTGTTATAATGGACAGCCTTTGCAAAAAGTTCTTTCCCGGTTCCGGTTTCGCCTGTGATGAGAACATTGCCGTTGCTGCCGGCGGCCTGGGCCAGAAGTTCCAGACAAGAAGTGATCTTTGGCGAATCTCCGATAATACCGTTTCTTTTCAAACCGAACGACGGCTCCCCCAGTTTTTTTTCCGCTCGATATTCCAGAGCCCGAATAATGGAGCGCTTGAGGATTTCGAACGAAGCCGGCTTTTCTAAATAATCCCAGGCGCCGCTTTTGATGGCGAGTTCGGCCTCATCTGGATCGCCCAACCCGGTGATCACGATGATTTCCGGGGAAGGCCGGGCGGCTTTGATCTTCGACATGATCTCCAGTCCGCTTCCATCTGGCATGTGGACGTCCAGAAAAACGATGTCGAATGGCTCGGATCGGACTTTCCTGAGGCCCTCCCGGAGAAGGTGCGTCGGGACAGACTGATGCCCCAATTGGGTGACGACATTAGAGATCCATTCGCAAATGAGCTTATCATCATCCATAATAAGAATAGCGGCCATCGTATTTCCCTTTACTATTGTGTTGAGATTATAATTTTTAAAAAAAAACAGTCAAGCCCTTTTTTAAACTTCAACTAACAGCCCAGCCGGCGCGCCGGCTCGAAGACAACATGATGGCCGTCATAGAGCGCCCAGTCATGGAACCGGAGGCGATTTTCCTGCGACATCTTTTCATAGAACTCCGACCCGGGCAAGGGAGTCAGGATAAGGAACTGGGTCGTAGACAGCCGGGATTTCTTGGCAAACTTGACGGTCTTCTTGACCGACGGCCAATCGTCCTCATCGAATACCAGGACGAACATGCCGTAGATGTGAGTCCGGTTACGAAACAGAAAAAACTACCTAATCAGCAGCCCAGCCACGAGGGCATTCCGCCTATTATCGGAGGCAGCAGGCTGGTTTTCTTCTTATTTGCCGTGAGACCCTTGAGGGGTCCGATATCAATCAGCTTCTCCTCAGTTGTATATCGTATACCCTGATAGGCCAGAGCCAAGACTCCTAAAACAATGAGAATAATGCCAACAAGCTTCCCGGGGCATATCCTTGATTTTCAACCGATTTAATTTGAAAAGCACCTCAAGCAGCATAAGAATGGGCATCCTCCCCTATGAGAGGACGCCCTCTTCAGAACAGTCGGGAGAATGAGACTTCCCGCTAAAGGACCAACGCGACCACTAGGATCACAACACCGACGGCTGTGATGAGGAGGAGATCCCTTGAGCTGAGACTTCCCCCGGCATCGGAAGCCGTGATCACGTCTTGCGCATCGATCACAAGCTGAGTTGACGTGTCCGCCTGTTGAAGCACCGGTTTTTGAAGAGCACCGGCATAGGAAGAGACCAACACGATCATCAACAGGACACTCCAGATCTTAACTTTTCTTTTCATTCGACTTCTCCTTTTTTTGAATGTTTTCAAGCCGGGCTCTTTCGATATAGAGAGCCCTGACTTGCAGATAGTGCCTTCGGATAAACTCCTCACCGGGGGCAAGCCGGAGAAGCCTGACCGAGAGACTTTAAGGCCGGGACAAGCCTGCCTTGATTGGCATAGGCCAGGCCCAGGACGTCGTGGGCGTAAGCGCTGTTTGCGTCCAAGCTGAGGGCTCTAAGGGCATAAGCCTCGGCCTGGCCTTCTCTCAGGCTGACCATGCCCAGGCTGTATAGGGGATAAGGATCTTCGCTGATGGACTCTCTGGCTTTTTCCCACTGCTCCCTCGATTTCATGAAATCCGACCTCCGGTAATATGCTGTGGCCAGATTGATGGACGTCAGAGGGTCGTTTTGCAGAGCGGGAAAAGGGAAAGAACTTTGACCGGGGACCACGGCCATCATCCACCGGGACTGGTTCCGCCCCTTTCCCAGCTCCCAGACCTTCATGAAATCCTCGCGCGTCATGGCATTCCGGTCTCCAAAATAGGGGTCGTGGAAGATGATCTGGTCCTCGTCATCATCAAATCCGATGACCACCCGGTAGTGTCCTTTGGCGATCTGTTTTATGGCTTTAGTCAGAACGATCACCGGGATATCTTTCCCAACCACGTCCTTCAAGATTCGCAGGTTTCCCTGGAAAGAGTAGCTCTCAAATCCTTTTGTTCGCGGATACATGACCAGATCGGAGTTATAGGTCGCCCGGCTTTCAGAATCATAGATCTCATCCGCGATTTTCTGCTGGCTGAAGGATCGCGTTTCATCCCAGTAGTTGAGGACCATCGCCAGGCAGGCCGGGCCGCAATAATTTCTTCCCAGCCATTTTTCGAAGGGAACCGTCTGGATCAAATATCCCTTTTCAGGTTTGATTTTCTGGTATTTGAATACCTGAGCGGAAAAGAGACATGGGGTAATCAGCGCCAGGCCTGCGAGGAGTCCCCATACCCGTCTTGAGGCCCGGATTTTCGGCCAAATCATTTCGGCGTTTCCCCCGCTAAAGAACTTTCTTTCCCTGTAATAGCCGGACGATCAGAACGATCACGGCGATGACTAGAAGAATGTGGATAAGGCCGCCGAAAGTGTGAGCTGTTAAAAGACCCACAAGCCACAGAATAAGCAGTATGACTAAGATTATCCAAAGCATATTGACCTCCTTTTTTTTTGTCCCTCGCCGTCCCTCGCCCATCCTTCATTGGACGATCCTATGGATTTGCGAGAAACCATATCTATTAATGCAGTTTTCATGCCAAAATCTTTCCGCGTTCTCGGCGTGTCAGAAAAAAGCCCACGTAAAAAATTTTCCTCTCTGGAAGAAGCCGGAATTTCGGGTGACCAGGGATTCAAAGCCTCCGGCCGGACAAAATTAGCTGTTTTCCCGCCTAAGAAATTGACCTATAAAACAGCACATTTCCTATTAAACGGCACATTTCCTGCTGCACTGCTCTGAATTGATTCTTAGAAGTAGCTGTCTCCTCCTAATCAATCAGCCTTTCGCCTTTTTCTGTGCGGCCTTTTTCAGCTTGTCATTGGCTATAACAGCGATATCCACCCGCCGGTTTTTCTGCCGGCCTTCGGGCGTATCATTCATCACGATCGGCTGAGTTTCGCCGTAGCCAGCGGTCGAGAACCTCCCCGAGTTCACCTCGAGTGAAGCCAGGTAGAAAGCCACGGACTGAGCGCGCTCCCTCGAAAGGATCATGTTGTGGTCATCCGTTCCGGTGCTGTCCGTATGGTCCTCGATAAGAATATTGGTATCGGGATATTTATTCAGGATTTTGGCCAGATCGGCCAGGCTCGTTTTGCTGACCGGCCGCCAATAAGAAAACCATCAAGACGAATAACGTCAGAATTCTCTTCATGGGTGATCACCCTCTCTCCAAATCATTTTGTCCTCCTTCTTTTCCTTGGCCTCTCGCTGTCCTGGGCCTACGCTTCTCTGAGGTCTTTGTCTCTGCGGAAAAGAGGTGCTTCTGAAATACTTCAAGGCGGTTACAAGCCTTGAGCTTACTCCCGGGATTATCGCCGTGATACAGTCGTTTGGGTCAAAAATCAATCTTCACCCCCACCTCCATTTTCTTATTTCCGAGGGCGGTTCAGACCGGGAGGGGCGTTTCCACAGTGTTTCCCGTTTTATCTAAGATCACAAAGTTATCGACAAGATTATCGCTCACCTCAAGCTTACCTTCATGGCCGAACGGCCTCCTCCGTCTCAAGTTGTCCAGCAGCAACTCTTAATGGCTGCCGAGGAGAGGGGCGAGTATTTCTGAGAGCATTCATGACTGCTTTTTGTCGATTCAAGGATGAAGCCTAACTTAAACGGGACGGTTTGGAGGTTTCGGTGGATTTGTATCTTTTTTCTAGTTGTTGACCTAGTCGTTTTGGATGCGATAGTTCCATTCTAGGATGTCAGTCAAGGCTAATTGTGAAAAATGGTGAGGGATTTGGATCAATGCCAAAAAGCAAATTCTTATAAAAAATATGGCTTCATTTGACATCTCCATTATCCGATGTTATATGTCTCTCTTCGGTAAGACTGTTCATGGACACATTCGGCTGGCTGTCAGTCCTTCCTCCTCTGCTGGCCATCTTCCTGGCTATCAAAACCAGGCATGTCTATATCTCACTCCTTGTGGGCATCTGGTCGGGATGGACCATCATCCAGGACTGGAATCCTCTTTCGGGTCTTATTCAAACCATCCACGCTTTGGTAGAGGTATTTAATAATTCCGATAACACCAGGGTAGTCCTTTTCAGTGCCATGATCGGAGCCATCATCACCTTCACCCAATACTCAGGAGGAATGAAAGGTTTTGTCAACTGGGTGGTAGGAAAAGGGATGGTGGACACCAGAAGATCAGCGGGACTCCTGGCCTGGTTCCTGGGATTCATCATCTTCATCGAATCCAGCATCTGTGTGCTGGTCTCTGGAGCTGTAACCCGGCCTATTTTCGACAGGCTCAAAATTTCACGAGAAAAACTGAGCTATATTCTCGACTCCACTTCTGCCCCCAAATGCATCCTTGTCCCTCTGAATGCCTGGGGAGCTTTTGTTATCGGCCTTCTGGCTGCCCAGGGAGTCAAGGAGCCGGTGAAAGTCCTGGTCTCTTCTATACCTTTTAATTTTTATGCTGTTTTTGCCTTACTCCTGGTTTTGACAGTGGTTCTTAGTGGAAAAGATATAGGGCCGATGATAAAAGCCGAAAACCGGGTGAGACGGGAAAACAAACTCCTCCGCGATGGAGCTGAACCGCTGGTCTCTGAAGAAGTGGTGATGATGAAGCCCAAACCAGGAATCCGGCCGCGGGCGGTGAACATGATTCTGCCTGTGGTGACCATGGTGTTGATGATGCCCGCAGGGCTTCTTATCACCGGAAAAGGAAACCTCATGGAAGGATCTGGATCCACAGCAGTCCTCTGGTCCGTGATCTCCGCCATCCTGGTGGGAGCCGTTGCCTACAGAGTTCAGGGAATAATGAGGACCAAGGAAATCACCGATATATTTATGAAAGGAGTGGGGGGACTGGTCCCTCTAGCCAGTCTGATGATTCTGGCCTTTGCTATCGGTGACACCTGTGATGCCCTGGGCACCGGTACGTTTGTGGCCCAAGCCGCCAAATCCACTCTTAATCCCGGATTCATACCTGCTGTGGTTTTTCTGGTTTCCTGTTTTATCGCTTTTTCCACAGGAACTTCATGGGGGACTTTTGCCATCATGATCCCCATAGCAGTCCCCATGACCAACATGGTGGGACTCCATCCCGGGTTAATCATCGCCTCGGTACTGGGAGGAGGGGTATTCGGAGATCACTGCTCCCCTATCTCAGATACCACCATTATCTCTTCCATGGCCTCGGCCACCGACCACATCGATCATGTGAGAACCCAGCTTCCCTATGCTCTCACCGCAGCAGGAATCTCGCTTTTGCTTTATCTGTTCTTTGGGTTCCTCCTGGCCTAAGTGCAGTGACACCATGATTTCAGCAAAAAAACCCAAAGATCAATGGAAACATCTCTAAATCTCTAAATCTGATTTTTTCTTGTTGCCTTACGGGGTTGTGGATGAAGAGGGAAGCATAATCGTCCCCATGATAGAAATGAAAATGGCTTCAAAGATTGTAAGATTCATGAGCCAGAACCTGGATCTGGAAGCGCTCCAAACAGAATACGGAATTTCTGATAAAGAATCGGCCTTTGTGGTGGTTTATCATGAGTGGATGTGGGAATTTATGGAGTATACAGTTGAAACGGGAGTCATTGATAAACCTTTATCCTTTGAGCAACCTGAGTCGGCTGGAAAACAGGATATAGGTAAATTGTTGTTTGAGATAAAGGGCTCTCTCTCAAATCTGTGACCATTATATGAAAAATATTATAAAATTAACTCAGCTGGGCTGATCACAGCTTTATATGTCAACCGGGCTGATTTATCTTGCATAAAGAGAAATAGTTAATGTTTTTTTT